>JAFTFO010000046.1 GCA_017449495.1 Prevotella sp. | reverse complement strand
CCAGCATGGTGTATCGTTGCAGTTCACTATTTGATTCCATGGGTGCAAAGGTACTACTTTTTTATGAAATCTGTATCGTCTGTGTACTATATTCGGATAGTTGTCACAGGGTGGTCATCCACGGAAGAATTGAACTGCGACAAATTATTCGAATCCATCAAACCATTCGTCACATTTCAGCCGTTTTATCCCACTTTCATTGCCATTGAGCTTCGCTCGAAGGCATTCACGCTCGGAAAAATTCAAGTAAAACTTGATTTTTCACTCGCTTAATCATGCCATTCGTCACAGATTTATGCAGAATATCCCAGAAATTTGCATGGTTAGCGCCCTCTTCTTACCTTTGCGGTCGAAAAAAAAACATGCCGTTTTGTAATTCTCTCACGATTCAAGCGACTAATAGAACAAATATAAAGAAGATTATGAGAAGAAGAACTGTTTTTGGAATCATTTTCATCGTAGCCGGTCTGTTGAAGTTGGCCGACATGTGGAACATCGTGTATTTAGAGTGGCTGTGGCAGCAGCCATGGACGACGTACTTTGGCGTAGGCCTTATTATATATATTGGTATAGAACTCATCATCAGCAGTTACCAGCACCACCCAGACCAGTGGCTGAAACGTCCCCTGCCCATCGGCGATGATGGCAAGCGTATTGTCTGCGTGGCCCGTTATGGCGGCGATGAGTACGTCTTTCATGGCGAACCGTTCCGTGGGGCGCGTCTCGATGCTTTCTGTGGAGGCATACGGATGGATCTGCGCAAGGCCGTTATTACGGAGGATGAGGAGATAGACATCCATACCTTTATTGGTGGCGTTGAACTATTTGTCCCAACTGATGTGAATGTCATCGTAAAGAGCCGCAGCTTCATTGGCGGTGTGGGAAACGACGCAGCCATGTGTTCCGACAAAGGTGCCCATAGCCTACATATCACCGTCAGCAACTTCTTTGGTGGGGTGAGTATCAAGAATGAATGAAGATTGCAACAAATAAAAGTCAGACAACGTCAAATTAGGAAAAAAGAAGTATATGAAAAAGAGTATTTTCAGGTTAACAGCCTGCATAGCAGTAGTGATGATTGCGATGACAGCAAATGCACAGATGAACGATAGTATATCTACTGATACTACGCTCTGGTTTAACCAGACGCAGCAGTTGGGTGGAGTTGTAGTAAAGGGTCGTCTGCCGAAGACGCGAGTCAAAGGCGATGCCATGCGTACCACCATCGCCGGCACCATTCTGGAGAAAGCCGGCAACGCCTCTGACGCGCTGAACAAGGTGCCCTCGTTGGAAGCCGAGAAGGACGGTGGTGCCGTGAAGGTACTAGGGCGTGGCGATGCCGAGGTGTATATCAACGGAAGGCGGGTTCAAGACCTCAAGGAACTCGCCCGCATAGACGCCAGTCAGATACATCATGTAGATGTGGTGCACAACCCTGGTGCCCGCTATGCAGCCTCGACGAAGGCTGTGGTGCGTCTGACACTGAAAAAAACACAGGGCGAGGGCTTCAGTTTCCAGAACAATACGCAGGGCATGTACCAGTATGGCTGGACGGTGAACGACAATCTCAACCTGAACTACCGCACGGGCGGCCTCGACGTGACGGCCTCGCTATGGGCAGGCAGTTACGGTCATGCCAAGTCGCTGCAGGAGAACCACCTCTATTATTTCGTAGGCCCCGATAAGGTGGACAGTTACACCACGCAGGACAGCAAGATGCCCTGGAAGGGCTGGTCGCCGCAGTTGCAGGTGAACTATATGGTAAACGAGAACCACAGCTTTGGTGCCTACTACAAGTACGACCGTCACCCGAAAGGCGACTTCAACAGCACGTTCTATACCGTCAATTACGAGAACGGCAAGTATGCTGAGCAGTCGGAGAGCCGTATCTGGCAGGGCGAGACATTTACCAAACATATCTTCAATGCCTATTATAACGGTAAGGTGGGCCAACTGGGTATCGACTTCAACATCGACGGTCTCTTCGACGACACCAAGACGCCAGGCAGCACGACGGAAACCACCAATCCCGCACCTGACCTGACGAGCGAAGGCGTTTCCTATGGAACTGTCCGTGCCATCACCAGCAACACCCTCAGTGGCAATAACTTCTGGGCATCGAAGCTCATCTTCAGCTATCCCGTTTGGAAAGGCAACCTCTCCGTTGGTGGCGAGTACAGCTACAACCACCGCACCGATGCCTACGACTTCACGGCTACAGAAAATGTGCCAGTTAAGGCCACCGACAACGAGATCAACGAGAAGTCGTCAGCTGGTTTCGTGGAGTATGGGCGGCAGTTCGGTAAAGTATATGTCCAGGCAGGTCTGCGCTATGAGCACCTGAAGAACGACTATTATAATTTTGGCGTGCGCCAGGACGAGGTGTGCCGTGACTATGGCGACTGGTTCCCCACGGCATCCGTCTCTGTCCCCATTGGCAAGGTGCAGCTCTCACTCTCTTACCGCCAGGACATCCAGCGCCCTAACTACAGCAACCTGACCAGCTCGGCCATCTATATCAACCGCTATACCTACCAAAGCGGAAATCCTTATCTGTTGCCGACCTATACCCACAGCCTCGTGCTGAATGCCGGTTACAAATGGCTTGGCTTGAACGTCAATTTCAGCCGCATCAGGGATAATGTGACTATGTCAACCGAGCCTTATCCCGGCTCCGCTGATCCGCTCGTCAGCCTCGTTCACCCCATCAATAGTGAAGAGGACTATAACCAACTGGGCATTTATGCCTACGCCCGTCCAACAATAGGCTGCTGGCATCCCTCATGGAGCGTCTATGCATCCTTCCAGAACTATAAGTCACCCTGTGCAGATGGCTCTGTCAAGACGCTAGATCGCCCATACTTCAGTCTCTCGTGGCAAAACGACATCGAACTGCCGAAGGGCTGGCGTCTGAGTGCCAATTTTGCGGGATGTCCGAAAGGTCAGATGAACAACTTCAGCGTTGAGCGGGCTCAGTTCAAAGCCGATTTCGGGGCGCAGCGTGACATCAGTCTGCGCCGTGCAGGTCAACTGACTATAGACCTGCGTTGCTATGACCTCTTCAACACCAACAAGACCGAGGCCATCATCTATGGCTATCGCGATTTGACCGTCAAGAACCCTGCCCGGCGCACCTTCACGATGAACCTCGCGTGGAAGTTCAACGAGGCCCGCTCTAAGTATCGTGGCTCTGGTGCTGGCGAGAAGCAGAAGGCACGTATGTAAAACAATAATAAGTAACAAATATGGAAAAGAAAATGAAATTCTGTCAGAGTTGCGGCATGCCGCTGACTGCTGACGTACTCGGCACCAATGCCGATGGTAGTAAGAACGAAGAGTACT
>JAFTFO010000002.1 GCA_017449495.1 Prevotella sp. | reverse complement strand
TCCATTGTCAATTCGCGAGTTATCAGGTGGTTATTGCAGCGGGGTCCCACCTCTTCCCATTCCGAACAGAGAAGTTAAGCCCGCCTGCGCCGATGGTACTGCAATGCAATGCGGGAGAGTAGGAGGCCGCCGTCTTTTATAGAGTGTGAAGCCCTGAGTCATTAATGATTCAGGGCTTCTTTTGTTGTATGCAAATGCAAATAGTTTGAAGTAGTATCAGAAGATGTCTCCTGTCTTCAATTTTTTTTTGGAGCAATTCACTTCCACTTCCACTAAATCTTCAGAAACCCCTGTGTACATCGGCATTTCCAGAGGTGGAAGTGAACTTTTTCACTTCCACCTCTCTTCCACCTCAAATTCGATACCGAACGAGCGGTTTTTTGTGCGAGAAAGGTGGCTGCAAACCTGCAGAAAGGTGCCTATTTACTGGGAGAAAGGTGCCACCTTTCTCCGGGTTTGGTCTATCCTTTCTCCCCGTTTCCCGCCCTCAAAAAAGGTGGAAGTGAAGTGGAAGTGAAATAGCTCACTTCCACCTTCTGAAACACCTTTAAATAAAGGCGATACAGAAGATTTGGTGGAAGTGGAAGTGAAATGCAACAAAAAAATTTGATGTGCGTCAAATTATGTGACAGGACTAGTGAGTTAACCCGTTGTACCTGTCCTCGTGAGTTACTTTCAGACATTTTGGACTAACAGTGTATAGAATAATATGGCAGGACTCAAGAAAAGATTCTTGCTTTTTCTTGCATGTTTCGAAATATTTGCTTATCTTTGCCAGCAGAATTTAAGGTAAAGTATTAAATAGGAATCATAAAACAATAAATGGTTATGACATAGAAGATACATTGAACTGACATATACGTTGAAGCGTCCGCTGAATCTTGTTCTTTCCGAAATCGGCAAAATATCGAAAGAATGCACAAGAAAGAAGTTGATGATTCGCGCCTGGTGGCGTGAGCATTACTCGTCAAAGTGCATTGGGTGTTTGCCGATACCTGGAAGAACGTAAGCGAAGTTAATTGCTCACGTTTTTATTTGGCATTAATCATCTTAATAACAAATCATACGAAAAATGAAGAAGAGAATTTTATTGCTGGCTATGCTGGGGTTGACCCTCTGCGTTAAAGCCGATGTATGGGATGGAGCTAGCCTTGATGCTGGTTGGTATGATGAACAACAAACAGAGTTTCACATCTATTCGGCTGACGAGTTTAATGGGCTGTCTCAGCTTGTTAATGCCTTTGGATTCTCGTTCGAAGGTAAAATTGTATATCTGGAAAATGATATAGACCTGAACGGCTATCAATGGACTCCGATTGGCTATGGCAATACATCTTTCAGCGGAAAGGAGTTTTGTGGGACGTTCGATGGTAAGGGACACTCTATCAGCAACTTATACATTGATACTTCGCAATTGCCCAATCCTGCAGGGGTTATGACTGTTGGGCTTTTCGGGAATGTGAAAGGAACCATTACATCGCTGAGGGTTACTGCTACGATCGATTATAAGCAGTCAATGGGAGTTGTTGCCGATAATGTACAGTATATGGGAGGCATCATGGCCAATGGCGGTAGCATTGACCATTGTTCTTGTATGACTACATACAACTTCTATAAATCAGGTGACAGTTTTACCTATGCAGGACTTATGGCAGGCCAGGCTGAGAATATTGAATATTGTAAAGCTGACGGAGGAGTCAACTACTGGAGTAATTTCAATGCATATATGTCTGGACACTTCGGAGGTCTCGTAGCAAATGCCAGAGGTGTTATCAGGCAGTGTGCAGTTACAGGCAGACTTTCCATTCCCGCTTACCCCACGACAAATGGTAGTTATATTGGTGGAATTGCCGCATATGCATCAAAGATCGAGGATTGTATTTTCAGTGGAATTCTAAGTGTTTATGACTATTCCTACAATAAGCAGAACACCTTTGTCGGTGGAATCTGTGCTGCCCATGAGACAGTGATCAACAATGTTGTTTTTGCTCCAGAAGACTTCAGGACGGACGTAGCACAGTACTTTATAGGCTCAATAGGCCCGACCTATACACAGTTCTCTGTATCGAATGCTTTCTATAACTCCAACTTTGCAATGGTGAGTGAGTCATATGGTACTGGTGTGTCGAGCGACTATCTTACTTCTGGTATGCGTCTTGATGGGTTCAGCACGGATGTTTGGGAGTTCAAGTCAGGTTCCTATCCTCAGTTGAAGAACCTGAAGGAGAAATATCGGATATCTTTCCCTGTGGAAAATGGACGAATCAGTATACTTGTTGGCGAAGGTGAGTCGGCTACTATTGATGTTGATGCTGAGCAGGGATGGAAGTTAAGTGCTCTCTATGTTGACTACATGGACTGTACATGGCAGTTGTCAGGAGGCCAATATACTTTTGATAATGTATTGGCTAATCATGTGGTGAATGCCGTTTTTGAAAGTGCTGCTACCTATATTAGGTCAGCAACTCAAGGGACAGCGCCAGGAATCAAAATCGAAGAAGACGGTGTGATTCTACTTAAAGACTTACCTCAGCAAACTCGAATAAATGTCTATGACCTTCAGGGGAAACTCATCAAGTCAGTAACAGCCTCGGAAAGTGAATTGATGCAGTTGGGCAAGGGCATATTCATAATAAATGTAGGTGATAAGAATTATAAGGTCTCGTTTTAAATGCCTTGGCTCATAAATGGGTTGGGCTCATTAGAGTCCCCTTGTGATATTTGCAACTTATAATATAATAAGGTATAACGAGATGAAGAAGCCCCGACCCATTTCTGGATCGGGGCTTCTTTATGCTTAGTTCTCAAATTTCTGTAGTTCCGACAGACCGTTTTCTATCTCCAGCATCTGCTGGGCGTGGCGACGGCGCTGCCATAGGCCAATCACATAGGCCAGGGTAAAGGTGAGTAGTGTCATGCCGACGACCCGCAGAATCTTGGGGCCGAAGACATAGGTCACAGCCTCGTTGAAGCACAGCTCCGAGATGTAGAAGGCTACGAAAGTAAGAGCTACCAAGGCGATGCCCCAGATGGACTCGTTGTGGCGTATCTGCTTGTAGCGGAGCACCAGACGGCTCAGCTCATTACACTTCTTCTCCTCCAGATTAAACTTAGAGAGCAGCGTGAGCTTCCATATCTGGGGTATCATACCTATCACCATAGCGACTTCAACAATCACGAACGAGGTGGTAGAGATGGGGGTGTGCATATAGATCCAAGGGAACATCACGGCGATGATCACGAAGGATACCACGAAACTGTGGAGGTTCTGGCTGAAGAGACGGTCGAAGGCCGACTTGGTCTTCTGCTGTATCAGCTCCTTGACGATGCGCAGGTTCACTACCTCGCTGTCATTCAGACGCTTGTTAAGTGCGTTCCAACTGTTTTTAAGTTCATCAAGTTCCATATTCATGACGTTTTTAATTGTTCAACATTTTACTGTTTTTACTCTTTTACCATTTGCTTGAGTTTCTCTTTGGTGCGATTGAGCTTGACGGCGACATTAGCCTTCGAGATGCCGAGGATGTCGGCCATTTCCTGATAGCTCCGTTCTTCCAACCAGAGGAGAATCAGTGCGCGCTCCAATTTCCCTAACCGGTTGATGAGACGGTAGAGCTCCTGCAACTGCCCTGTGCGACCCTCCTCTTCTGCCAACTGACCGGCCACGTCTATTGTCAGCGGGATGGTCTGAGGCCTCGTGCCGGCTCGGCGCAGGAAGGTGATGCAGGTGTTCATCGCTATGCGGTAGACCCAAGTGGTGAGTTTGCTATCTCCCCGATAGTGAGGGAAGCTCTTCCACAGGTTGAGTACCACCTCCTGAAACAGGTCGTTCAGGTCGTCCTGGTCCTTGGCGTAGATGTAGCACACCTTGTAGATCGTGCGCTGTTGCGCTGAGATCATGGTCAGGAATTCTTTCTCTAATGGTTTTGTCTCCATATCATTCTGATCGCTTTGTTACCCTATTAGTCGCAGGAGTATTACAAAAATTACAATGCGACGTTGGTTTTTTGTGCAAAGCTAAAAAGGAATAGACGAGAAGAGCAGGCTCTGATGTCGGAAAGACAACAGAGCCTGCTCTTATTTGAATGTTTGATTATGCGTGTAGGTCAAGGATGAAGCGGGTGCCCTTGGTGAACTTGGGATCGATGTCGAGGTCGCCATTCATCTTCAGGGCCATCTGCTTACAGATGGGCAGTCCGAGTCCGTCGCCGGTAGTGAGGTCGCGAATCTCGAGGAAGGGCTTGAAGATGTCTTCGCGCTTCTCTTCGGGGATGCCACAGCCTGTATCGGATACAAGGAACTGATAGGAGTGGGGGCCGCGCTTCTTGAAGTCGAGTGCGATGCTGCCGCCTGCCGGAGTGTATTCAGCTGCGTTGCTGAGCAGATGGAGCAGGATATGCGAGACGTATTCCTTGTTGATCTTCGCCCTCATGTCAGGGGCGTTGACTGTGAGGTTGACGTCATTTTTCACCTTATCACGGATCTGGTCTATCAGGCTCTCACAGAACTGCGGCACGGGGATGTCCTCCACTTCGATCTCGCTGCTGTCCTTGTTTTCCAGTTCGGAAAGTGTCTGTATGTGGCTTGAGAACTCAAGCAGTGCCTTCACTTCTGGCTTCGTGCTGTCGAGTTTCTGGAATGTGGGCTCCAGCTGGGCGGATATGTTACTGATGAACTTGGCCTTTAGGGCATTGCTCTCGTTGGCCAGTCGGATGACTTTCTTCTGCTTGCGGTCGAGGAGGATGAAGCGCATCAGTACGATTGCTCCGATGACGAGTGCTGCTGCCAGTGCAGCTGCCAGGATGCAGAGTCCGATGATGAAGAACCAGCGCGTGGAGAGTGAGCTGTCTTTCTCGGCGATGGTGGCTTCGTTGTCGGCAATCTGCTTTTTCAGGGCGCCGATCTCGTCGGCATGCTTCAGGGCGCTGGTGGAGTCTTTCCAGGCGAGGTAGTTACTGTACGACTGTGCCACCATGTTGGCATTATTGCTCTTGCGGCCGTTGGCGATGAGTGTCTGATACACCTCGTCAACCTTGTCGTACTCCTTGCTGGCTGTCAGCTTGTCGGCCATCTCCTTGAAGACGGCGTTGCCCTGAGTGTTCATGCCGAAGGTGTAGTAATAGATGGCCTTGGTGTAGAGCAGGTCGTTCTTCACGTTCTCGTCGTTGGCCTGACTTGCCTGGTTCTCCATGATGTTCAGCTGGTCCTTGGCGCTCTCACTCTTCCTGAGCTTGATATACATCTGCAGACGCTCCTTGGTGACGAGGTAGTGCATGGCGGCCTTGTCTGCCTGACTCTCCTTCTCTGCGGAGTTGATGGCCTCATCGGCACGGCGCAGCAGATCGAAAGCCTCCTTGTAATAGTTCTCTTTTGAATAATAGAGTGATGCAGCTTTGACGGCGCACTCTACTCCCTGGCGCATCTGCCCCCTGTTGTAGTAGTCGTTGAAGGCATGGATATAAAGCGACCTTGCCGTTGCAATGTTTTGTTGGGGATCTACCGCCTCAGCACGTTGCTGAAGTTCGCTCTTCTTGGTCTCTTGTGCCTGCGATAGGGTACAGCAGAAGAGCATGCTTAGAATAATAATGCTAACTTTGTTCATAGTTATAAATTTAGAGCCTTACGGCTGGATTGGCTTCGCCTATCCTTGAGCCTTCGGCTAAATTGGCTTCGCCTATCCTTGAGCCTCTTGTCGGATTCGAACCAACGACCCCGAGATTACAAATCACGTGCTCTGGCCAACTGAGCTAAAGAGGCGGGTGGGCAGCTACCTGCATCGCGCCGCTACAACCTAATACCCTTGCTGCGTTCCCACCCTGGGGGATTCAAAGGGAGCTGGCCGTACAGGACTGCCCGTTTTGCTTAGCGGCTGCAAAGGTACAATAAAAAAGTGAATAGTGGTGAGTGAAAAGTGAAAAGTTTTTGCTTTTTAACTATTTTTTGAGTGAAAGGACTCGCTATGTGCAGGAAAATGCGTAATTTTGCAGGCTGTAAGAGTTAAATGTTAAATTGATGACAGCACCGGAATATATACAATTGAAGGCTTATGCCCGTCAGGACGGCTTTTTCCTCGCCTTGCTATGGACGGCAAGCTTCGCCTGTTATATCCTTGGCATTACGAACGAGTTGTTGGGGATGCTGGCATTAGGCTTGGCGGTGTTGACGCCCTTCTTTGTGGCAGGGCGGCTGCGCAAGTTCCGTGATGAGGGGCGTGAGGGACTGATCTCCTTCAAGCGTGGCTATGCCTATACTGTGTTTGTGTTCTTCTATGGGGCCATACTGTTGGCAGTGGTCCAGTTCCTTTATTTTGCCTACGTAGACCACGGCTATCTGTTGAGCACCTTCTCAAAAGTCTTGAGCTCTGACGAGGGTAAGGCACTGGTCACTCAATACGGTATGACGCAGATGGTTGAGGAGAGTCTCTCGGAGATGGCGAATATCCGCCCGATAGACTATGCGCTGAACATCCTGACGGTGAACATCATCATCGGCTTTGTGCTCGCCCTTCCCATCGGGTTGGCGATGCAGCGGGTAAAAAGGTAAGAAAGTAAAAAAGTAAAAAGGTACAAAGGTAAAAAATGGATATATCAGTAGTTATACCTCTATATAATGAGGCCGAATCGCTGCCGGAGCTATATGCCTGGATTGAACGGGTGATGAAGGAGCACGGCTTCAGCTATGAGGTGATTTTCGTGAACGACGGCTCTACCGATGAGTCGTGGCAGGTGATCAACGATCTGGCCAGTAAGTCTGACTGTGTGAAAGGTATCAAGTTCCGGCGGAACTACGGCAAGAGCCCTGCCCTGTATTGTGGTTTTGAGCAGGCTCAGGGCGATGTGGTCATCACGATGGATGCCGACCTTCAGGACTCTCCCGACGAGATACCCGAGCTGTACCGTATGATCAAGGAAGACGGCTATGACTTGGTGAGCGGCTATAAGCAGAAGCGTTATGACCCGATCTCGAAGACGCTGCCGACGAAACTCTTCAATGCCACGGCCCGTAAGATCAGCGGCATCAAGAACCTGCACGACTTCAACTGTGGGCTGAAGGCTTATCGTAAGGCTGTGGTGAAGAACATTGAGGTGTATGGCGAGATGCATCGCTATATCCCTTATCTGGCAAAGAATGCGGGCTTCGACAAGATTGGCGAGAAGGTGGTGCACCACCAGGCCCGTAAGTATGGCTCTTCGAAGTTCATGGGACTGAACCGTTTCGTAAACGGTTATCTGGATCTTCTGACGCTGTGGTTCCTCAGCACCTTTGGCAAGAAGCCCATGCACGTGTTCGGCTTCTTAGGCACCATCATGTTCGTCATCGGCTTCATTGCTGCCTTCGTGATCGGCGCCGACAAGTTGTGGTGCCTGGCCAACCATATTCCTCAAAGGTTGGTGACCGACTCTCCCTATTTCTATATTGCCCTGACGATGATGATCATCGGCACACAGTTGTTCCTGACTGGTTTCCTCGGCGATCTTATCAGTCGTTCGTCGAGTGGCCGCAACGACTATCAGATAGAAGAGACGATATGAACAAATGGGTGGTGCTTCTGATGGCGATGGTCGTAGTGTCATGCTCCTCCATAGACTGTCCGGTGAACAGCCTGGTACGAACGCAGTACCAGTTTACCGGCAGCGACGGCTCTGTGCTGAGTCTGGGCGATACCCTGACGGTAGTGACAGCCCGTCAAGACGGCAGCGACACCATCTTATTTAATAAAGGTGTCAATACCAGCACGTTCCATCTCCCCATCAGCTACTCCCATCCCGAGGATCAACTGGTGCTCCATTTCGACAGCGAGAGCCTGCACCTGGCCGATACCCTTTGGCTCAAGAAAGAAGACATCCCCCATTTCGAGTCCGTCGACTGCAATGCCAGCTTCTTCCACAAGCTGACAGATGTCAGACATACCCATAACTGTCTGGATTCCGTAGTGATTATTAACCCCTCAGTGACCAATGACGATGCTGTCGTACATGTCTACCTCTATCCGAAGACTGACGATTAGCCTGTTGCTGATCGCTGCTGCGACGGCCACTCAGGCACAGGTGAAGTTCTTCTCCATCCAGAAAGACTCCATCCCGATGTTCCGCGGCTTCGCCGTATCCTTCGACCTGGTAGGAGCCGGCATGCTGGCATTGTCTGACTACGGACAGTATGAAGCCGCCCTTCGGGTGAACCTTCACGACGAGTGGTTCCCTATTGTAGAGGCCGGCTTGGGCAAGGCCACCCACGACGATGAGGTGACGCGTATCTACTACAGCACCTCCGCCCCTTATATTAAAATAGGTGTAGACAAGAATATGCTGAAAGCGAAGCATGGGCCTAACCGCCTCTATTTAGGTTTGCGCTATGGCTTCACTTCTTATAAGTTAGACATTTCCCGTCCCGACTTCCCCGATCCTGTCTGGAAATGGGATACAGGCTACGGCATACGGGAGGCTTCCTGCAAGTATCACTGGGCCGAGATTGTTGTCGGCATCGACGCTAAGATCTTCGGTCCTCTGCATCTGGGCTGGAGCGTGAGATATAAGCAGCGCCTGGCTCATTCGGAGGAAGGTGGCCTGGACAAGACGTGGTATGTGCCGGGCTTCGGTACTTACGACACGAAGTTGGGAGCTACCTTTAACGTGATCATTGATATCTAAGCCTATGGACGAGAAACAGAAGAAGAAACTGATGTGGCAGTTGCCGTTCCTCGCACTGTTGATCATCGGCACGATACTGATCATCAGTCAGCAGCGCTCGATGCCATATCGTCAGGTGACGGACTTCGTGTTCGGGACGACCTATAAGGTGGTCTATCAGTGTGACTCCGATTTGAGCGCCTCTATCCGTAACGAACTGATGAAGGTCGACCGTTCCCTTTCGCCCTTCAACAAAGAGTCAGTGATCACGGCAGTGAACCAGAACCGCCAGGTGACGCTCGATCCCTATTTCATCGAGGTGTTCAACAAGGCGATAGAGATATCCCGCGACACCGAGGGAGCCTTCGACATCACTGTGGCACCCTTAGTCAACGCCTGGGGCTTCGGCTTCAAGAACGAGCAGATGCCCACCGCCCATCAGGTAGACAGCCTGCGGAAGATCATCGGCTATCAGAAGGTGACACTCACCGACGGAAGGGTGAAGAAGCAGGACCCCCGTATGATGCTCGACTGTAGTGCCATTGCCAAGGGCTTTGGCGTGGATGTCGTAGCCCGGATGCTGCACGACCGAGGTGTTCAGAACTATATGGTAGAGATTGGCGGTGAGGTGGTGACCTGTGGTGTGAACGCCCAGCGCCTGCCGTGGCGTGTCGGTGTGGTGAAGCCCACGGAAGACTCCTTGAGCACAGGGCATGAGCTGCAGACGGTCCTGAATGTCACTGACAAGGCGATGGCTACCAGTGGCAACTATCGCAATTTCTATTATAAGGACGGCCGTCGCTATGCCCACACCATCGATCCCAAGACGGGTTACCCTGTGCAGCACAGCATCCTCTCTGCCACCGTCCTTGCTCCGAGCTGTACCATCGCCGATGCCTATGCCACCTCGTTCATGGTGATGGGTATGGAGCGGGCCCAGCAATTGCTGGAACGGCATCCTGAGTTGATGGCTTATCTCATCTATGGTGATGGCAAGGGTGATCTCGCCGTGTGGTTCTCTCCTTCTCTCCGTAACAAAATCGAGGAATAGTGGCCGTTCTGCAGATATACGACAGACTACTCCAGTTCCCATTGTTCCAGGGCATGAGTCGCGACGACTTGGAGATTGTGGCCGGTCATACCCGCTTTGGGTTCCAGAAGGTGGCCGCTGGCCGACAGATCATCCAGGCCGGAGAACCCTGCACCCATCTGTATTTCCTGATTAACGGCACGCTGAAGATAGAGAGCTTCAGTGACGACAGCCGGTATTCGGTCACCGAACAGATGTCGTCGCCGTATATCCTTCAGCAGGAGAGCATCTTCGGCTACTACCAGCGGTATACCCATAGCTTCTATGCTTTGACAGATGTGAACTTCCTGACACTCGACAAGGAAGAGGTGGTGCGACTCTCCGAGGACTTCCTCGTATTCCGTCTGAACCTGATCAATCACTTTGCCACGCAGACCCAGAAGCTGATACAGTCGCAGTGGCGGCGCAGTCCGCAGACCCTTCAGGGGCGGATCGTGCGCTTCTTCTTCCAGCATACCCTCTACCCCGCAGGGGCGAAGACCTTCCATCTACTCATGGAGCGGCTGGCAGAGGAAGTCCATGACAGCCGTCTGAATGTGTCGCGGGTCTTGAACTGCATGCAGGCCGACGGCCTGCTCGAATTGCATCGGGGCAGGATTGAAATCCCGCAGCTGGAGCGCCTGCTGATGTAAAATAAATTAAAATATCAGTGATAATCCATATATTCTGTGGCTTTTTTTGTACTTTTGCATCCCAGAAAACGATTTCCGTATGAAAGCAGACAATAAGAGGGTAAACCCTTTCTTCCTACCTTATGATACGCCGCATGACACGGCACCCTTTGACCGCATCACCTTAGAAGACTTTGAGGAGGCCATGCTGGAAGGCATCCGCCGTGACGACGAGCAGATAGAGAAGATCATCAACAATCCCGAGAAGCCCTCCTTCGACAATACCATCATCAGCGTTGACGACGAGAAAGAAGGCAACGGTTACTACGACCTGCTGTCTCGTGTCAGCAGTGTGTTCTTCAATCTGTTGTCTGCAGAGACCACCGACGAGATGGACGCACTGGCCCAGAAGATGAGTCCTATCCTGACGAAGCACGCCAATGATATCCGTCTTAACGAACGGCTCTTTGAACGCATCAAGTATGTGCACCGTCATCACCGTAAGCTGACGCCTGAGGAGAAGATGCTCCTCGATAACTGTTACGACGGTTTCGTGCGTAGCGGAGCCCTCCTCGATACTGCCGGCAAGGAACGGCTGCGACAACTCACGGAGGAAGCCTCGATGCTTGGCTTACAGTTCTCGCAGAACCTGTTGAAGGAGAACAAGGCGTTCACCTTGCACATCACCGACGAGGCCGACCTCGACGGACTGCCCGACAGTGCCCGTGAGGCAGCCGCCCAGGCGGCGAAGGAGCAGGGTAAGGAAGGCTGGGTATTCACCCTCGACTTCCCCTCTTATTCCCCTTTCATGACCTATAGCACTCGTCGTGAACTGCGCCGCCAGATGTATATGGCCAAGAACACCGAGTGTATACACGACAATACGGAGAACAACCTTCAGATCTGTCAGCGGTTGATCAATGTGCGCCGCGAGTTGGCACAGCTTTTAGGCCATAAGACCTACGCCGACTATGTGCTGAAGCATCGTATGGCCGGAAACGTCCGTAGCGTCTATAAGTTGCTCAACGACCTCATTGCTGCCTATAAGGAACCGGCCAAGAAGGAGGTTGCTGCCATCGAACGCTTGTTCGTAAAGGATATGAGGAAAGGGGATTTCCAGCCTTGGGACTTCTCGTTCTACTCCCATAAGCTACAGCTGCAGCGCTACAATATCGATGCCGAGATGCTGCGCCCCTATTTCGAGCTGTCGAAGGTCATCGACGGCATCTTCGGCCTGGCCAACCGTCTCTATGGCATCACCTTCCGAGAGAACAAGGACATTCCCGTCTACCATCCCGACGTGAAGGCCTATGAGGTGTTCGACAAGGATGGCTCCTACTTGGCCGTATTCTACGCCGACTTCTATCCCCGTAAGGGCAAGCAGGCAGGAGCCTGGATGACGGAATACCAGGGCCAGTGGATGGAGCGCCTCGATGCGAAGAAGCCCTTCGGCCCCGATAACATGAGGAATGTGCGTCCCCATGTCAGTGTGGTGATGAACCTGACCAAGCCCACGACCGAGAAGCCTGCACTGCTGACGCTCGGCGAGGTAGAGACCTTCCTTCATGAGTTTGGACACTCTCTGCACGGTATGTTTGCTAACACCCGCTTCGAGAGTCTCAGCGGTACGAACGTGTGGTGGGACTTCGTGGAGCTGCCCTCGCAGTTCATGGAGAACTTCGCCGTCGAGAAAGAGTTCCTCCGCACCTTCGCCTTCCATTACCAGACAGGTGAGCCGCTGCCCGACGAGCTGATCGACCGCATCGTCAGAAGCCGTAACTTCAACGTGGCCTATGCCTGTATGCGACAGGTGAGCTTCGGTCTCCTCGATATGGCCTACTATACGCAGAAGGACGAGTTCACCGACGACATCATCCCCTTCGAGAAGCGCGCCTGGCAGAAGGCCATGATCCTGCCCCAGCTGCCAGACACCTGTATGACCGTCCAGTTCTCGCATATCATGGCAGGCGGCTACTCGGCCGGCTACTACAGCTATAAGTGGGCGGAGGTGCTTGATGCCGATGCCTTCGCCGTGTTCAAGAAAGAGGGCATCTTCAATCCTGCGACGGCTCAGCGCTTCCGTGACTGCATCCTCTCCAAGGGCGGCACAGAGAACCCCATGACATTATATAAACGGTTCAAGGGTGGCGAACCCACCATTGATGCATTACTCAAACGAAATGGAATCAAAACAGCAAAAACTCGATGAGCGCTATCTGAGGATGGCGAAGATATGGGCAGAGAACTCCTACTGCGTGCGCCGTCAGGTCGGTGCGCTGGTGGTGAAGGACAAGATGATCATCAGCGACGGCTATAACGGTACGCCGAGTGGCTTCGAGAACGTGTGTGAGGATGATAACAACGTCACCAAGCCTTATGTGCTCCACGCCGAGGCCAACGCCATAACGAAGCTGGCCCGTAGCTCGAACAACAGCGACGGTGCCACCATCTACATCACGGCATCCCCCTGTATCGAGTGTGCCAAGCTCATCATCCAGGCCGGCATCCGCCGGGTGGTCTACGGTGAGCAGTACCGTCTCACCGATGGCATCGACCTGCTGAAACGGGCAGGCATCGAGGTGATCTTCATGGATGTGAACCAGTCATAGGTCCTGTAATGTGTAATCAGTAATTTGTAATTCGTCGTGTCATATATGAAAAAGTCTTCTCGTCTTACGCCGCTTTGGATCGCGATTGGTGTCGTGGTGGGTATCCTCATCGGCACGTTCTACGCCAACCACTTCTCCGGCAATCGCCTGAACATCATTAATACGAGCGGCAATAAGCTCAATAACCTGTTGCATATCATCGACGACCAGTACGTCGACACCGTCAACGTGAACGACCTCGTCGAGAAGGCCATGCCCCAGATCCTGAGCGAACTCGACCCGCACTCCGTCTATATCACCGCCCGGGAGGGTGAGATCGCCAACGACGACCTGCGCGGTTCCTTCTCCGGCATCGGTATAGAGTTCACCATCCGTCAGGATACCATCCGAGTGCAGAACGTCATCGGCAACGGTCCTGCCGAGCGGGCTGGCCTGTTGGCTGGTGATAAGATCGTCGAGGTCGACGACTCCGTCTTTGTCGGCAAGAAGGTGACCAACGAGGAGGCTATGCACCGTCTGAAGGGTCCGAAGGACACGAAGGTGAAGCTTGGCATCATCCGCTATGGTGAGAAGAAGGTGCGCCACATCACCGTCACCCGCGGTGAGATACCCACGAAGAGCGTCACCGCCTGCTATATGCTTGACGACGACAGTGGCTATATCAAGATCAAAAACTTCGGCGAGAACACTTATCCCGAGTTGCTCATCGCCCTGGCCCAGCTCTCGCAGAAGGGCTTCTCTAATCTGGTCATCGATCTCCGTAATAACACAGGTGGCTACCTCGAGTCGGCTGTGCAGATTGCCAACGAGTTCCTCTCCCGCGGACAGCTCATCGTCTATACTGAGGGCCGCCGCTATCCCCGTCAGGAGTACCGTGCCGACGGCCGTGGCTCTTATCAGCGCCTGCCGCTCGTGGTGCTCGTCGATGAGGTGTCAGCGTCAGCCTCTGAGATTCTCGCCGGTGCCATTCAGGACAACGACCGTGGTACCATCGTCGGCCGACGCTCCTTCGGCAAGGGTCTCGTACAGAAGCCTATGGAGTTCTCCGACCATTCCATGATCCGACTCACCATCGCCCGCTACTATACTCCTTCTGGCCGTTGCATCCAGAAACCCTATAACGACGGCGAGAAATACGAGAGTGACTGGCTGGAGCGCTATCAGCACGGCGAGTTCTTCTCCCAGGACAGCATCCGCCACACGGGTCCCGAGTACCATACCGCCAATGGCCGCGTGGTCTATGGCGGCGGTGGCATCACCCCGGATATCTTCATTCCCGAGGACACCGTCGGCATGACTTCCTACTACAAGGAGGCCTCGATGTCGGGACTCATCCTCCAATTCGCCTATAACTATACCGATGAGAACCGGGCCCGACTGAGTAAGATGGACGATGTGAGGGAGATGGAGCGGTTCTTGAAGGGCCAGAACACGCTGGAGCAGTTCGTGGTCTTTGCCGACAAGAACGGCCTCAAGCGTCGTAACCTCATGATCCAGAAGTCGAAGAAGCTGCTGGAGCGTTTCGTCAACAGCCGCATCATCTATAACATCCTCAACGAGCAGGCCTGGACCGAATACCTTAATCAGGACGATCCCGCCATCATCGAGACCCTGCGCCTCTTCCGCGAAGGCCGTGCCTTCCCGCAGCCGGTACCTACAGCCGACGGCCCCGTGGCCTGTGCCTTCGACTACCGCAGCACGCATCAGCATACTGCCCTCATGGCTCATCACCTCTGTCTGTGAAGTCCGTGACCAAGGAATCCCTGCGGCGGCATATCCGCCAGTTGAAGCAGCAGTACACCCCGCAGCAGCTCGAGCAGTTGTCGCTGCCCGTCGTGGCCCGTCTGATGCCTCGTCTGGCTGAGGCCCAGGTGGTTCTCGCCTATTACTCACTGCCCGACGAAGTCTATACCCACCAGCTCCTCGACGACCTCGTGAGCGCCGGTAAGACCGTCCTCCTGCCCACCGTGATAGGGGAGGGACAGTTAGAGTGGCATGTCTATACATCTGAGTCGGCATTAAAAACTGGCGTATTCGGCATTGGTGAGTCTGTTGGAGATATCTACCAAGAGACCAAATTCAGTGAATTTGCTCACCAAATTCAGTGTATTTGGTCACCAAATTCAGTGAATTTGCTGAATAAGGAGGCATCTCCATCTTTGAAACAGATGGTCGTTCTTGTACCAGGAACGGCCTTCGATGCCACTGGCCATAGGCTGGGAAGGGGACGAGGCTATTATGACCGTTTCCTCGCGGCCCATCCTTATATCTATAAGATTGGTGTCTGTTTCGACTTCCAGAAAGTGCCGGAGGTGCCTGTCGATGAGTTCGACATCCCTGTAGACGAAGTGATTTAATGGAAGCGAATGTCGGCAATCACCTGGTTGCCGACGTGTTCGTTGAGGCGGCGGACGATGTCCTGTCGCTGCATCGACAGCTCCATGCGCAGGGCAGGGCTGGTCAGGTGGACGAAGAGCGTTTGGTTGCGGATGTACAGGTTGGCAGTATAGCCGTTGACGGCCTCGCCCATGACCTCGGGCCAGGCATCGACGAGGCGTTTCTGGAGCAGGGGCGTCTCGAGTCCCTGCTCACGGAGGTTCTTCATGATGACCTCCCGGATGAGGATGCTACTACGCTTAAACATGTACTTCGCCGTTTTCGATGTGGAAGATCTTATAGTCGTGGGAGGTGGCGGAGAGGATCTGGTCGAGGTGACTGCGGTTGGTATCGGTGATGAAGATCTGGCCGAACTCCTCACCGGCGACGAGGGTGACGATCTGTTCGACACGGTTGGCATCGAGTTTGTCGAAGATGTCGTCGAGCAAGAGGATAGGGGTGTTACCGCCGTTGGTGCGCTTCAGGAAGTCGAACTGGGCGAGCTTCAGGGCAACGACGAAGGTCTTGTGCTGTCCCTGACTGCCCTCGCGGCGGATGGGATGGCCGCCGAGGGTGAAGAGGAGATCGTCGCGATGGATGCCGTGGAGGGAGTAGCCCATGATGCGGTCCTTCTGGCGGTCGCGGCGGATGACGTCGAGCAGGGGGCCGCGCTGGCAGTGGGACTCATAGGTGATGGCCACCTGTTCGCGACAGTCTGAGATGCGTTCGTAGTAATGCTGGAAGATCGGGGTGAGTTCTCTGACGAAGGCATCGCGGCGCTGGTAGATGCGCTCACCCTCAATGGCCATCTGCTCTTCCCACAGGCCCAGGATCTCTGGGTCAGGCTCTTCCTCCTGCTTGAGCATGGTGTTACGCTGGAGCAGGGCTTTGTTGTAGCGGCTGACGCACTCCATGTAGGGGCGGTCGTACTGGGAGATGACCATGTCCATCAGCCGGCGGCGCTCCTCACTGCCTCCGTCGATAAGCAGGGTGTCGGCAGGGGATACCATTACGAGGGGGATGAGGCCGATGTGCTCGGAGAGACGGCGGTATTCCTTCTTGTCGCGGCGGAAGTGCTTCTTCGTGCCACGCTTCATGCCACAGGAGACGATGGTGGAGGATGGGGGAGGAAGGAAGGGAGATTGATAGCTGCCCTCTATGAAAAGGAACTCCTCGTCGTGGCGGATGACCTGCGAGTCGATGGGGTTGGAGGCAGAGTGACAGAAGGAGAGAAAGTAGACGGCATCGAGGATGTTGGTCTTGCCGGCGCCGTTGTGGCCGATCATACAGTTGATCTTCGGCGACAGGTCGAGCGTGGCCTCCCGGATGTTCTTATAGTTGATGAGTGACAGTTTCTCTAAAATCATAGTGCAAATGATACGATTCAGCATGCAAAGATACGAATAATTCATTAAATATTTTGGTGTTTCGGGAAAAATTAGTAACTTTGCAGCCGATTTTCGAAAATAAATACAATAATTATAATGGCAACAAACAAAAATCAACCTCAGGCAGCTCCCACGATGGAGGAGACCCTGAACAAGAGTGAGGCTTTCTTCCTGAAGTACCAGAAGGCCATCATCGCCGCCGTGGTGGCACTGATCGTCATCATTGCCGGTATCGTGCTTTACAAGACTTATGTGTCTGAGCCCAACGAGCAGAAGGCCTCGACGGCCATCGCCAAGGGTCAGGAGTATTTTGCCCAGGGCCTCTTCGACGTGGCACTCAAGGGTGACAGCACGGGTTACAAGGGCTTCGTGGCTCTGGCCAGCGACTATAGCAGCACTGCTGCCGGTAACTTGGCAAACCTGTATGCCGGTCTGTGCAACGCACAGTTGGGCAACTGGGATGAGGCTGTGAAGTATCTTGAGAAGTATGATGGTGCCGACGACCAGATGGTGTCGCCTGCTGCCCTCGGTGCACTGGGTAATGCCTACGCTCATCAGAACCAGTTGGACAAGGCCGTTTCTACCTTGAAGAAGGCTGCCGAGGAAGCCGACAACAACTCTCTCTCGCCCACCTACCTGATCCAGGCTGGTGAGATTCTCGAGAGTCAGGGTAAGAAGGCTGATGCGCTGAAGCTGTATCAGACGGTGAAGGAGAAGTACTTCAACTCGATGGCTTATCAGACGATCGATGCTTATATCGAGCGTGTCAGTGAGTAATTGAGGATTGAGAAATAAGAGTTAAGAGTTCTCTGACATGGCGACCAGGAATCTTTCAGACTACGATATCAACTCGGTGCCCGATGCATCGAACATGATCTTCGGTGTGGTTGTGGCCGAGTGGAACCCTGAGATCACGGGGGCACTGCTCGATGGTTGCGTGTCGACACTGGAGCGTCATGGCGCACTGCCCGAGAATATCCATGTGAAGACCGTACCTGGCTCGTTTGAGTTGATCTACGGTGCCCATCAGATGACACTTAACGACGGCTATGACGCCGTGATTATCCTGGGTAGCGTCATCCGTGGCGAGACCCCCCACTTTGACTATATCTGTCAGGGGGTGACCGAAGGTATCGCCCGTCTGAACGCCACCAGCAATATCCCCGTAGTATTTGGCCTGCTGACGACCAATGATCTTCAGCAGGCCAAAGACCGCGCCGGGGGCCGCTTAGGTAATAAGGGCGACGAGTGCGCGGTGGTTGCCATCAAGATGGCGAAGTTCTAAAGACTTATTCCTGATCCTTGCGATCGTCGATGTTGTCGCCTTCTGTAGGCTGCATCTCCTCCTTGAAGTCGGTAATGCCGGCTTCAATAAGTATATTGTACCAGCTGACGAGCTTCTTGATATCGCTGACGTGGACACGGTCGCGGTCCCATTCGGGCAGCACCTTCGTGAAGTAGTCCTGCAACTCCTTGCTGGAGGCTTTCTTGGGGTCTACCTTGGCCTTCTGGCCTTCCTCAAGCGTCTTGATATTCTCCAAGACATCCATCAGGGGAATGTCGTCGGTCTCGGTGAACATGGCGATGTCTGCCAGTGAGGTGATACGGTCTGATGCAAAGGCGGGCATGCGACGGTGTGTGGCATCGAGCGCCTCGACAATGAGGTTGTTCTTACCCCGTGAAACGAGTTTGTAAAGTCCGGGCTTGCCGGAAATAGCTAAAATAGTCTGTTGCATAGTTTATATTATTATACCTTATATATTATTTCTAAGATGTTTCCCAGTTGTTGCTGGATATCTGACTCTTCGTCGTTGACGATCTCGAAGTCTGCACGTTGACGGACCTCTTCCTGTGGCAGTTGGCGGCTCATCCACTCCAGGACTTTCTCCCGTGAGATGTTGTCCCGGGCCATCACCCGCTGGATGCGCAGTTCCTCTGGGGCGGTGACGGCAATGACACGGTCGACGAGGCGGTAGATGCCTGACTCAAAGATGATGGCACTCTCCATCCACTCCATGCCACTCTGTGTGAAGTCACGGAAGACGGCGGGGTGTACGATGCGGTCGATGGCTTTCGTGTTCTCTTCTGACGACAGCAGGAACTCCGCCACGGCCTTCTTATTCAGCATATATTCGCCCGACTCCTGGACCTTATAGGTATCTGGACCGATAAGTGCTGTGAGGCGACGACGGATATACGGTGATGTGCGGATCAGCCGTTTGGCAGCGCTGTCACAGTCGTAAACGGCATAGCCCCGTTCCTCCAACAGTCGGCAGACGTAGCTCTTGCCGCTTCCAATACCTCCCGTGATACCAATCTTCATTCCTGCGATTCGATGAGATAGTCAACCATGCTCGTCTCCAACTTGGCCCGTGAGATGCCGCTCGGCACTTTCTTCAGGTAGATACGGCACTTCTCGGAGGGGTTGCGACGGATCTCGTCGTAGTCGACGATGATGGTGAAGTCCTCAGGCTTCAGGTTGCGATAGACGCTGACGCCTGCCACGAAACTGACTGAGGTCTTGGCCGGGAATGTGCGCAGTACCTTGCCCTCGGGCATGTTGATGCCGACGATGGGTATGCCGGAGATGCGCTCTTCTGTCAGCACGTCGGTGAAGAACTTGACGCGGATGTGGTCAGGCACCGCCTTCACCCCCCTGAGCTTCGCTAAGTTGCAGTCCACGGAGAGTGTGTCACGGAAGTTGACGTAGTTGAGCTGCTCGGTATAGACCATGCTGATGCTGTCGAGTTTGTCGTCGCTTGCAAAGATGGTGACGCTGTCTGGCTCATAGGATACCCGAGAGATGAAATAGAGCTCTTCGGGAATCACGCGTCCGCTCCACCGTACAGGCACCTGTTTCTTGGAACCGTAGCTGTAGTAGAACTCCATCTTCTCTGGCTTGATGGCCGTGATCTTCGAGCTGCTGACCAGATTCTGGTAGATGCGCTTCTGTATTTCCGATATGGGAATCTGGCCAGTACCGTTGTTATGCGTGTAGTTACGGAATGGAAACTCGATGCGTTTGAGTGCCTCACCGTATTTATAGGTAACCAGCACGATGCCCTTGTCGCGGATGGTGACGCGGATGGTGTCGACCTCGTCGGAAGTGAGTACGGCATTCTTAGGGACACCAACGACAGAGATGGGCACGGCGAACTCTTGTTCGTAAGTCTCATTCAGTGTCAGTGACAACCAGAATACTCCTGAAAGAGCCAGGAAGAACACGAAGATGAGAAACTCCTTACTCGCCTTAGTGAACAGGAATTCCCTGACGGTTCGCCATACGCTTCGGAAGGTCATACTGAGTGATGGCTATTTCTGCAGCGGCGTACTGGAGGTGTCTTTGAAGACGGAGCCTTTATCGACGGTGATAACCACGTCACGGGCAATCTTGACGTCGACAGTGTTCTTGGCCAGGTCGATGCTCTTGACGGTACCGTAGATGCCGCCGCCGGTGATGACCGACGTGCCCTCGGTGAGCTCGTTCTGGAACTTCTGAATCTCCTTCTGCTTCTTCTGCTGGGGCTTGATCATGAAGAAATACATGATGGCAAAGATGGCGACCATCATGATGATCATGCTCATGCCACCTCCTTGTGCTGACTGTGCAGCGATGATGATGTTTGTCATTTCTATACTATTATATGATATAATCACTCCTTGTTCTCGTCATCGTTCTTCTTGACGATGCGTTTGCGGTGTCTCATCTTCACGGGTGCGGCCTCCTCTACGGTTCCTTCCTTCGGTGCGGCCTCCTTACCCTTGTGGGCAGGGTCCATGTGCTTCATGAGGCGGTTGCTCTTGATGAGGTTGCGGGCGATGGCATCGATCATGCCGTTGATGTAGCCGCCACTCTTGGAGGTAGAGTAGAGCTTGGCGATGTCGACGTATTCGTTGATGGTCACACTGACGGGGATGTTGGGGAATGTCATCAGCTCGGCAATGGCAATTTGCATGATGACAATGTCCATGTAGGCCAGACGGGAGAGATCCCAGTTGCGGGATACCTCGTTCATATAGTGCTGGTATTCCACCTCGTTAAGGATGGCCGAGCGGAACAGCTTGCGGGCAAACTCCTTCTCCTCGTCACTGTCCCACTCGGGCAGCAACTTCTCCTTGGCACCATTCTGCTCCTTGAAGCGCTTGATGGTCTTCAGAACGAATGTGTCGACGATCTCCTTATCGTCGTTCCAGTACAGACTCTGGTCTTCCAAGAGGGCATCGAGGTCGGAATTCTCCTGGATGAAGGTCTTGTAAAGCTTGCGCCATAACTCGCGGTCTGCATCGTAGCTGTCTTCGCTGGAAGACATATAGTCCTTGTATATCTCGCTTGACTCGATGGTCTCGAAGAGTTGTCCGGGGATAGGGGTGTCTGCCCAGTCTGTCTTCTGGTTGCTGATGAACTCATTCAGCGCTTTGTTCTCCTGCAACTGAATGGCAAAACGGTTGTATGCAAACTTCTGCGAGGGTTCTTCGGTTCCTTCGCGCTTAGCTCTGCCCTGAGTCACTTCAAGTCTGCGCTGTGCTTCTTTGGTCACTGCGACAATCAGTGACAACAGGTGATTGTAAAGGTCATAAGCCTTGGACAGACTGAAAAATAGTTCCTTTTCAGCCGTGTCGATGTTCTTGTTACCGTTTAAATAGTAGGCATAGGTTAACTGAACAATTTTGTTTCTAATAATCTCTCTATTAATCATCTCACTTGATGTTTTTATTGTTTCTTGATGCAAAGGTAGGGAAAAATCCTTGTATATGCAAGAAATAAACTAAAAAATGCACTTTTTTTTCATTTTTTCATGCTTTCTTTTTTCCATTTCAGAATATTTGTGTACCTTTGCACCGCTTTTTCTCAAAGCACAGTCAGAGATGTAACGTGTGATGGTGAATTAGGCAACGTATTTAATTCTTAATTTAGAGTAACACAAGATTATGAAAGAATTCAGTGTAAGTGGCCAGAAGCGTGCCACAACAGGCAAGAAGGCAGCCAAAGAGCTGCGCAAGGAGGGACTCGTTCCCTGTAATCTTTATGGTGAGAAGAAGGGTGAGAACGGTATCCCCGAGGCTCTTGCTTTTGCAATCCCCGCTACCCAGCTCCGTAAGGTCGTTTATTCTCCCGATGTGTATGTCGTCAACCTGACTATCGACGGTGAGGCTCATAAGGCCGTGATGAAGGAGTTGCAGTTCCATCCTACGACGGATGCACTGCTGCATATCGACTTCTATGAGGTGAACGAGACAAAGCCCATCACGATCGGTATTCCTGTGAAGCTGACAGGTCATGCTCAGGGTGTCCGTGACGGTGGTCGTCTGAGCCAGGCTGTTCGTCAGCTGAATGTGACCGCTCCTTATAAGCAGATTCCTGAGGCGCTGGAGATTGACGTGACGAACCTCGCTCTTGGTAAGGCCATCAAGGTGGCTGACCTGAACTTCGAGGGTCTTGAGATCGCCACACCTGCTCAGGTTGTCGTATGCTCAGTGAAGGCTACCCGTGCTTCTCGTTCTGCTGCTGCAGCAGAGGCTGCCGAGGCATAATTGCTAACGGCTATAGCTAACAGCTAAAAGCAGAAGGAATGGACAAGTACTTGATTGTTGGCTTGGGTAATGTCGGTGACGAATACGAACTGACCCGCCACAATACAGGTTTTATGGTATTGGATGCTTTTGCAAAGGCATCCAATATTCATTTTGAAGACCGGCGCTACGGCTTTGTGGCCGAGACGTCGCTCAAGGGACGGAAAGTGTTCCTGTTAAAGCCTTCTACGTTCATGAATCTTAGCGGCAATGCCGTGCGCTATTGGCTGAATAAAGAGAATATAGAACAGTCACGGTTGTTGGTTATCAGCGACGATGTGGCACTGCCGTTAGGGCAGTTCCGGCTGAAGGCGAGTGGCAGCAATGGCGGGCATAACGGTCTGGGACATATCCAGCAGTTGATAGGTCAGGACTATGCCCGTTTGCGGATGGGTATCGGCAACGACTTCCCCCGTGGCATGCAGATAGACTGGGTGTTGGGTCGCTATTCCGAAGAGGAGTTGAAGACTCTCCAGCCGAGTATAGACCGTGGCGTGGAGATCATCCAGAGCTTCGTCCTCGCTGGCATCGACATTACCATGAACCAATATAATAAATTAGGTAAACATGCCTGAAGTCGCGAGAATTGACAAGTGGTTGTGGGCAGCGCGCATTTTCAAGACGCGTTCTATCGCGGCTGATGCCTGTAAGAACGGTCGTGTGACAATTGGTGGTGTCAATGTGAAGCCCTCTCATACCGTCAAGGCTGGTGAGACTGTCTGCGTCAGGAAACCTCCTGTGACTTATTCGTTCAGGATCCTGAAGACCATCGAACAGCGTGTCGGGGCTAAGCTTGTGCCGGAGATCTACGAGAATGTGACGACGCCCGACCAGTATGAGCTGTTGGAGATGAACCGTATCAGTGGCTTCGTGAACCGTGCCCGGGGTACTGGGCGTCCTACGAAGAAAGAACGACGGGCGATGGATGCGTTCGTCGAGCCTTCACTGGAAGGAGACTTTGGCGCGTTCTTCGATGACGACGACTGGGACGACGAAAATAGTTGAAAATAATGTAAAGAATCGGATATATATGACACTGTTGAATATTGTGTATATCATTATTGGCGTGGCACTTGTCTTATGGGGTGCTGACCGCCTGACGGAGGGTGCGTCCTCATTGGCTCGTGGCATGAATGTGCCAGAGATTGTCATTGGCTTGACCATCGTCGCGGCAGGCACCTCGGCTCCGGAGTTGTTCGTCAGTCTGGTCTCTGCCCTGAAGGGTACAGCCGACTTGGCTGTAGGTAATGTTATCGGTTCGAATATTTTTAACACGACGCTTATCGTGGGCTGCTCTGCCTTGGTGGCGCCAATGGCGGTGCAGAAGTCCACAGTCCGCAAGGACATCCCTTTTGCTGTAGTGGCCTCGCTATTGCTGTTCGTCCTCTGTTTCGACGACATGGAATCGCCACACCTGTGGGGCAACGAGATCAGTCGCTCTGATGGCTTTGTCCTGCTTATTGGCTTTGTGGGATTCATGATCTATACATTCTATGTCACCAAGAAAGATGGTCTGATGCCAACGGAAGAGGAGTTGGAAGAGAATGCCGAGAAACCGAATGACTATTCGCAGCTTTGGCGTAACCTCTTCTGGATTGTCTTCGGACTGGGCTGCCTGATCTATGGCAGTAACCTTTTCGTCGATTCGGCCACTTATGTCGCTCACCGTTTTGGTGTGCGCCAGAGTGTCATCGGTCTGACCATCGTGGCCGGTGGTACTTCGCTGCCGGAACTGGCTACCAGTGTGGTCGCAGCATACAAGGGGCGCTCTGCCATCGCCATCGGCAATGTCATAGGCTCTAACGTGTTCAACATCCTGTTGATCCTTGGAACCACAGCTGTCATCCATCCTTTGCGTATCATGGGTATCACAATCGTCGACCTGATGATGCTGCTGGTGACCATCGGCTTCCTTTGGCTCTTCGCATTCACCAAATACTATGTGTCTCGCCGTGAGGGACTGGTGCTGATAGCCAGTTTCATGCTCTATATATGCTGGCTGTTCTATTTATTATAAAAAGTCACACAGGGGTACTTGCTCAACCCCCTTTAACAAAACAAGAAATATGGAAATAAACAACAAACAAAGGATCAGTGTGCTGTTCATGTTCTACAGCATCCTGTTTTGCGTCTGCCTGATTACGGCAAACGTGCTTGAGACCAAACAGATTTCGTGGGGACCGGCCAACTTCACAGGCGGCCTGCTGGTGTTCCCCGTCAGTTACATCCTCAACGATGTGGTTTGCGAGGTGTGGGGCTATCGCCGCACTCGTCTGCTCATCTGGTTAGGCTTTGCCATGAACTTCTTCTTCGTGGCTATGGGAGCCTTGGCCGATTGGATTCCGGGAGCACCCTATTGGGATCGCAACGAGGCCTTCCATGCCATCTTCGGATTGGCTCCCCGTATTGCCGCCGCTTCATTCGTGGCCTTCCTCGCCGGATCGTTCATCAATGCCTACGTGATGAGTAAGATGAAACTTTCGTCCGAGGGGCGCAACTTCTCTGCCCGTGCCATTCTCAGCACGGTCTTCGGTGAACTGACAGATTCCCTCATCTTCTTCCCGCTGGCCTTCAGTTTTGTCCTGCCGTGGGAGGAGATGCCGTCGCTGGTCATCACGCAGGTCTTGCTGAAGACCTTCTATGAGGTCATAGCCCTGCCGATTACCATCAGGGTGGTGAAGTTCACGAAACGGCACGACCATGAGGATGTCTACGACAAGGACATCGCCTATAACATCTTTAAAGTCAAGGAGCTATGAGTGAGAAGCCAGTCAGTAGAGAAGGCGAGGGCCTGCAGCAGCTGGGCCGTAAGACCGAGTATCGGATGGACTATGCGCCAGAGGTGTTGGAGACGTTTGTGAACCGTCACCCCGATAACGACTACTGGGTGCAGTTCAACTGTCCCGAGTTCACGTCGCTCTGTCCCATTACGGGCCAGCCAGACTTTGCGGAAATAAAAATCCTCTATATCCCTGGTGAGCGGATGGTGGAGTCGAAGAGCCTGAAACTCTATCTCTTCTCGTTCCGCAACCACGGTGACTTCCATGAGGACTGCGTGAACACGATCATGAAAGACCTGGTGCGCTTGATGGACCCCAAGTATATTGAGGTCGTCGGACTCTTCACCCCTCGTGGTGGCATCAGCATCTATCCTTATGCCAACTACGGCCGTCCCGGCACCAAGTATGCTGAACTGGCCGATCGTCGTCTGTTTGAGCACCAGATGATTCCTGTTGGCAGGTAATCCATGAGTCGCCGTGATGGGGCTGAAATGGTAAAAATATAAAAAAAAACGCCATAGGTATGCGTATAGTTCAATTATTATTGCTATATTTGCAAATTGAAAGAATATAAATCCGAAAAATATAACTTAAAACTATGGCAAAAAAGAAAATCCAGTTCAGTCTCGTATACAGAGACATGTGGCAGAGTTCAGGCAAGTTTCAGCCCCGTAAGGACCAGTTGGAGCGCATTGCGCCGGCAATTATCGATATGGGCTGTTTCGCCCGAGTGGAAACCAATGGTGGTGCTTTCGAGCAGGTGAACCTGATGGCGGGCGAGAATCCGAACCTGGCCGTGCGTGCCTTCTGTAAGCCCTTCAACGAGGTGGGCATCAAGACCCACATGCTCGACCGCGGACTGAATGCCCTGAGAATGTATCCTGTGCCCGACGACGTGCGTGCGCTGATGTATAAGGTGAAGCACGCCCAGGGTGTGGACATCACCCGCATCTTCTGCGGACTGAACGATACGCGAAACATCATCCCGAGCATCAAGTGGGCCAAGGAGGGCGGCATGACGCCTCAGGCCACGCTCTGTATCACCACCTCGCCTGTGCATACCGTGGAGTACTACTCGAGAATCGCCGAGGAAGTGATTGCCGCAGGTGCCGAGGAGATCTGTCTGAAGGATATGGCCGGCATCGGCCAGCCCGCCATGCTGGGTGCCCTCACGAAGGCTATCAAGACGAAGCACCCTGACATCATCGTGCAGTATCACGGCCACTCTGGCCCGGGCCTCTCGATGGCTTCCATCCTCGAGGTGTGTAACAACGGTGCCGACGTGATCGATACCGCCATCGAGCCGCTGAGTTGGGGTAAGGTGCATCCCGATATCATCTCCGTGCGCTCGATGCTGAAGAACGAGGGCTTCGAGGTGGCCGATCTGAATATGAACGCCTACATGCAGGCTCGTACGCTGACTCAGGAGTTCATCGACGACTGGCTCGGCTACTTCATCAATCCTGCCAACAAGCACATGTCGTCGCTGCTGCTCGGCTGCGGACTGCCTGGTGGAATGATGGGCTCGATGATGGCCGATCTGGGTGGCATCATGACGATGATCAACAAACTGCGTGCCCAGAAGGGTGAGGCTGAACTGACGATGGACGACATGCTCGTGAAACTCTTCAACGAGGTAGAATATGTATGGCCGCGTGTGGGTTATCCTCCATTGGTGACGCCGTTCTCACAGTACACGAAGAACATCGCCCTGATGAACCTCCTGACCATGGAGCAGGGTAAGGGCCGCTATGTGATGATGGATGATGCCATCTGGGGCATGATCCTCGGCAAGAGCGGTAAGATTCCCGGCACCATCGATCCCGAGTTAGTGGAGCTGGCCAAGAAGCAGGGCCGCGAGTTTACCGACGTGGATCCCCATACCTTGCTCAAGGATGCTCTCCCCGATTTCCGCAAGGAGATGGACGAGAACGGTTGGGACTATGGTCAGGACGACGAGGAACTCTTCGAGTTGGCCATGCACCCAGAGCAGTACCGTCCGTTCAAGAGCGGTCAGGCCAAGAAGCAGTTCCTGGCCGACCTCCAGAAGGCAAAGGATGCGAAGTTGGGTGGCGGCAAGAAGATCTCTCAGGAAGAGATCGACGCGCTGAAGCATGCCAAGGCCGACGCTGTGAAGTCTCCATTAGCTGGACAGCTCATCTGGAGCTTTGGCGGCGAGGGCGTTCCCGCAGCCTGCATCGAGCCGTTCATCGGACAGACCTATAAGGAAGGTGACATCTTCTGCTATCTCCAGACGAAGTGGGGCGAGATCGTGGAGATCCCCGCTGCCCTCGGTGGTAAGCTGGTGGACATCAGCGTGAAGCCCGGACAGCAGATCCGTCAGGGTGACACCATCGCGTGGATTGAACGTGAAGCTCGCGATTAAGTCAATGCCTCATGGACTACCAGAAGATTATTGACAAGTATTATCCGTCGGAGAATGACCTCCGACGGATATTGCTGATACACAGTCGGCAGGTGGCAGACCGTTGTCTGCTCATTGCGAAGAACCACCCTGAGTTGCGGCTCGACGCAGAGTTCTTGGAGGAGGCCGCGATGCTTCATGATATCGGCATCTTCCGTTGCGACGCCCCGGGCATTTACTGTCATGGTACGGAACCTTATATCCGTCACGGTCTCATCGGCGGTCAGCTCTTGCGTGAAGAGGGTTGGGAGCGTCATGCCAGGGTCTGCGAACGTCATACGGGCACAGGTCTGACAGCCTGGGATATCGAGCAGCAACAGCTGCCATTGCCTCACGAAGACTTCATGCCAGAGGAACTGGAAGAGCAGGTGGTGTGCTATGCGGATAAGTTCTATTCGAAGACGCACCCCGGTACGGAGCGTACAGTGGTGGAGGCCATGCGCAGTCTGGAGAAATTCGGCTGGGACGGCATCCGGCGATTCCAGAAATGGGTTGACATGTTTGAATAAATTCATAAATCTGTGATAATCTGTGTTAATCTGTGGCTGAAATAGCGATTTTATTCGTACCTTTGCAGCCGTGAAGCAGAGAATTCCCGTCATATTGCTCTTAGGCGCCTTCATCCTGATGATGGCGTGCACACCCGCAGCCCTGCAGTCTGATAAGTCTGACAGACTCTCGAGGATTGCAGAGGGTGAGGGGTGGAGTAAGACTACTTCAAAGGAGGTAGCTGATCAAATCTCTGCCCTTGATTCCTCCCTCCAAGGTCAACTTGCTCCTGCACTCCCCGATACAACCGTAACCCGTGATAGTGTGCAGGCTGCCATCGACGTTGTCCGTGCTGCCGTTACTGACGGCGACTCGCTGGTGCGACCGGCCTCTCCAACGACGGTACTGAGGGAGGCTGCCGCCAAGGTGAAGCGCGACACGACCACGATGGACTCGCTCGAGCTGGCTATCTACAAGCATAATAAGGCCATCGACGACTCCCTGGCTCTCGACAGCATCAACCGTAGTCGTAAGAGTGGTATCGACTCGCCTGTGGAATATTCTGCCAACGACTCGCTGACGTACAGCGCGGCCATCTCGCAGGCACGGCTCTATGGCTCGTCGAAGGTGAAATACCAGAATATGGACCTGGCCAGCGAGAAGATCTTCATGAGTCTCGACAGCAACATCGTCCATGCTGAGGGACGCCTCGACTCGACCACCCAGCAGACCATCGGCTCACCGGTGTTCAAGATGGGCAGCGATGAGTATCAGACGGGACCCATGTCTTTCAACTTCAAGTCGAAGAAAGGATTGATCGCAGATGTCTATACCCAACAGGACGACGGCTACCTGACCAGCGAACTGTCGAAGCGTGGCTCTGAGGGTGAGATGTATCTGCAACATGGCCGTTATACGACCTGCGATGACCCTCATCCGGACTTCTACCTTGCCATGTCCCGGGCTAAGGTGCGCCCTGGTAAGGATGTGGTATTCGGACCGACCTATCTGGTGGTGGCCGATGTGCCGCTGCCCTTAGCTATACCCTATGGTTTCTTCCCCTTTACCAAGAGCTATTCCAGTGGTTTGATCATGCCTACCTATGGCGACGAGACGGAGAAAGGCTTCTATCTGCGTGATGGCGGCTACTATTTCGCCGTGAGCGACAAGATGGACCTGAAGCTGTTGGGAGAGATCTATACAAAGGGATCCTGGGGTGTCACTGCCACCTCAAACTACAGGAAGCGCTATCGCTTCAACGGTAACTTCCTCGTGAGTTATCAGAACTCCATCAGGGGCGAGAAGAATATGCCCGACTACATGAAGACGACGGACTTCAAGCTGACGTGGAATCACACGCAGGACACGAAGGCCAATCCTTTCCGTTCCTTCAATGCCCGTGTGAACTTCGCCACGACATCCTACGATACCAACAACCTCACCTCGATGTATAATCCTCAGACACGAACACAGTCTACCCGTACATCAGGTGTTGGCTTCAATACCGGCTTCTCCAGCCTCGGCATGACGATAAACTCCTCGTTCAACTTGTCGCAGAATATGCGTGACTCCACGTTGAACGTTGAACTGCCGACGGTCAGCATCTCCGTCTCACAGTTCTATCCCTTCAAGCGTAAGAAGGCGGCTGGTGCAGAGCGGTGGTATGAGAAGATCTCGCTGTCCTATACAGGTAATCTGAAGAATCAGATCAATAATGTGAAGGAGGACAGGATCCTGCACACCAACCTGTCGCGTGACTGGCAGAACGGCATGCAGCACACCATCCCCATCAAGGCCACCTTCACGGCACTGGGCTATCTGAACATCGTGCCCAGCATCAACTTCACTGACCGCACCCTCTTCCGGCGAGCCGAGAAGCACTGGGACACCCAGAACCAGAAGGAGGTGACAGATACGGTGACGGGCTTCTACAATGTCTATGACTGGTCACTCAGCATGAATGTCAACACGAAGTTGTATGGCTTCTATGTGCCCAGCCGTAAGCTCTTTGGCGATAAGATCGACCGCATCCGTCACGTCCTCACGCCGTCAGTATCCTTTAACTATGCCCCCGATTTCGGTGAAGAACGTTACGGCTACTATAAGACCTACCAGAAGACGGATGCCAATGGCAATGTGTCGCTTGTGGAATACTCGCCTTACGACATCAACATCTACAGGGCCCCCGGCAAAGGAAAGAAAGGGCAGATATCACTTGACTTGAAGAACAACCTGGAGATGAAGGTGAAGTCTGACGATGACTCCACAGGCTATAAGAAGATCAGTCTCATCGACGAGCTTGGCCTGAACATGTCGTATAACTTAGCGACAGACATCCGTCCGCTGAGCGACCTGCGGACCAACCTCCGACTGAAGCTCACCAAGTCGTACACGCTGAACATTGCCGCCAACTTCGCCTCGTATGTCTACGAGGCCGACAGCGTGGGGGCCACGCCCAGGGTCAGTGAGCATACCACCTACTGGGGACTTGGCAAGTGGGGACGCTGGCAGGGCATCTCCCAGAACCTCTCCTACAGTCTTAACAACGACAAGGTCATCAAGCTCTTCAAGCGCCTGACGGGTCAGAAGGTGGATGATGATAAAGACAAGAAGAAACGCAAGCAGGACGATGATGACGACTGGGACAGTGTGGACAGTAACGTAGACCTCGAGATGGAGAAGGCCAAGCATCCCACAGGTGAGCGGTCGAAGGCGGAGACCGATGAGGACGGTTATATGAAGTTCAAGATGCCTTGGAACCTGAATCTCGGCTACACCGTCTCCGTGAGTGAGAACAGGGACAACAAGCGTTTCAACTACAACACGATGCGCTATCCATACCAGATTGTCCAGACGCTGAATGTCAGCGGCAACGTACAGCTGAGCGATGGCTGGAACATCAATTTCAATACAGGTTACGACTTTGAGACCAAGTCTATCTCCATGACCCGTATGTCGCTCTCTCGCGACCTCCACTGCTTCAGCATGTCGTGCGATGTGATGCTGGCACCCTATACCAGTTATAACTTCTCGTTCCGTTGCAACGCCTCGACGCTGACCGATGCCCTGAAGTATGACAAGCGTTCGGGCTCGACGAATGCTGTGCAATGGTACTGATATGTAATATAATTGACAATTGATAATTGAGAGATGGCAGAACTACCCACACTGATTGAAGACCTTGCGCTGATTCTGGTTGTAGCAGGTGTCGTGACTCTTATCTTCAAGCGTCTCAAGCAGCCGTTGGTCCTCGGGTATATCGTGGCCGGATTCTTGGTCAGCCCGAACATGCCGTACACAACCTCGGTGGTCGATGTGGGCAATGTCCACCTCTGGGCCGACATCGGTGTTATGTTCCTGCTGTTCTCGTTGGGACTTGACTTCTCGTTTAAGAAGATCCTGCGCATGGGGGCCTCGCCCATCATCTCTACCTGTACCATCATCTTCTGCATGTCGATGCTGGGTGTCTGTGTGGGGCAGGCCTTCGGCTGGAGCAAGATGGACTGCATCTTCCTCGGCGGTATGCTCGCCATGTCGTCGACGACGATCATCTATAAGGCTTTCGATGACCTGGGACTCAGACAGCAGCAGTTTGCCGGACTCGTGATGAGTGTGCTGATCCTCGAGGATATCCTGGCCATTGTCATGATGGTGATGCTGAGTGCCGTCGCCAGCGGCAACGACCTGGAGGGCGGGCAGATGATCCAGTCGGTCATCAAGATCGCATTCTTCCTCATCCTCTGGCTCGTCGTGGGTATCTTTGCCATCCCCTTGTTCCTGCGCTCTGTGCGAAGACTGATCAACAACGAGGTGCTGTTGGTCGTGTCGTTGGGGCTCTGCTGCGCCATGGCGGTGTTCTCCACGAAGGTGGGCTTCAGCTCGGCTTTCGGTGCCTTTATCATGGGTAGCATCCTTGCCGAGACGGTTGAGGCAGAGCGCATCGAGAAGTTGGTGGAGCCGGTGAAGAATCTCTTCGGCGCCATCTTCTTTGTGTCGGTGGGTATGCTCGTCGACCCGGTCATCCTGTCCGACTATGCCCTGCCCATCCTACTGCTGGTGCTGACGATCCTTGTGGGTCAGGCCGTCTTCGGCACGTTCTCCTTCATGCTGGGCGGTGAGTCGCTGAAGTCGGCCATGCGTTGCGGCTTCTCGATGGCGCAGATCGGTGAGTTCTCGTTCATCATCGCCTCGTTGGGACTGTCGTTAGGCGTCATCAGCGATTTCCTCTATCCCGTGGTCGTGGCGGTGTCGGTGATCACCACCTTCCTCACGCCCTACATGATCCGTCTGGCCACCCCGACCTATAACCGTCTGGAGCGACATCTGCCCAAGAAGATCATCCTGTCGCTGAACCATCTGTCGATGAGTCATCAGCAGTCGCAGCAACAGAGCAACTGGAAACGGTTGCTGAAGCAGATGGCGGTTAACACCGTGGTCTATTCAATCCTCACCTCGGCGGCCATCGCCCTAATGTTCACCTTCGTGCTGCCCTTCATGCGCCGGTTACTGCCGGGCTGGGAACTCCATTGGTATGCCAATGCCATCACGGGCATCCTGACAGTGCTGTTGATAGCCCCGTTCCTGCGGGCGATGGTGATGAAGAAGAACCGCAGCGAGGAGTTCAAGGCCCTCTGGGCAGAGAGCAACCGCAACCGTCTGCCGCTCATCTTCACCATCCTGGTAAGAGGATTGATAGCTGTGGGCTTCATCTTCTATATCTGTAACTACCTGACACGCTTCACCAACGCCCTGATGATCTGCATCGGTGTCTTGGTGGTGGTGGGTATCATCTTCTCCCGTTGGATCAAGCATCGTAGCATCACGCTCGAGCGCCTTTTCATCCAGAACCTCCGTTCCCGCGACATCGAGGCGCAGGTGCATGGTAAGAAACGACCGCTCTACGAGGGTCGTCTGTTGGATCGCGATATCCATATTGCGGAGTTCGAGGTACCTTCTGATTCACAGTGGATGGGACAGACGCTGAAGCAGCTGAACTTCGGACAGAAGTATGGCATCCATATCAGCAGCGTCCTGCGGGGCGGGCGTCGTGAAAACATCCCTGATGGCGACTATGTCATCTTCCCCGGCGATACGCTACAGGTCATCGGTAGCGATGCCCAGTTCACGGCCTTCCGCGATGCCCTCGAGAGGGAACGCTTCGGTGAAGACACGGAAGTGGAGAAGCGCGAGATGAAGTTGCGTCAACTCGTCATTGGGGCCGACAGCCCGTTTGTCGGCAAGACGCTCATCGAGAGCGGCATTCGCGATGTGTACAGTTGTATGGTCGTCGGACTGGAGGAGGGAAAGGAAAGCCTTTCCGCCTACCGTCCTAACCGCCGCTTCCAGGAGGGCGACATCATCTGGGTGGTGGGAGAGCAGGAGTCGCTCGACGCCCTGCTGCACAGTTAGTTATTGAAGCCTGCTGTCAGTTCACAAATCCTGACGATTACCTCCACGGCTTTCTGCATCGACTGGATGCTGACGAACTCGTAGGGGCCGTGGAAGTTCACGCCACCAGCGAAGATATTAGGGCAGGGGAGACCCTTGAACGACAGTTGGGCACCGTCGGTACCGCCACGGATAGGCTTCACCTTCGGGGCCACACCACAGTCCTGCATGGCATGAAGCACCAGGTCGATGACGTGCATCTGAGGGTCAATCTTCTCCTTCATATTATAATACTGGTCCTTCACCTCGCAGGTGACCGTCCCTTCACCGTATTTCTCGTTCATCCGCTCGGCGCACTTCTGCATGTAGCGCTTGCGGTCCTCGAAGCGTTCGCGGTCGTGGTCGCGAATGATGTAACTCATTTTCGCCCCCTCCACGTTTCCTTGGATGCCCAGCAGATGGTAGAATCCCTGATAGCCTTCTGTCGCCTCGGGCGTCTCGTCGTCGGGCAACATGGCAGCCAGTTTAACGGCCAGTCGGTTGGCGTTCACCATCTTACCCTTGGCATAACCGGGATGCACACTTACACCTTTTATATATATCTTGGCCGAGGCCGCGTTGAAGTTCTCAAATTCCAGCTCACCGATGTCGCCGCCGTCCATTGTATAGGCCCATTGGCAGCCGAACCGTTCCACGTCGAAGTGGTGGGCACCCATGCCGATCTCCTCGTCGGGGTTGAAGGCCACGCGGATGTCACCGTGTTTCACCTCCGGGTGATCCCTCAGCCAGCACATGGCCTCCACGATCTCCGCGATGCCCGCCTTGTCGTCGGCACCGAGCAGCGTCGTGCCGTCAGTCACGATCAGGTCCTCACCCACATGCTGCAACAACTCCGGGAATCGCTTCGGCGACATAACGATACAGTCAGACCTCTCACCACTTAGCACGATGTCCGATCCGTCATACCGGTTTACAATGCGTGCCTTGATGTCGGCACCCGAACAGTCGGGGCTGGTGTCGTAGTGGGAGATGAAGCCGATGGTGGGAACGGGCTGGGAGTGCTTGTATTCCGATCCTTTCATGTTCGACTTTAGCGTGGCGTAGAGGTAGCCCTTGCTGTCCAGTTCCACGTTGCTCAGTCCCTCTCGCTCCAGTTCCTTCTTCAGGTACTCGGCAAACACCAGTTGCTTGGCTGTACTCGGCACGCTGTCACTGTCCTCAGCCGATTGCGTGTCAAACTTCGTGTAGTTCAGAAACCTTTCGGTAATATCCATATCGTTGTTGTTTTGTCGGCAAAGTTACTGCTTTTAAGCCACAGATTTCACAGATTAACACAGATTAATAAATATTTTCCATGAAAAGAGGCTTTTTCTGAGCCTTTTTTCGTAATTTTGCATCCGATTTCCGCAGCACTGGCCTGAGGGAATCCCTTTGGGCACCCGTAGTTTAATGGATAGAATAACGGATTCCGGTTCCGTTGGTTGGGGTTCGATTCCCCACGGGTGTACTGTCCGTTGGTACAGGTTATTCTATAAGCGTAATGGGTCAGAGAAGACTCTCTGGCCCATTACAAGGAATCGTTATGAATCAATGTACTATCCGTTTTTTACCATTTTGGATGACGATTCCCCTATATGAAGCGCCCACCTTCTGCCCGGCGAGGTTGTAGACGGGTCCGTCGCCATCGGCAGCCTTCACGGTATCTATCGCCGTCATACCACCACGAGCACTTGATCCTAACACCTCATAGACCTCTACCTTCTTGACGACGGTGGTTCCTACAACCAGGCCACACTGGAGAATGACAAAACAATCCTCTATGAGATTGCCTGCCTCATACTTTACATCTCCGCCGAAATCAGGGAACTGGATGTCTATCACCTGCCAGTCGTCACTACCTGCTACAGGAAACTCATACTGGAAACTACCGTCCAAATTGCCCATCCTCACATTGTAGGTGCCATCGGAAGGAATCTTCATGGTCAGACGAACGATGTAATTGTGGTTTATCTCAAGATCAAAATCTTTGATAACACTCATCTGTGCTAACCAGCCCTCCGCTTTCAAGGTAGGATTGGTAAGGGCTACGCCATCATCCGTTCCCTCTATGTCCCAATCAGGCTTTTCAAATTCCCAGAATATAACAGCATTCACGCCTTCCCAGTTCTTCTCGGAGATTAGTTTCATGCCGTCTACAACTGGCGGTTCTGGAATAATCTCTTCAAACACCTCAACCTCTTTGAGGGTGGTGGTATAACCTGCGATATACTGAGGCCTTATGGCTATATGACCATCGCCCTCTATGTCGTAAGGGAACCTTGGAATTTCAACATCAACCACCTGGAAGTCGTCGTCTCCGTTTATGCCAGCTCGACCTTGGACCTGATAGGTATTGTTACCAACAAACACGGTATATAAGACATTGTCAAAGTGATACTTCTCTCCTTTATGGGGAACCTTTACTGTCAGGCGGACGATGTAATTGTGCTTTTTCTGAAATGTCAGACAGTCATCAGTAAGAACTACCTTAGACCACAACCAATTATAAAAATCGATGGGATTGTCGGGATTACTCAGAGCCAGACCTTCATCTGTCTGTACAACTATTGTCTGGTTGTCGCCCATAGGCGTATTGCTTGGCGACACACCCTCAAAGTTCACCTTCAGGAGCGAAACCAGTGTGTTATTCTCATCCTGAGCATTCACACTTACTGCGGCAAACAGAACCGCTACGATAAATAGTAACTTTTTCATAATCTTACAACTTTAAATTAATAAATGATGCTGCAAAGATAAGAAATATATGCTCTCTTTCCAAAAAAATGCTTGTGAAATGATTTCACAAAATGTGTGAAATGATTTCACAACGTGCTTAAGGGCTTTTTGGGGGTAGAGGATAATCTCCTGACCCAATGAATAACGATCAAATCTATTCTTCTCATATTTTACACAGAATTAAATATTGTCACACAGATCTCTCAGATCTCACAGATTTTATTTTCTCCGAAAATGACAGATAGCGAGATGAATTAATCTGTGAGATCTGCGAGATCTGTGTGACGCCCGAGAAAGGTGCCAGGTTTCTGGGAGAAAGGGCTAACCTTTCTGGCAGAAAGGTTGCTGGTTTCTCTGAGTAAGGTCTATCCTTTCTCGGGGTGTGAAAGACTTCGACTTGAGCGGTATGCCACATTCTTTTAGTTTTTGCAGAGCTCTTTGTTACCGCGAATCCAACTGTTCAGATTATTCAATGCGCCGCTTTTGGTCAGTGAATTGGGGAAATATATTAATGCCATATCGGATTTTCCGTAAGTTCGCATAGTAAACAAAGAATAAGTTTGTTGATATTTTTATGCGTTAATATCTATTAAAAGTGGTACAAGTGGTATAGAAATGCGCAAACCTCATATACGCGAGATTTAGGTGGGGTGTAAATATAATCTTATATAAAAGTTTACAATTTCTATACCATCTGTACCACTAAACGGCCTGAAATAGCAGCCCAAGCTGCTCAGAATCAGGCTGTTGGGCCGACGCCTGTTCTACAACTTCAATATTATCGGCCAAATAATTTGGCCGCTGTTCATTGGGTTTCTCCACAACGTTGGAGCTGGGGACTCTGATTTTACTCAAATAGCAGCTTCGGTGGCGAGGACTTCTGGCAATTCCTTTTCCCTTTTCTCCCCGCCCTTGATGTCCCCCCTCGCCCTTTGGAGAGGGGGCAGGAGTGTGGCTTGGGAGGGGTGGCTGCTGGTACAGGTTATTCTATAAGCGTAATGGGTCAGAGAAGACTCTCTGGCCCATTACAAGGGAATCGTTATGAATCAATGTACTATCCGTTTTTTACCATTTTGGATGACGATTCCCTTATACGAGGCGCCCACCTTCTGCCCGGCGAGGTTGTAGATGGTATCGTCGTTGTCCTTCGCTTTCACGGCCTTAATGGCAGTCGTGCCACCACGAGCACTTGATCCTAACACCTCATAGACCTCTACCTTCTTGACGATGGTGGTGCCTGCAACCCAGCCACAACCGAGTATGACAAAGCTATTCTCTATGAGGTTACCTGTTTCAGTCTTTATTTCTCCGCCGAAATCAGGGAACTGGATGTCTATCACCTGCCAGTCGTCACTACCTGCTACAGGAAGCTCATACTGGAAACTGGCGTCCCAGTTGCCCATTCTCACATTGTAGGTGCCATCGGAAGGAATCTTCATGGTCAGGCGGACAATGTAATTGTGGTTCTGTTCAAGATCAAAATCATTGATAACAATCATCTGTGGTGCCCATATCTGCTCTCTCAAAGTAGGATTGGTAAGGGCCACGCCTCCAGCCGTTCCCTCATAATCCCAATCAGGCTTTTCACCATCCCAAAGTATACCAGCCTCCACGCCTTCCCAATTCTTCTCACAGATTAGTTTCATTCCGTCTACAACCGGCGACTCTTGGATAATCTCTTCAAACACCTCAACCTCTTTGAGGGTGGTGGTATAACCTTTGATGAACTGGGGCCTGATGGCAATATGACCATCGCCCTCTATGTCGTAAGGGAACCTTGGAATTTCAACATCAACCACCTGGAAGTCGTCATCTCCGTTTATACCAGCGCGACTCTGGGTCTGATAGGTATTGTTACCAACTAACACGGTATATAAGACATTGTCAAAGTGATACTTCTCTCCTTTATGGGGAACCTTTATAGTCAGGCGGACGATGTAATTGTGTTTTTTCTGAAATGTCAGACAATCGTCAGTAAGAACCATCTCAGACTGGCTCCAAAGATTATCATAATTGTCGGGATTACTCAGAGCCAGACCTTCATCTGTCGGTTCAACTATTATAAGTTTGTCACCCGTAGGCGTATAGCTTGGTGCCACACCCTCAAAGTTTACCTTCAGGAGCGAAACCAGTGCGTTATTCTCATCCTGAGCATTCGCACTTACTGCGGCAAACAGAACCGCTGCGATAAATAATAGTTTTTTCATAATTCTTTGATATTGTTTGTTAGACATTTTAAACTGGACAAAGATGCATAATATTTTATGTAATATATCATTTTCTTTTTAATATAATATTATTTTTTAGTTATTTTTGTCGTATAAGTCTTATTCCCAATTGTCATTTCAACGATATACATGCCACGCTTCCAAGAAGATGTGTCAAGCACATAGTTCTCGCTCACATGCCTTTCTACAACTTTTGCTTGAAGGCTTGAAGCGTCATAGACCCTGACGGAAGCGTTCTCATATCCACCACCTACTGATATCTGATAGTGTAATCCGTCTAATGGGACAATCTGCATGATATCACCACCGGCGGAAGAAGGAGAAGCATTACCTGTAATATACCTTGAATAAGTCACAGAGCCTCCGCTATAGTATATCGTAGCATTAAGATTCCCACTGAAAGAAGACGATGTGTTTACCGTACATGAATAATTACTACTGTTGGGGACCAAAGTAGGCGTAGAACCATAAATATTTGTACAACTCCAACTCACTGAGCAATTGGAATTACCATAGACATAATATGTGCAGAGCCAGGATTATATGATTGCAAATATATGTGTTGAGGCTCGTAAAACAATCCTACTGCATAAAATGCATTTTGTACTTGCTCTGTCAGGAAATCGTTTCCGTAATCTTCTGCTGCATCAATAAAGGCATATGCCACGTCCTGAAATGAAAGATTTCCTTGTAAATGATTAGTATTTAAAGTAGCAAATTTGAAGAAGTTTTCTGCGAGATTAAACCCGACAGGTATTAATTGGTAACTGTTATTGGCCCCATTTGTACCATTGCCACCGTTTACAAGTAGATAGAACCAATAAGGCAGGAGTCCTCCTTTTATATGCGGATCTGTGGAATTAAACGCACCATAGCCATAAGTGCTTGCAATCTGTGTATGTGCTGTTGCGTCACTTGGATTTTGGAAATTGCGCTCACAAGAGTTTCCGTTTATCATGATTTGTTCTCCTGTCTTCCAATAATCGGCACTTGGAGTGATATGTTTCTCTAAGATGATTCCCCAGATGTCTGCAAGTCCTTCGTGAATTGCAGCTTCTCCTGTAAGGCTTGTAGATTTATATAATAAAGCATGACCATATTCATGCCCAATTATATCTACAGATCCATATGGGCCATTAATGGTGTTTCCTGGAGCGGTTCCAAAGGTAAAATTATCCCCCATAACACTGTAATAAGCATTATTTCCATATAAAACGCTGTTATCAATTAATGATAAGATTCTGCACCCATTTCCATTATAACTATTATGACTAAATAAAGAAGTCATCGTGTTATATATGTTTTGCATAGTCCAATGGACATCTAGCGCTATCCCGTATGACCCCATCTCACTTTGTGTCCATATGTTATTGTTATCAGTAATATCTACATTCAATCCATTGGAGAGGATTTTTTGCGTTATGATTCCATTTCCATGGGTGAAATCACTCAAAATATAGGTACCATTAGAGTAATCTGTAGTTACCGACTTAGGATTATTACTGCTGTTGTAATATGTATAAATCTGTCCTGTCGTAGAATAATCAACAAGGGCATTTTCCTTATACAACAACTTACCTGTATGCGCATCTATATATCCTATATAACCTTCACCGATATAATTCGTTTGAAGGTATACACGATATACAAGTGCAACAACAGATTCATTTTCAGACGGGTTAGAAATCTCCTTTATCATGAGATTTACATACGACTTTATAGTATCATTATTTCTTATGCCAAAATAGGATGCATAATGATTAATAGCCTCGTCTTTTGTTATGGACGGTTGGAAATCTATCCCTGCGACATTAACATAATGGCCTCTTATTCTTTTCATTCTTCCATTTTTGAAACTGAAACAATAATAACCATCATCAACGCGAACTCCCTGATAGTATTGTTGGTAACTTTCATAATGCATGCCATTATCAGTATCATTAGATCTGTCCATGACGAAATCATCCGTGTTACGCTTCTTCAAGGTGGTAGCAAAGAATTCATTGGCATTGACAGGGATGTTGTCATCTGTTGCCGCATACCGGACATATTTGATAGTACCGTCGCTAATTCTCTCAACAACTGTAACGTCAGAGCGAGACAGGTTTGGCAAAGCATAATCAGCTTTTGTTTGTGCGCTTATTGCTGAAGCGACAAACAGCAATAGTAAAAGAGTAGACTTTCTCATAATTCTAGAATTTAAAATGTTATAAATATACTATAAATTTGATAATAGAGTAGAATGGGCCAGGGATGACTCTCAGGCCCATTCAGTTCGAGAGACTATTTGACAATTACCTTTTCCGTCAGCACTTCCTTGCCAATGGTTACCTTGACTACATAGATGCCCTTAGGCCATCCCACAGTGGAAATCGATTCGGAGCGGCTGGTTGATGATTGAGTCGCCATCAACTGGCCAGTTGTAACATTC
>JAFTFO010000041.1 GCA_017449495.1 Prevotella sp. | reverse complement strand
GAGAGGACTGATGATAACGGCCTACGTATTCAACCGTCATGCCATATATATGCCTATTGCTTGATGAGCAACCATCTCCATCTGCTTGTACAGGAGAAGGACGAGGGAGTGAGTGATGCTGTCAAACGAATAGGAATTCTGTACGCTCAGTATTTCAACCGCAAGTACGAGCGTAACGGGCACCTATTTCAAGACAGGTTCCGCAGCGAGCCGGTGAACAGTATGGAATACTTTGTTACGCTGCTACGGTATATTCATCAGAACCCAGTCAAGGCCGGTCTGGTGAAACATGTGTCAGAATACCCTTGGAGCAGTTGGTCTGAGTATGTGTCACATACCGACGGGGTCTGCGCCACGAGTGTGGTGTTTTCAAGAATTTCCTGTGAAGCGTTGGCAGAACTTGTTTGTACTCCTGTGGAGGAGTATGGCATATTGGATATTGATGTTGACACCGACAAGCATGTCAGTGACAGTGAGATAAGAGCGTTCCTGCTTGACAAGCAGGGTATTACAAATCCTTTGATGGTCCAAAGCCTCGAAAAGGGACGGAGGGATGAAGTGCTTAGGTCTGCAAAGTCATTCGGGGCTGGTATCCGACAACTCTCAAGGCTGACTGGCGTATCGTTTGGTGTAATACAAAAAATATGAAGAATGAAAATGATCACTGGAACCGTCCCTTTGATCAGGTCCTCAGTCCGGCCAGGTTCACACTCCCCGACGTCCAGTTTACCTTATAATTCCCGGGGTCAGTGTCGTTGATGCTGATACAACGCCCAGTAGTAACATTCCTGATGTGATAGAACCCATCAGCAATCTGGGCAGATGCTTCCGGAGCACATACAGACGCCATGATAAGCGAAAGAACAGATACAAATTTCTTCATTACAATTCAATTTAGATGATAACTCTCTACATACATATATAACTGTAAACCACACAAAACACCTCACTTTATCTACATAATTTATTATTAATTAACACATATCTATAAGAACAAGGTGCTTGCCTCACGGCAAGCACCCCATAACTAAACTAAACAAATACTTTATGAATTTCTTCTTTTACACCGTTCGCAGTAGCGCTCGCACTGGGCACAGATGTCGTAGCCGAGCATCGCACCAAGGATAAAGTCCTCTTCGGGCGAGAGCTCATTCAGCGGACGGGTGACGAACAGGCGGATGGCATCGAGACACTCCTTGCGGCCAAAGTAGACGTTGACATTCTCCTTACCCGCAGACTGCACCACGTAGTCGATGGACTGGCGGCACAGGCGCTGAGTGACAAAGGGCTCAAAACGGCGGTTGCAGGTGAAGAGGATCATCCTGCGCACACCTTTCTTATATTCATAGATGTGATTCATCAGCACCCTGGCCTCCGGCTGTCTCTCTACCGTCTGTTCCATCATTGCTTAAAGGTTGGGTGAAATCTCGGCTACCCACGCATCGATACGGGCATCCGTCTTGTCATCCTCGTTCACATCGTCGAGGGGGAGTCCCACGAACTTACCATCCACAACGGCCTCAGAGTCGTCGAAGGTATAACCGTCGGTGCTGACAGCGCCCACGAAGTGCGCACCGCTCTCCTTGATACCATTATACAATTCGCCGATGCCTCCCACGAAGGTGTCGCTATACGACTCGCTGTCGCCACAGCCGAAGAGGGCGACGGTCTTACCTGCGAGATTGGCACTCTGAAGCACCCGAAGGCCGTCGTACCAGTCGTCCTGAAGTTCGCCTGCACCCCATGTCGAGGTGCCGAGAATCAGGTTCTGGTTACTCTCGACAACCGCGGCTGTCAAGTCTTGTACGTTGATGGCCTCGCAGCCAAGCTTCTGGGCTATCTTCTCAGCGATAGCCTCGCATGTTCCTGTTGAGGAACCGTAAACTACAATTGTTGCGTTCATTTCTTTTCTATCTTTAATGGCTAAATCTTTGTGGGTGCAAAGGTACGGCGATTCCGTGAACTGTGCAATACTCAAAAGTTAGGCATTTGCATTTGCATGATGCCTGGCAAGACGCGAAAACAGATTAATAAGAATTAGGTATCCCACACCCTAATTCTTTGATTATAAAAGGGTATCAGCTGTTCTTCTTGTAACTGAACACTGCCCAAACGCCCATGATGAGGCCGATGAGGGTGAGGGCGGTCAGCTGATGGGCAATGGCCGTGAAACCGCCTCCCCGGATGAAAACGGTGCGGATGGCATCGATGAAATAGTGCATGGGATTGACGTAGGTGGTCAGGTAGGCCCATGCGGGCATGGAACGGGTGGGGGTGAAGAGGCCCGAGAGCAACATCAGGCAGACGACGAAGAACCACATGACGAGCATCGCCTGCTGCATCGTGTCGCTGTAGTTGGATACGATCAGGCCAAACGAAGAGAAGAACAGTGCCAGCAGCACCGCCAGGAGATAGACCAGCCAAAGCGGTCCTTGACACGTTATGCCGTAGATGGCCCACGAGAGGAGCAGACAGACGGTGAGCACCAGCAGGCCTATCATCCAATAGGGGATCAGCTTGGCCAGGATAAACGACCACTTGCTGACGGGCGTGACATTGATCTGCTCGATGGTACCCTTCTCTTTCTCTCCGACGATGTTCAGGGCGGGCAGAAAGCCGCAGAGCATCATCATCAGAATACCCATCAGGGCGGGAATCATAAAGACTTTATAGTTCTGTCCCTTGTTGTATAATGTGAGGGGTGAGGAGTGTGGAGTGAGGAGTGTGGAGTGAGCGGTGGGCGATGAGAGATTACCATTAACAATCTGACTGAGATACGACGCGCCGATGGAACCTTTTGTGCCGTTGACGGCATTGGCGGCAATAAGCACCTGTGGATTCCGGCCCGAAGCCAGATGGCGGCTATAGTCGTTGGGAATCTCGACGATGATGTCTGCCCGACTCTGCTCAACATCCCGCAGTGCCTCGGCGTAGGATGCCTTCTGTCCACCGAAGATAAAGTAATGGCTCGACTCTATGCGGTGGACGAACTGCTGGCTGATGACAGAACGGTCGTTATCCACCACATCGACCACGATATTCTTGACCTCCTGGTTCATCACCCATGGCATGACGCACATGACCATCACCGGGAAGATGAGGATGATCTTCGGCATAAACGAGTTACGCCGAATCTGCAGGAACTCCTTTTGAATGAGATAGCGTAGTGTCATACGGCAAGTCGTTTGTTGAATTTCTTAAGTGCAACGAAAAGCAGCAGGGCAGTCATCACACAGAGTACAAGCACCTCTGTCAGCACACCATCGATGCCGACACCCATAATCATCAGTTTGCGCATGGCGCTGATATAGTAGCGCGGCGGAATGACTGCCGACACCCACTGGAGGATGCGCGGCATCGACTCTATGGGAAAGAGCATGCCTGAGAGCATCACCGTAGGGAGGAGCAGTACCATCGCCGAAACGAGCAGTGCCACAAACTGCGTCTGGGCCACGTTAGAGATGAGCAGACCCAGTGAGAGGGCCAGCAGGATATAGATCAGGGAGACCAGGATGATCCATCCGAGAGAACCTGCCAACGGCACATCGAGCACCGTGGCCGACATCGTGAGGATGATGATCAGTATCAGGAAGGCCTGTAACAGATAGGGCACAGCCTTCGCCACGATGATCATCAGGGGGCGGACGGGCGATACGAGCAGTACCTCCATCGTACCCCGCTCCTTCTCCCGTACGATCGAGACGGAAGTCATCATCGCACAGATAAGCAGCAGAAGCATACCCATAATGGCCGGCACGAAGTTGTAGGCTGATTTCATCTGGGGGTTGTATAAAAGTGAAGAGTGAATAGTGAAGAGTGAAAAATTTGCTGCCGCCATGGTCTGCTGCGCATAGTTAATCCACTGCTGAGCCATATTCGGATCAGCACCATCGACTATGAACTGCACCCCTTGTCGCTGGGCAGCGAAGACAATAGCGAGATCTGCTTTCTGACTGCGTATCATCAGTTCGGCATCCTTAGGGGTAGGCACAGTGGCAACGATGATAAAATATTCTGAGGTGGCCAGTCGTTCTACGGCCTGTTGCGTCTGCGGTGACATTTGCGAGGTGACCACTACCGTGCGGACATTCTTCACGTCGTTGGTGATGGCAAAGCCGAAAAGGAGCATCAGCACGATGGGCATGCCGAAGAGGATGAGCATCGTGCGACGGTCGCGCAGGATATGTATGGCTTCCTTCTGTACAAATGATATAAACTGCTTCATAAATCCATTACGTTAATCAGAGGAGCGTGACGCCTGACGGGCAAGATAGGTAAACACATGATCCATATCTGGCTGATGGAACTGCTGCTTCAGTTCGTCAGGTGTGCCGAGGGCCTTGATCTTACCGTCGACCATGATAGAGATACGGTCACAATATTCCGCCTCATCCATATAGTGAGTGGTTACGAAGACGGTGATGCCCCGTGCAGCAGCATCGTAGATAAGTTCCCAGAACTGGCGGCGAGTGGCAGGGTCGACACCGCCTGTCGGCTCATCGAGGAACACCACACCGGGGTCATGGAAGATGGAGACGGAGAAGGCCAGCTTCTGTTTCCATCCCAGCGGCAGTGATGACACGAGATCGTCCTTATGGTCGGCAAACTGCAAATCCTCCAGCAGCTTTTCACTTTTCACTTTTATCTCTTCACTTCCCATCCCATAGATGCCTGCAAAGAGCCGGATATTCTCGCTGACGGTCAGGTCTTCGTAGAGTGAGAACTTCTGCGACATATATCCGATGTGACGCTTGATCTGTTCGTGTTCCGTGCGAATGTCAAAGCCTGCCACGCGCCCTGTGCCGCTCGTCGGCTGGTTCAGTCCTGTGAGCATGTGCATGGCAGTGGTCTTACCGGCACCGTTGGCACCAAGGAATCCGAATATCTCTCCACGCCTTACGGTGAAGGAGATGTCATCTACAGCATGGAAGTTGCCGAAGGCTTTCACCAGATGCTCCACCTCGATGACGTTCTCCTGTTCGGTGTGTCCAGCACTCTCCTTTTCTATTCCCGGCGGATTGAAGATGTCCTTGAACTGCTCCAGTATCACCTCTGGGGTGTCGATGCCGCGCACTTGACCCTTGTCGAGGAAGGCCACACGGTCACAACGGCGTACCTCGTCGAGATAAGGCGTAGAGGCCACGATGGTGATACCCCGCTCCTTCAGTGTCGCCAACATTTCCCAAAACTCCTTACGGCTCACGGGGTCGACACCCGTCGTGGGCTCGTCAAGAAAGAGCACGCTCGGACTATGAACCAGTGCACAACTCAGTGCCAGCTTCTGTTTCATACCTCCTGACAATGCACCAGCCCTGCGGTCCTTAAACCGTTCTATCTGACTGTAGATGGCCTTGATACTGTCATAGCCCTCCTCAACGGTTGTTCCGAAGAGGGTTGCGAAGAAGTTCAGGTTCTCCTCCACCGTCAGGTCTTGATAGAGTGAGAAGCGCCCCGGCATATATCCCACCCGACGACGTATCTCTTTCATCTCCTTCACCGTGTCGAAGTTGTCCACTGTGGCAGTACCCTTTTCCGGCAGCAGCAGTGTACAGAGAATGCGGTAGAGTGATGTCTTGCCAGCTCCGTCAGGGCCGATGATGCCAAACACCTCGCCCTTCCCGACAGTGAACGACACCTCATCGAGTGCCTTCACCCGGCCGTAGCTCTTGCAGACTCCGTTTACCTCTATGGCATTCATAACTACAGACTAAAACTTCACTTCTCCGTACATACCTATCTTTATATATCCGTCGTTCTTGACGGCGACCTTGGTGGCGTATACCAGGTCTGCACGCTCGTCGTCGGTAAGGATGGTCTTTGGCGTAAACTCCGAGCGGGACGAGATCCAAGAGATGGTGCCGTCGTACGCTTTCTTCTGACCGTCACCATAGTCGGCATAGACCTTCACTTGTTGTCCGAGTTTGATATTCTGGAGTTGAGCCGAGGTAACATAGGCTCGTAGATACATGTTCTCTGTGTCTGCCATCTTAAACAACGGCTTGCCGATGCTGACGAACTCGCCTCGTTCCACATATTTCTCAAGCACAGAACCCTTTGTAGGCGTCACGATGTGGCACTTGCGCAACTGGTCCTGTAACTGGCTCACCTGAACGTCTGCGGCAGCTGTCTGCTTGTCAAGGGCACGGGTATTGGTGGAGAGCGATGAGATTTGGGCGTCAAGCTGTCGTTGCAGTACCTTTACCTGGTTGGTGGCATCGTCGAGCATCTTTGAGGGAGCTGCGCCGTCGTTGACGAGCTCCTGATAGCGTCGCTGCTCTGTTCTGGCCTTCTCCAGTTGCTGGCGTGTGGCGGCAATCTGACGCTCCGTGTCGGGCTTCTGACTCTGATAGACCTCCTTGGTTGCATTGAGTTGTTGGATCTTCAGCCATGTCTGTATGGTGTCGATGAGTCCCACCTCCTTATCTGCTTCGATATTGTCTCCTTCATTGACGCTGAACGTCAGCAGCGCACCGCTCTGTTCGGCAAAGACGGTGGTCTCCGTAGCCTCGAATGTGCCTGTGGCATCGTACTCTTTCTCTTTGTTTCCGCAAGCGGCCATCAGAAGTGCTGCACTTGCCATTACATATATCTTTCGCATATTCTTAATGATTTGTCGTGTATTTGTTGTCATATATTTCCTTTAGCATTTCAATTTCATGCATCGACTGTTGCACACGTGCAGCATTCTCGGCATTGATTTCACGCACCAGATCATTCACGTCGATGATACCGTGCGAGAGTTTCGACTCCGCAGCCTTGCGGACGGCAGAGCGCAGGGTGATGATTTCATCGTCGTCGGTCATCAGTTTCTTGTAACGCGTGATGTTCTCGTTCTGCTGAATCTGCTCCAAGTCATTGTTGAAGAGGAATACGTCGCGGTTCGTCTCGGTCAGATGGCGCTGCATCTGGATTTTCGTTTTGTCGTTCTTGCGGGTGTAAAGGGCACCGATGTTCCATGTCAGTCGGGCACCAATCATGCCGTTCCACGACCAGTCGTGCGACATCATATCTTCAAACATATTGTAGCCAGGATAGCCGTAATAGCCTTGTGCAAACACCCCCAGCTTCGGCATCATTGCCGCATTGAGTGCCTTCTCTTGAGTATCAGCCAGACGGAGCTGTGCATCAAAAAGTCGCAGTTCTGGACGGTTATTGACGCCATCGACCGATGCTACTGCAGGCTTTTGCACTTCCTTCATCTCAATGCCGCAGAACGTTGAGAGCATTCTCTGTAGCATCTGCTTCTGCGACGCCAGTTCTGTTGCTTTCTGAATGACATTCAGCCGTTCAGCCTTCATGCTCTGCCAGTCGCTTTCTGCCGCTGTGCCACCTTTTACCATAGCCGAAAGTTTCCGTTCGTTGCCTTCCAACAGTTCTTGTAAGTCACGGTTCAACAATATCTGTTCGTTTAGTAACAGCAGCGAGAAATACATCTCGTTAACGCGTTTACGTACTTGATACAAGTTCACCTCCGTCTGTGCCAACTGCACCTTACCCTGCTCACGGGCAATGGCCTTCTGGCTGCTGATGGCACCGCCATCGTAGAGCATCTGACTGATATCAATACCCACACGATACTGGTCTTTCTTCAGCCCCTTCATATCGACACCCATGCCTGTCATCATGGTCTTCATCTGGTCTGGCCATGATACGACATCGCTCTGATATGTCGCCTGTGCTGATGCCGATACCTGTGGCAACCACCCTTTCTGGATGTTTGCCACCGTCAACTCCGTCGTCTGCTCAATGAGATTGTACTGACGTATCAGTGGATAGTTCTGCTCTGCTGCCTGCTGGCACTCCTCCAGCGTCTGTCCTTGTGCCATCATTGGCAGCATCATAACAATCAACAGTTTCTTCATATCCTTTTTGTTTTGCTGCTGCAAAGGTAAGGATTCTTTTCGGGATAATTATTATCCTTAAATGGGGAATTATGTTCTTTTTGTTCGATTTGTGCAGAAAAAGGCATTTGTTCCCTTTCTTTTTACTATCTTTGCAGCAGAAATCAAATCAAAACGACAATGAAAGAACCCAAGTTGATGAGTCTTTCGCACATGCGGACCATCCTCGAGCCACACCAACAGCAGTTGAGCGATGATATTTTCATTAATGAAGAACTGGCAATCATTTACGGCAGCCCCAGCGTGTTCCGTCTGGTTATGCTGCAACAGCCACCTTTCAGTATCAATGATTATCGGCTTGGTATTATTGCCCGTGGGACAATCGATGTCAACGTCAACCTTGTTGAAAAGCATATTTCTGCAGGTAGCGTCGTCTTTCTGGGGCCTGGAACCATCATTAGTCCACTGCGTATCTCTGACAATCTCGAGATTTTCGGCTTCGCACTCTCCAACAGCTTTCCCATGCCCTTCCCTGCCGGACAGCTGCCTACGGCTTTTAACGGACAAGTGCGAGACTTTCAGGTACCGGCTTCTGAAGCTGATATCGTCACTGCCCGTCATATCGTGGACACGCTATGGCACATTGTTCACCAGCCAGATTACAACCGCATGCTCGTCAGCAGTCTCGTGGCAGCCCAGATGCACCATTACGACGCTCTCTTCCGTAGATATACAGACCAGCTACAGGCTGTGCAGACACGTGAACAGACTATCTTCGACCGTTTCATCTATTTGGTCAACATCCATGCTCCTCAGGAGCACCAGATATCCTTCTATGCTCAGAAAATGTGCCTGACAGAGCGATATCTTGGCACCGTCATCCGTCAGGCCAGTGGCATCACCGCCAAGGAATGGATAGACCGTGCGCTGATTACCCGAATCCAGATAGAGCTTCGCCACACTAAAAAGTCTGTAGCCCAGATTTCCGAAGAGATGAATTTCCCTAATCCCTCTTTCTTCAGCAAATACTTTAAGCGTATAACAGGCATGACGCCAGCCAGGTTTCGGGATTTCCTAAGCTAAATATATCGCAAGCGACTTATTGTTAAACATACTTAAAGTTTAAGCTAAATCGCTTGCGATATAAATAATTGTTTATACCTTTGCCGTCGGAAACGACAGAAATAACGTTTTAATATAAATAAAGTATGACTAAGATTTATGATTTCAAGGCTCTGACGAGCAAAGGAAAAGAGATTGACTTCAAGGAGTTTGAAGGTAAGGTACTGCTGATAGTGAACACTGCCAGCAAGTGTGGTTTCACGCCCCAGTTTGCTGGACTGGAGGAACTGAACCAGAAATACAAGGACAAGGGACTGGTGATCATCGGATTCCCCTGCAACCAGTTCAAGGAGCAGGATCCGGGTAACGACGCACAGATTGAGGAGTTCTGCCAGCTGAACTACGGCGTGACGTTCCAGATTATGAAGAAGACGGACGTGAACGGTGCTGCCGCCGAGCCTATCTTCGAGTATCTGAAGGCTCAGGCACCCACCGAGGAATATAAGGGTCTGAAGGCCAAGGCCACACACGCCATGCTCAAGAAAATCAGCAAGAGCGTAGAGAAGGACAGCGACATCTTATGGAACTTCACCAAATTCCTGATTTCAAAAGACGGTGAGACCATCAAACGCTATGCGCCAACAACGGAGCCGAAGGACTTTGAGAAGGACATTGAAGCCATGCTGACTTAATTGACAATTGACAATTATGCACGCAGAATTACAACTCGACAATCAGATTTGCTTCCGGCTCTATACGGCAGCACGGCTGATCACGCAGGCCTATACGCCGATGTTCTCAGAGTTGGGCATCACTTATCCCCAGTACCTTGTGCTGATGGTGCTGTGGGAGAAAGATGTCCAGCCCGTGAATGACATCGCCCATAGGCTACTGCTCGAAACGAATACTGTCACACCCCTACTCCAACGCATGGAGAAGTTGGGACTCGTCACTCGCAAAAAGGGTGAACAGGACAAGCGCCAGCAGATCGTCAGCCTGACGGAGAAAGGCCGTGAAATGGAGGAACAGGCCTTTCAGATGATACCCAAAGGCATGGGGGAGCAACTCGCTGTCTGTCCGCTAAAACTGGAGGACTACCAGCGGCTGGCTCAAGAATTAGATGCGTTAATAGAAACACTTAAAAACAAATAGACTTATGAAAGAATTAATGACTATCTGCCTGATGGCAACAATGTGTGTGCTGGGAATCTCGGCACAAGAGAAGAAATCGTGCGGCAACGACTGCTGCAAGGAACAAAGCGGCGGCGACTGCTGCAAGGAAAAGAGCATTTACGACATCAAGGTGAAGGACGATGCAGGCAAGGACGTGTCGCTGGCCGACTACAAAGGTAAGGTGCTGCTGATAGTAAACACCGCTACCCGTTGCGGATTCACGCCTCAGTACAAGGAACTGGAGGCGCTCTATGAGAAGTATCATTCTGAAGGGCTGGAGATACTCGACTTCCCTTGCAACCAGTTTGGGGAACAGGCTCCTGGCACCATTCAGGAGATTCACCAGTTCTGTACGGCCAACTTTGACATCGAGTTCCCGCAGTTCGATAAGATTGACGTAAACGGGGAGAATGAGTCGCCACTCTTCACCTATCTGAAGGCGCTGAAGGGCTTTGGTGGCTTCGACCTGAACGACCAGACGGGCAAGATGATGGACCAGATGTTGCGCAAGAGGGATGCCAACTACGACAAAAATCCCGATATCAAGTGGAACTTCACCAAGTTCCTTGTCTCTCGTGACGGTCGAGTCATGAAGCGCTATGAGCCGACAGACAAGATGGCCAGTATCGAGGCCGACATACAATCAGCATTAAACAACAAGTCTAACATTAATACAGTAGAATCTATGAAAAGTTTTAAATCAAATCCGTGGATGCTTCCACAGCCTGTGCTGATTATCGGCACCTACAACAAAGAGGGTAAGCCCAATGCTATGAACGCAGCCTGGGGTGGTCAGTGGGACATGCATGAGATCATCATCTCGTTGAGCTCACATGCTACGACCGACAACCTCAAGGAGAACGATGCTCTGACTGTCAGCTTCGCTACGGCAGAGACAATGGTGGCTGCCGACTATGTGGGTATCGTCAGTGGTCGTAACACACCCGACAAGATGGCTCGCACAGGTTGGACCATTGAGAAGGCCCCCAACGTGAATGCACCTGTATTCACCAATCTGCCTCTTACTCTGGAGTGCCGTGTGAAAGAGAAGATGGACGAGTCAGAGACAGGCTATTATCTGGTGGCAGAGATCGTGAATATCCTCTGCGATGAAAAGTATCTGGCAGAAGACGGCAACCCTGACGTAGAGAAGATGGGAATTATCACCTATGACCCGATACATCACACTTACATCCAGCTCGGCAAGACTGTCGGGAAGGCGTTTTCTGATGGCAAACAGCTAAAATAAAACGATTGCATCCGTGCCTAAGCACGGATGCATGTAGAGGATTTTTGAGCGTTATTAAAGATGCACATTATTTGTGGTCTATTAAAGCGGATTGTTAGAACTGGTATTGAGTCGTTTCAGATGGCAAAGCAATAGCTTTCCTTCTCTGTCGCGGAGATGCATACCGTTACCTTGACAGTAGCGGAAGTACTTGCAGTCGGCACACTCGCCCTTCTTCATCCAACTGCGGTCACGATACAGCATGTAACGGTTCTCCCACACATCCATGAAGTCATCTTCATAGATGTTGCCCTGATTATAGTCGGCACGGATGCTGGCACAGGCGGCGATGGATCCGTCGGCCATTACGGAGCCTACCGAGACCCCAGCCTGACAGGAGAAGAGACGGTTGCGCACTTCACCTTCGTAGTTGCCGAGGAAGCCCTCACAACCGTAGTCGGCACGGATGCGTCCCTCTTCGCGTACCTTTTTAATATAGTCAAAGACCCCACGGAACTCCTCGTTCGAGAGTCGCATCATCGGATCGAGGGCAGCGCGACCCACAGGGAAGACTGTAAAGAGTCGCCAGCGCTTCACGCCTTTCGATATCAGAAATTCCTTGATTTCATCGAGTTTTTGATAATTACGGCGGGTGACACAGGTGACGATGTCGAAGGTGAAGCCCTCGGTAGCCACGAGCATATCGATGGCCTGACTCACCATCTGGAAACTCCGTTCGTTGCCCCGCATCCAGTTATGGTCTTCCTCCAGACCGTCGAGGCTGATGGTCATCGACCCCATACCTGCCCTCAGTAATCCCTGAAAGCGCTGTGGGGTGAGATGGAGGGCATTGGTCACCATGCCCCACGGGAACCCCTTCCGATAAATCTCGGCTCCGCACGCCACGATATCCTTACGCATCAGCGGCTCACCGCCGGAGATGATCACGAACACCTTGTGGGGATCGGTCTTTTTCGCGATTCCATCGAGCACTCGGAAGAAATCTTCCTTTGGCATGTCCTTCGAGGCATCCTGCATCTTGCAGTCGCTGCCACAGTGGCGGCACTTGAGGTCACAGCGCAGGGTACACTCCCAGAAGAGTTGGCGCAGAGGGTGCTCCTTTGCCGCCAACTTGTTCTGCTCCCGCCACAGTTCGAGGGCAATCTTCTTCTTGAGGGTCAGTGGGGTCGCTTTCATTTCTTCTTCAGTCTTATATCTTGATTAATGGCATAAGTGCCTGTGCTCCAGGAATCACCCTTAGCAGGTTCTTTCACCTTCTTGGCGTTGTCGTAGTCAATGTCGATGGTGTCGCTCTTGAAATCACCACCATTGCCCTCACCATCTATATCTTCGACAATCAATTTCAGGTCAGGATCACCATAGAATCTACGACTTTCGAAGGCATACTTGCCCAATCCATCCGTCTGAGTGGAGTCAACACCATAAGTCTCTACTCTCCCATCAATCGCCTGATATACAAACTTGGCAGAGACCTTGATGTCTTTTATTGGCGAATTACTCTCATCTGTTACTATACCTGAGATCTGATAATCTGCGCATGGTGTACCATACTCACATGGAATTGGACCATACTCATCAGGCGAATCACACGACTCAAAGCCCAGCAACCCCAGCAGGGCTGTCAAAACAGCATTGTACCAACGATTAAATCTTACTTTCATGCTCTTCTACTTTTTAAGTCTTATTTTGTTCTTAATCTCATACCTTTTGGGTGTGTTTTTGTCCGAAATTTCCTCTACAACCAGATCTGTCAAAGTCAGCGTGTCGGACTGGAATGTACCACCGTTAGCATCTCCATCAATATCTTGAAGGATAAGCTTAAAATTAGAAACCTTATCGTCAGGAACACGAACAGCAAAGCGCCCGTTAGCATCTGTCGTCACTGAATCGACGTTATAATAATTCACTTTCGAAGGATCATCATAATCCTGTATCGCAAATTTCACCTGTGTCGAAATACCCAGAATGGGAGCCTCTGCTTCATTCGTTACTGTGCCACGCCACTCGAAATTCGGAATCACCACACCATACATCTCAAGAAAACCACCCTCTTCCTCATCACTACTACAAGATGCAAAGCCCAACATGGCGAGCAGCGAGGAGAGCAATGCATTGTACCAACGATAAAACCTTACTTTCATAATTCTTTTTTGTTTGTTCTTTCTTATATAACTGCGAAACCCCCAAAACCTTGCATCAAATTCCGTTAAATATTCTTAATCGGTACCAAATAGTTTGCAATACGCCCCTCATGGCCAGATAGGTGACCATTGCCAACCATAGACCGTGATTGCCTATGGCGGTTCTTGTGGCCTCGTAGACACCGAAGAACAACAAGGCGGAGATAAACGACGAGACGAGCATGCCCCTTGTAGCAGTGATGCCGATAAAGATGCCGTCCCAGATGAAAGCCACACATCCAGCGGCAGGAATGAGCCATACCCACCAAAGATAGGCTCGGGAGGTTTCTATCACCAGCGGCTCGTCTGTCAAGAGGCCGACAATCCGCTCACCACCACCTATATATAATAAGGTGAAGGCAGTTGTGACCATTAGCGTCCAGAGCCACAGTCTCCGAAGTGTCTCATGGAAGGCTGTCGCATTCTTGGCCCCGTAGGTCCTGCCGCCCAAAGCCTCCCCAGCGTAGGCAAAGCCATCCATGAAATAAGAAAAAAACAGGTAGAGTTGCATCATCACCGTGTTCACCGAGAGAATGACGGCTCCATGCCGGGCACCTGCTGAAGTGAAATAGAGGTTAACGGCCACCAGACAGAGCGTACGGAGGAAGATGTCGCGATTGACATGAAAGAAACGCCCCATCGCCTCACGCACAAATGTTCCCTTCATCACAAAATGACTGCGCAACCGACTATAATAACGGTATAGTAACACCACAGCCATGATGAAACCGGCATACTGTGCAATGACCGTCCCTAATGCTACCCCTTCGATCTTCAGGCCGAAGCCATAGACGAGTGTGAGGCTGGCGAGGATGTTCACGATGTTCTGGCCGATGGAGATGACCATCGGGATACGAGTGTTCTGCATGCCGATGAACCATCCCGTGAGACCGTAGAGACCCAAGACAGCCGGAGCGCCCCAGATGACGATATAGAAATAGGTCTCCGCAAAGGGTGCCACGTCTGCCGTAGGGCCTATCAGCGCAAAAGAAGCCCATTTCATCGGTATCTGGAGCACAACGAGCAGCAAAGCGATGCCCAAAGCCATCGCCGTCGATCGTACCAATAGTCTTGTGACTTCCGTCAGGTCTCTGCGCCCTAAAGCCTGCGATGTCATGCCGCTCGTCCCCATCCTGAGGAAGCCAAAGAGCCAGTAGACCAGGTTGAAGATCATCGAGCCCACGGCCACCGCCCCGATATAGACAGGACTGCCCATGTGACCCACGATAGCCACATCGATCATCCCGAGCAACGGCACGGTGATATTCGAAACAATCGAAGGCAGGGCTATCTGTAGTATCTGGCGATCGTACTGATTCATCTGCTTGTTGTTGATGGTCGTTATGAATTTAGGCGACAAAGTTACATCTTTTTTCTGATATCGCACGCTATTCGTCGGAAAATTTGTACCTTTGCAGGCTGATATGCTGATACTCCTGACTGTCATCGCCTATTTCGCCGTGTTGTTCCTCATCAGCCGAGTGACCAGCCGCCGGGCCAACAACGACACCTTCTACCGCGCCAACCGCCGGGCACCGTGGTATATGGTGGCCTTCGGCATGGTGGGTGCCTCCATCTCGGGCGTCACCTTCGTCTCGGTGCCGGGCATGGTGCTCTCGTCACAGATGACCTATCTGCAGATGTGCCTCGGCTTCATCGTCGGTTATCTGGTGATTGCCTTCGTGCTGCTGCCTCTTTACTATCGGCAGAACCTTACGAGCATCTACACCTATCTGGGACAGCGACTGGGGGAGCGTTCCTATATGACGGGCGCCAGTTTCTTCTTGCTTTCGAAGATGACGGGAGCAGCAGTGAGGTTCTATGTCGTCTGCATCATCCTGCAACAGTTCGTCTTCGATGCTGCCAGCATCCCGTTCACCGTGAATGTGGTGCTGATGGTGCTGCTCATCTGGCTTTATACCCGTCGTGGCGGCATCGGCACACTCGTCTTCACCGACTCTTTCCAGACACTCTGCCTTTTCACGGCCCTGATCCTGATTATCTTTTCAGTCATCGGCCATCTGCATTTGTCTGTCGGCCAAGCCATTAGTGCGGTTGCTGATAGTCCTTTGAGTCGTATCTTCGTGTTCGACGACTGGCTGTCGCCTCATCACTTCTGGAAACAATTCCTGAGCGGAGCCTTCATTGCTATCGTGATGACGGGCCTGGATCAGGACATGATGCAGAAGAACCTGACCTGCAAGACGCTCAAGGATGCCCAAAAGGACATGTGCTCCTACGGCGTCGCCTTCGTTCCCGCCAACCTGTTGTTTCTCGCTTTGGGTGTGCTGCTAACGATGGCACTTGGCACAGAGATGAAGGGCGACGCGTTGCTTCCCTGTTTTATCCAGAACTCGACTTCACTCGTCACGCTTCACTTGTTTATTATCGGCATCGTAGCTGCCTCTTTCTCCAGTGCCGACTCCGCCCTGACCTCACTGACCACCTGCTTCTGTGTGGATATCCGCCGACAGCCAGACAATGAACCGCTCAGAAAGAAGACGCACATCGCCATGTGTCTGTTCTTCGTGCTCTTCATCCTGCTGTTCCGCCAGATCAATTCCACCTCCCTCATCGACGCCATCTATACGCTGGCCAGTTACACCTATGGTCCGTTGCTCGGCTTGTTTGCGTTCGGACTCTTCACCCGTCGTCAGCCTAACGATCGCCTTGTTCCATATATCTGCATCGCCTCGCCCGTACTCTGCTATACCCTTGACATCGCATGCCAGCACTTTTTAAATTATCGTTTCGGCTATGAACTCCTGATGCTCAACGGTCTGCTTACCTTCTTTGGCCTGATAATGAGTCAAAAAAGATAAAAAGGATAGGCTTTACCTATATTTTTCACTTTTCACTTTTCACTTTTCACTTCTTTTTTGTACCTTTGCAGCCAAAATTGCAAGGATATGAATATTGAAGCATTGATCAGCAAGGCAGCAGGCGAGGCCGTCAAGGCCCTTTATGGCATGGACGCCACGGAAAAGATGTTGCAGTTGCAGAAGACGAGAAGTGAGTTTGAGGGAAACCTGACACTCGTGGTTTTTCCTTTTGTACGAGCCGCTAAGAAGAGTCCTGAGCAGACTGCCCAGGAGATTGGCGAATACCTGCAGGCGAACTGCGCCGCCGTGGAGAAGTTCAACGTGGTGAAGGGCTTCCTGAACCTGAGTGTGGGCGACGGTGCCTGGTTGCAGTTGCTGGAGGCCATCGACGCCGACGATCACTTCGGCACCAAACAAGCCACTGACGAGAGCCCGTTGGTGATGATCGAGTATTCATCGCCCAACACCAACAAGCCCCTCCACCTTGGCCATGTGCGCAACAACCTGTTAGGTTGGTCGCTGGCACAGATTATGGAGGCTAACGGCAACAAGGTGGTGAAGACCAACATCGTGAACGACCGTGGTATCCACATCTGTAAGTCGATGCTGGCCTGGCTGAAATGGGGCAACGGCGAGACGCCAGAGAGTTCCGGCAAGAAGGGCGACCACCTGATTGGTGACTACTATGTAGCCTTCGACAAGCACTACCGCGAGGAGATCAAACAACTCGTGGCTAAGGGCATGGACGAGGAAAAGGCCAAGCAGGAGGCACCGCTGATAAAGGAGGCTCACGAGATGCTGGTGAAGTGGGAGCAGAACGACCCTGAGGTGCGTGCCCTTTGGGAGAAGATGAACTCGTGGGTATATGCCGGCTTCGATGAGACTTACAAGAAGATGGGTGTTTCCTTCGACAAGATCTACTATGAGAGCCAAACCTATCTCAAGGGCAAGGCCAAGGTGGAGGAGGGCCTCGCCAAGGGACTCTTCGAGCGCCACGACGACGGCTCCGTCTGGGCCGACCTCACCAACGAGGGACTCGACCAGAAACTGCTGCTCCGCTCCGATGGAACCAGCGTTTATATGACTCAGGACATCGGTACGGCCGAGATGCGCTTCCAGGACTATCCCATCGACAAGATGATCTACGTCGTAGGCAACGAGCAGAACTACCACTTCCAGGTGCTCTCCATCCTGCTCGACCGCCTCGGCTTCAAGTGGGGCAAGGAACTGACCCACTTCTCCTACGGCATGGTGGAACTGCCCAACGGTAAGATGAAGAGCCGCGAGGGCACCGTCGTCGATGCCGACGACCTGATGGCGCTGATGGTCGAAGATGCCTATAAGACCTCGATGGAACTGGGCAAATTCGATGATATGACTGAGGAGGAGCGCCGTGAGATAGCCCGCATCGTGGGCATGGGTGCCCTGAAGTACTTCATCCTGAAGGTCGACGCCCGCAAGAATATGCTCTTCAACCCAGAGGAAAGTATCGATTTCAACGGTAATACAGGCCCCTTCATCCAATACACCTATGCCCGTATCCGTTCGATTCTCCGTAAAGCAGAGGCAGAAGGACTAAAACCAGCCATCTCGTCTGTATCCCTGAATGAAAAAGAGGTGGAATTGGTTCAGAAGATGAACGAGTTTGGCGCTGCCGTTGAACAGGCCGGTAAGGACTATTCGCCCTCTGGCATCGCCAACTACTGCTACGAACTGACCAAGGTCTTCAATCAGTTCTATCACGACTACTCGATCCTCAATGAGCCTGATGAGCAGAAGAAGGCTGTCCGCCTTGTCATCGCTCGCAATGTGGCTAAGATCATCAAGAGCGGCATGAGCCTCCTCGGCATCGAGGTTCCAGAACGCATGTAATGAAAGAGGTTAATCCCCCGACATATCGCAACGACACGGTGCTGCCCTTGCCTCCAGAGGTAAGGGCAGACGCCTGGGCGGTGGATGCGGCCTGCTCAGGCAATCCTGGACCGATGGAGTATCAGGCCATCGACCTGCAGACGGGCTATCGGGTGTTCCACTACGGTCCTGTGCACGGCACGAACAACATCGGCGAGTTCTTAGCGATTGTGCATGCTTTGGCCCTCTGTTGGAATCAGGGTTTGCACGATAAGACGATCTACAGCGACTCTTATAACGCCATTCTCTGGGTTTCGAAGCGCAAATGCAAAACCAAACTGGAGCGTACGCCCCAGACGGAACCGCTCTTCCAGATCATAGCCCGAGCCGAACACTGGCTTCAGACTCACAACTTCCGTAATCCCATCATCAAATGGGAGACCTCGAAATGGGGTGAAGTCCCCGCTGACTTCGGTCGTAAATAAAACCTCTTAAGCAGTTTAATTCTCCTTAAGCCGACGATAACTCACAATCAGGCTATCGTCGTACTTACGGCATTCTTTGGCCTTGGCCTCGGCAGGGATCCTGGGGGCGCGGGTACCATCTGTTACCGTCATTGAGAGGTTGGTTTCCACACGTAGCTCATCCCAAAGACCTTTGTCGATAAAGGTGTTGAGTGTCTGGGCGCCACCCTCGATAATCAGCGACTGTATGCGATGCGCATGAAGACTGCTGAGGTTCAGGGGATGCTGGTGGTCGATGACGAGGCGCTTGGGATCGGGGCCGTGCCACTCCCTGACGTTCAGCTGGGGGTGGTCACGCTCATCGGTGACACGTCCAACCAGGATGGCATCCTCCTCTGCGCGCAGCTTGTGGCTGAGCATCTTCGTGAAGTCTGAGGAGATCTGTGTGGGCAGGAAATGGTCGTCGATGAAGCCGTTGGCTGTCTGAGCCCACTTCAGGATGATATAGGGCCGATGTTCTCGATGGAATGTGAAGAAACGACGGTTCAACTCCTGACATTCGGCTTCAAGTACGCCCACCTCGACGGCGATGCCTGCATCGCGGAGTTTCTGAATGCCACGACCCTGCACCTCAGCAAACTCATCGATGCAGCCCACAACCACACGCCGTATCCTTTTCTTGATGATCAGGTCGGCACAGGGAGGCGTCTTGCCGTAGTGAGAACAGGGCTCTAAGGAGACGTACATCGTGGCGCCTGGCAGCAGGGCCTCGTCCTCCTGACTCACTGAGGCAAAGGCATTCACCTCGGCATGTCCCTCACCACCGCGCACATGATAACCCTCGCCGATGATTCGTCCGTCGGCACTTACAATGACAGCTCCCACCATGGGGTTCGGCTTCGCATTCTGCTGTCCGTTCTTGGCCAGTTGGATGCAGCGTCGCATATATTTTTCGTCTTCCATCATCATTTTTTTACCTTTTTACTTTTTTACCTTTTTACTTTTTGTTATCTTTGCAGCGCAATGACATACGAAGAACTCTGGTGCAGACTGATTCCACTTTATGAGGCGGGCGAGGCACGGGCCATCGTCCGCTGGGTGCTCGACGAGCGCTTCGGCCTCTCATGGGCAGACATTCTCTGCGGCAAAGTTACGGAATTATCCGCAGACTGCCAAACAGAACTGGAAAAAATCATGCTTAGACTCGAAAAAGGCGAACCCGTACAATATATAATAGGTGTAACGGACTTCTGTGGGCGACAGTTCCGTGTGGCACCTGGTGTACTCATCCCGAGGCCGGAAACGGAGGAACTATGCCGATGGATTATCTCACAAAAGGGACAGTCCCCGTTGTGTGTTCTCGATATCGGAACAGGTAGCGGCTGCATTGCCATCACGTTAGCATTGGAGATGCCTGAGGCCAAGGTCTCGGCCTGGGATATCTCTGACGATGCCATCCGTATCGCCAAGGACAATGCCAAATCTCTTAAGGCAAATGTATTTTTTGAACATCGCGACATCCTTGATTCTTCACTCTTCACGCTTCACTCTTCACTCCCTTGGGACATCATTGTCAGCAATCCGCCCTATATCTGCCATAGCGAGGCCGATGGAATGGACAAAAACGTACTCGACTACGAGCCTTACGAAGCCCTCTTTGTGCCAGACGAAGATCCCCTGCTCTTCTATCGTGCTATCGCCCAATTTGCCCAAAAGGCCCTGAAGCCCAAGGGCTGCCTCTTCTTTGAGATCAACCCCCTCTACGCCACCGCCCTCTCAGAACTGTTGAGTTCGATGTCGTGCTACGATATCGAAATCCGCCTTGACCAGTTCGGCAAGCAACGATTCCTTAAAGCTACTAAGATATGAAGAAAGAAATCACAGAACAAGAAGCCTTCTTGCAACTGGCCGCCCTCTGTGCGCAGGCAGAGCATTGCCAGCAAGAGATGCGCGACAAGATGAGGCGTTGGGAACTCGATGAAACCGTGCAAAACCGCGTCCTTTCCCGACTTGTGAAGGAGCGTTACGTCGACGATGAGCGCTATGCTCGAGCCTTCGTCAAAGATAAGATCCGCTATAATAAGTGGGGCCGTCGCAAGGTACAACAGGCACTTTGGCAGAAACGTATCGATGCCGATATCCAGCAACAGGTGCTCGATGAAATCGACGAAAACGAATATCTCGACGTGCTCCGTCCGTTGCTGAAACAAAAGCGGAAGAGCGTTAAGGCTGCAAGCGACTATGAACTGAACCAGAAACTCGTGCGTTTCGCCCTCAGTCGGGGCTTCGACTTCAGCATCATCCGCCAAAGCCTCGATGTCGACGATGAATCGGCGTATTCTGAAGATTAAATCGTAAATACTATGGTGGTAAGTTTCTGGCACAGGGTGCTCGACCTCATTTCCCCTCGGCTCTGTGTGGTGTGTGGCCGGCGGCTGACTGTCAGCGAGGAAACCATCTGTGCCCGTTGCAACCTGCACTTGCCCCGCACAGGTTTCTGGCAAGACCCTTACGAGAACGAGATGGCCAAGTTGTTCTGGCATCAGATACCCATCGAACGGGCTGCGGCCCTCTTCTATTACGAAGCCCATTCTGAGACGGCTAATATCCTCTACGAACTGAAATACAAGAACCACCCCGAGATCGGCGAGGTGATGGGACGGCTGATGGCGAAGGAACTGCAATCCTCCGGATTCTTTGATGGAATCGATGGAATTGTGCCCATTCCGCTGGCGAAGAAGCGTCAGCGGCAGCGCGGCTACAATCAGAGTCTGGAGATAGCCCGAGGCATCAGCGAGGTAACAGGCCTGCCTATATATAATAAGGTGGCTCGTCGCAGCGTCTTCGAGGGGAGCCAGACCAGTAAGGGCCGTTGGGAGCGCAACGAGAACGTGGAGCACGTCTTCGAACTGAAGGATGCTGCCGCCATTCAGGGCAAGCATCTGCTCGTAGTCGACGATGTTGTCACTACAGGTGCCACCGTCATTGCCTGTGCCAAAGAATTGTGTAAGGCCGATAACGTCAGAATTAGCGTCCTTGCCCTCGGCCTCGCCAAGAGTTAAGAGCATTCCTTCTTTTTTGCTTTTGTATAAAGCTTTGGAATAAGAGATGGTACTTTACGCAGTAAGAGGTGCCTGAAAGCGAAATAACTTTACAACAGAATTAGCCTTGCCTGTTTCTCGGAGAAAGGTGCCACCTTTCTCCGAGTTTCAAGGCAGGAAAGTCAGAGTTTCAAGGCAGGAAAGTCCCAGTTTCCTTAGCCCAAAAGTCGTGCAAACATAAAGTCTTGATAATCAAACATTTACAAAAAGAGCAAAAGATAACTGCCAGTGTTTGAATTTTTATGACAATATTGTGGCGAGCAGCGAGCCGAGCGCGAGAAAACTCAAAAAAACATTTGGTTTTCTTCTCACTTATTCGTATCTTTGCACCCAAATTAACAGAATGAATATGGATATCAAGAATCAATTTGCCAAGAAACTGATGGACATTCAGGCCATCAAATTGCAGCCGAACGACCCGTTCACATGGGCCTCGGGCTGGAAGTCGCCCATCTATACCGACAACCGCAAGACGCTGTCGTTCCCCAGCCTTCGCTCGTTTGTGAAGTTGGAGTTGTGCCATCTGATTCAGGAGAACTTCCCCGAGGCTGAGGCTGTGGCTGGTGTGGCTACGGGTGCTATTGCTCAGGGAGCCCTCGTGGCTGACCAGTTGGGGTTGCCATACAGCTACGTGCGTCCGAAGCCGAAGGATCACGGCATGGGCAACCAGGTGGAGGGTGAGATCGAGAAGGGCGCGAAGGTGGTCGTGGTGGAAGACCTGATCTCCACGGGCGGCTCGTCGCTGAAGGCTGTACAGGCTCTGCGCGACTATGGCGTAGAGGTGATTGGCATGGTGGCCTCGTTCACCTACGGCTTCCCTGTGGCAGAAGAGGCTTTCCGTGAGGCTGGCGTGAAACTCATCACGCTGAGCAACTATGAGGCCGTGATCGAGGAGGCCGCCAAGACGGGTTATGTCAAGGAAGAGGACAAGGCCGTGCTCGCCGAGTGGCGGAAGAGTCCCTCCACTTGGTGCCAGTAATTATCAATTATCAATTGTCAATTATCAATTAGAAATCTATGGGACTTTTTGGAGGAGAATCGAAGTTTGAGAGTAGCGTTAAGCAGATTCCTTATCCGCAGGAGGCTGTGTATCGGAACATCAGCGACCTGCGCAACCTGGACAAGGTGAAGGATCGTGTGCCAGAGGATAAGATCAACGATTTCACGTTCGACGAGGACACGGTGGCTATTAACGTCGCCCCTGTCGGCGAGTTGAAGTTGCGCATCTGTGACCGTGAGGAGCCGAAGTGCGTGAAGTTTGAGACCGTGCAGTCGCCTGTGCCTTTCAACGTATGGATTCAGGTGCTGCCCGTCGACGAGCAGAACTCGAAGATGAAGGTCACGGTGAAGGCCGAGCTCAATCCATTCATCAAAAGCATGGTCGAGAAGCCCCTTCAGGAAGCTGTGGAGAAGATTGCCGACGCCTTGGCACAAGTGCATTACGAGTAGGAGTGAAGAGTATGAAGCTTTGGGAGAAGAACTTTGAGATTAATAAGGAGATAGAGCGGTTTACCGTGGGACGGGACCGTGAGATGGACCTCTATCTGGCGAAATACGACGTGCTGGGCTCTATGGCGCATATCACCATGCTTGAGAGCATCGGACTGTTGGAGAAGGACGAACTGGCGCAACTGTTGGCGGAGTTGAAGAACATCTACCAGTTGGCAGAACGCGGTGAGTTCGTGATCGAGGACGATGTGGAGGATGTGCACTCCCAGGTGGAGATGCTGCTCACTCGCAAGCTCGGCGATATGGGCAAGAAGATCCATTCGGGCCGCTCGCGCAACGACCAGGTGCTCGTAGACCTGAAGCTCTTCACCCGTCACGAACTGAAGGATATCGCCGACGAGGTGAAGATACTCTTCGACGAACTCATTCAGAAGTCGAACCAGTATAAGGACGTGCTGATGCCAGGCTATACCCACTTGCAGATAGCGATGCCGTCGAGTTTCGGCCTCTGGTTCGGGGCCTACGCCGAGAGTCTGACGGATGATATGCTCTTCCTGCAGGCGGCTTATAAGATGACCAACCGCAATCCCCTCGGCTCGGCAGCAGGCTACGGCTCCTCGTTCCCCCTGAACCGCACGATGACCACAGAACTGTTGGGCTTTGACTCGATGGACTACAACGTGGTCTATGCCCAGATGGGTCGTGGCAAGATGGAGCGCAACGTGGGCTTCGCCATCGCCACCATCGCAGGCACCATCGCCAAGATGGCTTTCGACGCCTGCCTGTTCAACTCGCAGAACTTCTCGTTCGTGAAACTGCCGAAGGAGTGTACGACGGGCTCGTCGATCATGCCCCACAAGAAGAACCCTGACGTGTTTGAACTGATCCGCGCCAAGTGTAACAAACTCCAGTCGCTGCCCCAGCAGGTGACGCTCATCATGAACAACCTGCCCGTAGGCTACTTCCGTGACTTGCAGATCATCAAGGAAGTGTTCCTGCCAGCCTTTGGTGAGTTGAAGGACTGTCTGCAGATGGCCGCCTACATTATAAATAAGATAGAGGTGAACGAGCATATCCTCGACAACCCGATGTACGACCCGATGTTCAGCGTCGAGGAGGTGAACCGTCTGGCAGCCAACGGCATGCCCTTCCGAGATGCCTACAAGAAGGTGGGCCTCGACATTGAGGCTGGCACGTTCAAGGCCAGTCACGACATCCACCACACCCACGAAGGTTCCATCGGCAACCTCTGCAACGACCAGATCCAGGCCCTGATGCAGCAGACCCTCGACGGCTTCCACTTCGAACGTATGACGACGGCAGAAGAAGCATTGTTGGGATGAAAGTAGATAGAAGGAGACAGAAGAAGACACGTGGCTGTCGCCACGAAGATAGAAGACATTTGTCCTTTATCTTCCTTTATCTCCTTTTATCTTCATTTATCTTCTTATCTTGCAACAGCGAGGATGCTATTTATCGTGAGTACCAGTGTTACTTCCTCTTCGACACGCAACTGCACCCACAGCCCTGTCAGTTGACCGCCATTATCGGCAACCCAGGACATTTCTGTAAGGTCGAAGCGAGTTTAGAGAAAGGTGTCCGTCATCTGAAGACCACCCGCAACTATGACGGGGCTACGGAAGATGTTGTGCTCAGCACAGACCGTGAGAACCAGCAGCTCTGTGTGTTGGGAGCGAATAACTGCATCATCATCGGCACCAGTAGTTATGACAATGTACTCGTTGCCTACGAGGGACAGTGTTCTAACTGTCTGAGCCAATACGGTGGCACCCGCTATCCGCTGTCGTGGCAGAAGAACGGCACTCAACTGTCGTGCGCCAAGTGTGGCCGTTACTATGATGTGAACAACGGAGCCATTGCCTCTGGCGAAGGTGGCAAGTCGCTCTACCGTTACCAGGCTGCCTTCGACGGTCAGCTGATCCGTGCCAGGAACTGATGTGTTGCCCTAAATGGGTGATATTTCTAAATAATTGATAAAATGTTTGGTGGTTTGGGGAAATAGACGTAACTTTGCGGTCGAAAACCGGAAAGGTGGGCCGCAATGGTGGAATTGGTAGACACGAGGGACTTAAAATCCCTTGACCCGAAACGGTCGTGCGGGTTCGAGTCCCGCTCGCGGCACCGCTTGCGTAGCAAGAAATGTTGCAAAGCGGCCGTTAAGGTCCCGCTCGCGGCACCTTAATCTAGAAAACACTAAACATAAATCATATGAACAAGAAAAGTATCTTTCTCCTGTCGGCAGCATCGATGATGCTCTTTGCTTCCTGCTCTAAACTGGGAGCCCTTTCTGCCGACAACTTCACCGTGACCCCGAATCCGCTTGAGACTCAAGCAGGTACCGTTCCCGCAACTATTAACGGCCACTTCCCCGAGAAGTATATGAAGAAGAAGGCTGTAGTGACAGTCGTGCCGGAACTCCGTTATGCAAACGGAGTGACCGTACAGGGTAGCAGTGCGACTTTCCAAGGTGAGAACGTGGCAGGCAATGGCCAGACTATCTTATACAAGATGGGTGGCAACTACACGATGAAGACCAACTTCGCCTATGCCGACTGCAACAAGGCTGACATGTATCTGACCTTCGACGCCAGCATCGGCAAGAAGAAGTTTGACGTGCCTGCCGTCAAGGTGGCTACGGGCATTATTGCGACATCAGAACTTTATAAGAAGACGCTTGCTACAGCAAATCCCGCCCTTGCCTTGGACGGCTACCAGCGCATCAACAAGAAGAAACAGGAGGCCAATATCAAGTTCCTCATCCAGCAGGCCACGCTTCGTAAGAGCGAGTTGAAGAACAATTCCGTGCAGGAGTTCGTGAAGTTGCTGAGTCAGATCAACAGCGACCATGAGAAGCTGGCTCTGGATAATGTCGAGGTGAGTGCCTACGCTTCTCCCGACGGTGGACTGGCTCTGAACGATAAGTTGGCTGGACAGCGTCAGAAGGTGACAGAGCAGTATGTGAATCAGGAGTTGAAGAAGCTGAAGATGAATGCCAATGTCGACGCTAATTACACTGCGGAGGACTGGGATGGTTTCCAGCAGCTGGTGCAGGCCAGTGATATTCAGGACAAGGATGTTATTCTGCGCGTTCTCTCGATGTACCAGGATCCTCAAGAGCGAGAGCAGCAGATCCGTAATATCTCTCAGGCTTTCCGTGAGCTGGCTGACGGCATTCTGCCCCAACTGCGTCGTTCGCGCCTGACCATCAACTATGAGACCATCGGCCGCAGCGATGAGCAGATTGCCCAGCAGATCGTGAGCGATCCCGCCCAGTTGAACATTGAAGAACTCCTCTATGGTGCAGCCCAGAAGAGCGATCCCAACGAGGCAGAGAATGTGTATAAGATCGCAGCGAAGGTTTATCCTAACGATGCCCGCGCCTATAACAATATCGCCACGATTGAGTATGCCAAGGGCAACTACGACCTGGCCAATGAGTATATTAAGAAGGCTCAGGCTGTGAATGGAGCACTGCCAGAGGCCAGTGCAAACCTCGGCCTGTTAGCGCTGAAGAATGGTGATGTCGCCACCGCTGAGAATCTGATAGCAGGTGCTACAGATGCCAACGGACTGCAGGAGGTGCTCGGCAATCTGAACCTCGCCAAGGGTAACTATGCTCAGGCAGAGAGAGACTTTGGACAGATCTGTTCGAACAGCGCCGCCTTGGCTCAGATACTGAATAAGAACTACGCAACGGCAGAGAACACTCTGAAATTCATCAAGAACCCCGATGCTACCACAGACTATCTGAAGGCTATCCTTGCCTCTCGCCTGGGTAACACAGCTGATGCTGCTACTGCCCTGAAGAATGCAATTACGAAAGATCCGTCGTTCGCCAGCTATGCGGACAATGATTTGGAGCTGAAGTAAGACATGTTTAAAGGATATAGGAAGATAAAGGAATTCAGCAGCTTTTTTGCGGCGGAAGAAAGAGGATTCTTCTTCTGTCTTCTTCTATCTTCCTCTATCTTCTTTTCTTCCTGTGGTTCCGATCGTCAGACCTTCCTCCTGGAGGGGACATTCAAGGGATTCAATCAGGGGGAACTCTATATCTATGGTATGAACGGCACCTACAGGCTCGACACAATAAATGTGTTGAAAGGCACATTCCGTTATGAAATAGCCTTGGATGAGCCTGCTACCCTCGTCTTGGTCTTTCCGAACTTCTCTGAACTGCCTGTCTTCGCAGAGCCGCGGGTTGATGTGGAGATTGAGGGTGATGCCTCGCATCTGAAAGAAACGCGTATTAGTGGTACTGACCTGAATGAGGCGATGACCAGTTTCCGTCTGAAGACCAGTCAGATGACGCCCCCGGAAGCTACCCGGACAGCAGAGACGTTCATCAAGGAGAATCCCGCTTCCCCCATCTCGCTATACCTGTTAAATAAGTATTTCACTCAGATACCGAAGCCTGACTACAAGAAGTCTATCGCGCTTCTTAATGATATATATAAGGCGCAGCCGGAAGAGTCGTCGCTGAAGGGCTTGGCAGAGAAGATAAGGGGGGTGGAGAGTCTGAAAGAAGGTGCTACGCTGCCCAGTTTCACCGCAAAGGATATCAACGGTAAGACCGTCAAGTCGTCTGACCTGAACGCCCCCGTGAATGTCATCTTTACCTGGGCTAAATGGAATTACGAGAGTGTGAACATGCAGCGACAGCTGACATTCTTTCAACATCGCTATGAAGGTAAGATGAAGATCATTGGCATTTGTGTAGATGCTGACCAGAAAGGATGCAGAAAGACAGCCGAGAAAGACTCTGTGAAGTGGAGTACCATCAATGACGGTAAGATGTGGGATAGTCCCTTGCTTCAGAAGCTTGGCCTGTCGTATGTCCCAGACAATATCATGACAGACAGTAAAGGAAAGATAATCGCTCACACCTTACGGGTTAACGAACTACAAGACAAAGCCCGTACGTTGCTGGACGACAAGTCCCCTTAACAGTCCTTTATCCAATATCTTAAATAAAATACTATGTTAGTCAAAACCTATTGTGCAGAAGTCATGGGCCTGGAGGCCGCAACAATCACCATTGAGGTGAACATGACGCGAGGCGTGCAGTTCCATCTGTCTGGTCTGGCAGATACTGCTGTCAAGGAGAGTTATGACCGTATCCGTGCGGCTATCGCCAACAACGGCTTCAAGCCACCTATGGCCGACCTCACCATCAATCTCTCGCCCGCTGATATCCGGAAGGAAGGCAGTGGCTACGATCTGCCACTGGCCATTGGTATTCTGGCCGCTCATGGTAAGGTCAGCGAGTCTATGTTGGGTGACTATATGATGATCGGCGAGTTGGGCCTCGACGGTAAGTTGAAGCCTGTTAGTGGTGCTCTCTCTGTGGCCATCCGTGCCCGTAAGGAGAAATTCAAGGGGCTGATCGTGCCTCAGGAGAATGTGCGTGAGGCGGCAGTCGTGAACAACCTTGACGTGTACGGAATGGATGGTCTGGCCGATGTCATCAGTTTCTTCAATGGCAGCAGCATATATGAACCAACCTTTGTCGACACCCGTAAGGAGTTCTATGAGCGACAAAGTTCCTTTGACCTCGACTTTGCCGATGTGAAGGGACAGGAAGGTGTGAAACGCGCCTTGGAGATCGCTGCCGCAGGCGGACATAATATCATTATGATCGGTTCGCCTGGCAGTGGTAAGTCGATGATGGCCAAGCGCCTGCCTGGCATCCTGCCGCCTCTTACTTTGGCAGAGAGCTTAGAGACAACACAGATCCATTCGGTGGCAGGCAAACTCTCTTGTGGCACGTCGCTCATCTCACAGCGTCCCTTCCGTAGTCCTCATCATACGGTATCGCAGGTAGCCATGACAGGCGGTACTAACAAGGCACAGCCGGGAGAGGTCTCTCTGGCTCATAATGGTGTACTCTTCCTCGACGAGTTGCCAGAGTTCAATAAGACGACCCTCGAGGTGCTCCGCCAACCGCTGGAAGACCGTAAGATTACCATCAGTCGAGCCCGTTATACGGTGGAATACCCATGTTCGTTCATGTTCGTTGCTTCGATGAACCCCTGTCCCTGTGGCTATTATGGCGATCCGACGCATCATTGTGTCTGTACGCCCGGGCAGATAGGCCGCTATCTGTCGAAGATCAGTGGACCTTTGCTCGACAGAATCGACCTGCACGTTGATGTACCAGTCGTGCCTTTTGGACAACTCTCGCAGATGAAGCCGGGTGAGAGTAGTGCTGCCATCCGTGAACGCGTCATCCGTGCCCGTAACATCCAGACGGAACGCTTCAGCTCACTCCCTAACCAAGGAGGGGTGGAAAGGGTCTACTGCAACGCTCAGATGACAGAGCGTATGCTCCATCTCTATGCAGAGCCCGACACTCAGAGTCTCGAGATGCTACGCACGGCGATGGAACGCCTGTCGCTCTCGGCTCGTGCCTACAGCCGTATTCTCAAGGTGGCCCGCACCATAGCCGACCTCGAAGGCTCGGAAAAGGTACAAAGTCATCACATTGCTGAGGCCATCGGTTACCGCAGCCTCGACCGTGGCGACTGGGCAGAGCGTGGACTATAGTTGAGATAGATTTCCTAATTTTTCTCAAATTATCAGTCTGCTGTGTCATATAATGGAAATAATTGTCTATCTTTGCACACCCAGAATGTAAGATAAGACGAAAGGACAGCGATGAACGAAATGGAATACGAGAAACTGTTGGAGGAGCATGGCATCAAGCCGACGGCCAACCGTATCGTGGTAGTCAGGACACTGGCAGCATCGATGCAGCCACTCTCGCTGGCAGAATTGGAGCGCAGGATCGGAACTATTGACAAGTCGAATGTGTTCAGAGCTCTGACACTGTTCCGTGAGCACCATCTTGTGCATGCCATCGAAGGCAGTGGTGACGGCACACACTACGAACTCTGCCACAGCCACGACCACGACCATGACGAGGATCAGCATCCGCATTTCTTTTGTGAGGTGTGTCAACAGACTTACTGTCTGGATTACATGGATATGCCTGAGCCTGCCCTGCCGCCAGGCTTTGAGGCCCATGCCGTCAACTTTATGATAAAGGGTATATGCCCGCACTGTAAGAAGTGAAAAGTGAAAAGTTAAGAGTTATTGCCTTCGATGCCGACGACACCCTGTGGGACTGCCAGTCGCATTTCGAGGCCGTAGAGAACCACCTCTACCAGCTTATCGCACCCTATTGCGAAAGCCCGGCTCAGGAACTCTTCCAAACAGAATCGGGAAATATGGCCGATCTCGGCTACGGCTGCAAGGCCTTCACCATCAGCATCATCGAGACAGCCCTTAGAGTAGGGGGTGATCGTCTCTCCGCAGAACAACTGGCCGATCTGCTCTGTCACAGCAAGTCGCTGCTTCATCTGCCTGCCACTCCGTTGCCGGGGGTCGAGGATACCCTGCAGCGACTGCAAGCCTATCCCTATCGGCTGGTCGTCTTTACCAAAGGCGAGTTGCAGGATCAAGAGAACAAACTGAAGCGCAGCGGACTGGCGAAGTACTTTTCACATGTCGAAATCACGTCTGACAAGACAGAGGTGGAGTTCCAGCAACTTTGTGAGCACTTGGGGATTATGCCTGAGGAACTGCTGATGGTCGGCAACTCGTTGAAGAGTGATATTGCCCCGGCTCTCAATATCGGAGCATCGGCCATCCATATCCCCTTCCACGTCACCTGGCAACTGGAGCATTTCGAGGATATCGAGCATCCCCGACTGACGAAAATTGCCCATTTCAACGAGATTCTTTCAACGCTCAACACGAAATATTAAACCTCAATAAGAATGAAATACGTCTTTGAAACCCGCATGGCGGTACGCGATTATGAGTGCGACATAGAGGGCATCGTAAACAATGCCAACTACCTGCACTATGCCGAACATACCCGCCATCTCTTCCTCCGAAGCCTCGGCGTGAGTTTCGCCAAGTTCCACGAACAGGGCATCGACGCTGTCGTCCATAGCATGAAGTTGCAGTACAAGGTCCCTCTGCGCTGTGATGACGAGTTCATATCTCGCCTTAACCTCAAGAAAGATGGGTTCCGCTACTGGTTCTATCAGGACATCTATCGTGCCAGTGACGAGAAGCTCTGTTTCCGTGCTACCGTGGAACTCGTCTGCCTTGTCAACGGCCAACTCGCACCCAGTCCAGAGTACGACGAGGCATTCAAGGAGTATTTGTAAGATAGGACGGGTGTGATTTATCTCATGGCGAGGGCCTTGTTTTCGGCGGCTTCCATGATCTCACGCTCGCCGGGACCCTTGTCGTTGAGGCCGCAGAGGTGCAGGATGCCGTGGATGATTACACGGTGCAGCTCTTCGTCGTAGGGGCGTCCGAACTTGTCAGCATTGGTGAAGATGGTGTCGAGAGATATGACGAGGTCACCACTGATGATCCTCCCTTCTGAATAGTCGAAGGTGATGATGTCGGTGTAGTAATCATGGCCGAGATATTCATTGTTCACCTCCAGAATCTTTTCGTCGTTGACGAACATATAGCCGATATCGCCAATCCGCTTGCCATAAGATTCTGCCACTTGGCGAATCCAGTTGGAGGTCTCACGCTTTTTGATATTGGGGAACTTCACCCCTTCTGCTTGATAGGTGATCATACCTTTGTTAACGATTTACAAATGATTTATGATTTACTTTTCTTCGGGAGATAGGGGGTGATGTCGACACCGAAATGGGACAGTTCCCGCAAGGCACTCGATGACACGCTGGACAGTTCAGGCTCTGTATAGAGCAGAATGGTCTCAATGCCGCCCAGCCGGCGGTTGAAGTCGGCCTGCCACTGTTCGTACTCGAAGTCACTCACCGAACGCACGCCTTTCACGATGAAATGGGCATTTTCAGCCTTGGCGAAGTCCATCGCCAACCCGTGATACGGCTTCACCTCGATGCGAGGCTCGTCGGCATAGATTTCGCGGATCACCTGCATGCGTTCTTCTGCCGACGGCATATCGGTCTTATGCACATTGTCGCCTACCACGCCAATGACCAGACGGTCGAACAGTGGTAAGGCGCGGCGCACGATGGAATCGTGTCCGATGGTAAAGGGATTGAAACTCCCGACGAATATTCCTGTTCTCATTCTTACCCTTTTACTTTTCACTCCTCACTCAAAGAGGTTCGGTTCCATGATATTCCCATACGGATTACGGCCGAAGTGACGATAAGCCAACTCTGTGACCATGCGACCACGGGGGGTGCGTTTGATGAAGCCCTCCATAATAAGGAAAGGCTCATAGACCTCCTCCACCGTACCTGCATCCTCGCCGATAGCGGTGGCGATGGTGGTGATGCCCACAGGGCCGCCCTTGAACTTGTCGATGATGGTCAGCAGAATCTTATTGTCGATTTCATCGAGGCCATATTGGTCGATGTTAAGGGCTGTGAGGGCAATCTTCGTGATCTTTGTGTCGATCTTGCCATTACCCTTCACCTGGGCGAAGTCACGCACACGGCGCAGCAGGGCGTTGGCGATACGAGGCGTTCCCCGGCTGCGGCCTGCAATCTCGAGGGCAGCGTCTTCGGTGATGGGTACACCGAGGATGTCAGCTGAGCGTTCGATAATCTTTTGCAGGGTCTCCGGCTCGTAGTACTCCAAGTGCATGTTGATACCGAAACGGGCACGGAGCGGGGCTGTCAGCAGTCCACTACGAGTGGTGGCGCCCACCAGCGTAAACGGATTCAGGTCTATCTGTATTGAACGGGCCGAGGGGCCTTTGTCAATCATGATGTCGATACGGTAGTCCTCCATCGCCGAATAGAGGTACTCCTCGACTACAGGCGACAGACGGTGGATCTCGTCGATGAAGAGCACATCGTTCTTCTCCAACGAGGTGAGGATACCTGCCAGGTCGCCGGGTTTGTCAAGCACGGGGCCAGAGGTAATCTTGAAGCCTACACCCAGTTCGTTGGCAATGATGTTCGACAGCGTGGTCTTACCCAGACCTGGAGGTCCGTGCAACAGCGTGTGGTCGAGGGGCTCGCCACGGTATTTGGCTGCCTCAACGAACACCTGCAAGTTCTCCACCACTTTCTTCTGACCGCTGAAGTCGCAGAAGGCTAATGGTCGCAGGGCGTTCTCAAAGTCTTTCTCGCCCTGTGAGAACCGTTCTTCGCGTATGTCGAAATCTTCATCCATCATAAACCGTGTGCAAAATTACGAAAAAAGCCACAGACTACAAAATAATCTGTGGCTATTTTTCACTTTTCGATGTGCATGATGCAAATGTTACGGTGCAAAGGAAGTTGCCCCGAGGTCTTATCTGATTTCAAACAGGTTGTAGAAACCTGTCATCATAAACACCTTCTTGATGTCGTCGCTGATGTGCTCGACGATGACCTTGCCGCCCTTGGCTGCGGCCTCCTTGCGGATGGTCAGCAACAGGCGCAGGCCGGAACTGCTGATGTACTCCAGATTCGTGCAGTCGAGGGTGATTTCCTTGTCGGCATTCTCCAGCAGGGGAGCGATTTCCTGCTGTGCGGTGACGGCTGCGGGGGTGTCGAGGCGGCCACTGACTGTGGCGTACATGCCTCCATTCTGTTCTTTTACTTCGAAAAACATAGTTTTGAGTTTTTTATTGTTTTACTTTTTTACTTTTTTACCTTTATGCTGAGTGTCAGGACGTTCTTGTTGTCTTTCCGCTCATAGGCGACGTCATCCATAATCTGACGGACCAGATGGATGCCCAGTCCGCCGATGGGACGTTCCTCTGCCGAGAGCTTCGTGTCGACTTCTGCCTTGGCTGTGGGGTCGAAGGGCTTGCCGCTGTCGCTGATGACGAACGAGAGCACGCCGTCGGCTATCGTGGCCACGATGTTCACCGTGCCCTTCGTGCCTTCGGGATAGGCATATTGCATCACGTTGACCACCGCCTCCTCGATGGCCAGGTTCAGGCTCATGGTCAGCGATGCGTCCAGTGCAGCATCCTCGGCCACCTCGTCAATGAACTCCGGCAACTGCGGAACGGTATCGATGTCGTTGGGCAGGGTGATGGAGTGGTGACGCAGCCCGTCAGCAGTAGCCTTGGGATTGTACTGTATGGCCATCATCGTCAAGTCGTCGCTCTGCTCGGCGTCGCCGACGAAGGCGTGGACGGCGTCCACCATCCGCTCCACCAACGACCGCGGCGATTGGCGGCCATCGGCACAGATGCTGCGTGCTGTATCAAGCACACGCTCGTCGCCAAACTGCCCGTGCGTGGCATTTTCTGCCTCAGTCAGGCCGTCCGTGTAAAGGAAGATGGTCGTGCCGCTGTCGATGACTGTTTCCTGCAGGCTGAACGCCCAGCCCGGCATCACTCCGGCGGGCAGGTTACTGTCGACTGGAAGCAACCCAAGACGGCTTCCGTCCTTTGAGATAAGCAGAGGGGCATCGTGGCCCGCATTGCAGTAATCCATGTGACCCGTCTGTAAGTCCATCACGCCGACGAACAGCGTGACGAACATATTCATCTCGTTGTCCTCGGCAATGGTGTTGCTCAGTTGGCTGACGATGCGCTCCGGCCGCTCCTCGTGGGCGGAGATGGTGCGGAACAAAGCCCGTGTGACGGCCATGACTAATGAGGCCGGGATGCCCTTGCCGCTCACGTCACCGATGCAGAAGAACAGTTTCTGGTCGCGGATGTAGAAGTCGTAGAGGTCGCCGCCCACGGCCTTGGCGGGTGTCAGTTGGCCGTAGATGCTCACCTCGTCGCAGTCGGGGAACGGCGGGAAGGTCTTGGGCAGCATGGCCATCTGGATGGCGCGGGCGATGTTCAGTTCGCTCTCTATCGAAGCCTTCTGCGCGGTGGTGTCCTTCAGTTCCTCGATGTAGCGCACGAGCGACTGCTGCATACCGGCAAACGAATGGCTCAGCTGCCCTATCTCGTCGGTGCGGTGGAGGTCGGGAATCTGGGCGTCGAACTGCCCCGAGGCGATGGTCTCCGTCTCCTGGGCCAACTGCCCGAGAGGACGCAGTTCGCGGGTGATGATGCGGATGAAGAAGACGAGCATCAACAGCAGGCCCACCGTGATGATGGCCCACACGATGTGGCGCAGCCGGTTGAAGCCACCGAAGATGTCGCTCTCCGGGCAGACGATGGCCATCGAGCAGCCCGTCTGTCCCAGCGGTTTATAGAAAACGTAGCAGTCGGTGCCGTCGATTTCCATCCGCTTCATGCCCTCCTCGCCGCGCTGCATGGCATGGCCGAGGGCGGTCATGGCCGTATCGGGTTGGTCTATGGTCTGCGTAAAAATGGTCTGACGAGTAATCTTCGTCGTGTCGGGATGCACAAAGTACGTGCCACCGCGGCCTATCATGATGCTGTAAGAGTTGGGATAGGGCTTCGTCTCGGAGATGGTCTTCGAGAGCCAGTTCAGCGACAGACTGGTGTTGATGACGCCAATTGCCCGTCCCGCCTTGTCCTTGATGGCCCGACAGTAACTGGTCACCATCGCGTAACTGTTGGTCGGCGCGTCGAAGTCCATGTACGGCTCCGTCCAGCACGGGCGGTCCATCAGCGTGGGCATCAGATACCAGTCCATGTAGAAGTACTGGTAGTGGTCGCTGCCGCCCTGGATGGTGCGGATGCTGTCGCCGCTCATCATCGAGTAGGCCGAGAAGTAGCGACCCTTGTCCTTGAAGTGGTACGGCTCGAAGGCGATGGAGCAGTTGTAGAAGTCGGGGTTGTTCAGTAGCATGCCGCGGCTGTAGACGAACATCGAGTCGGCCTTGTCGGGGTGTCGCTGCACCAGCCACTCGGTCATCTGCGTGGCCACTTCCACGCGGTTCAGAATGCCCTCTACGCGGAGGGAGGTCTTATCGAGGATCTGCGTGGCACGGCTGATAGCCTCCTGGTGCACCGCCTCGCGGGCCTGCCAGACGAAGAAGGCGAGGGCCGAGTTAAAGATGACGGCGGCGAACAGCACCACCCACAGGCTCAGCTTCACGGACAGCCGCCGACGGATATAGGCAATGATTTTCTTCATAATTGTCAATTTTCAATTATCAATTGTCAATTAACTCTTCGTACGTCACTTCCCGCCCCAGCATCATGTTGTCCACCATCAGCCTGCTGGCCAGTTTCACCATGTCGGGGCGCAGACGGAACTCGCGTTTCTTCGATTCGCGGTCCACCTGCAGGCGCAGCACCTCCTTCAGCATCAGGCGCTGCAGCGTGCGGTTGGTGGCGATGCGGTCTTTATCGACGTACTGCATCACGATGTCCAGCGCCTCGTCGGGATGCTGGGCGGCCCACTCCCAGCCCTTGCGGCTGGCCTCGGCAAACTTGCGGGCCTGCTGGCGGTGCGTCTGGTAGTATTCGCGAGTCATGTAGACGCCGTCCTCCTGCACGTTGTAGCCGTGGTCACAGAAGCGGTAGACCGCCTTGTCGCTGATCTGCATGCCTGCCTGAATCAGTTGGTAGTACTCGTTGTAGCTCATGGCCAGCGTGGCGTCGAGCGCACCAGCAACGAACAGGTTGACGCCCTGAGCGATGCGCACCCACTGGTAGTCCAGATGGTCCTTGATGCTCATGCAGATGGCCAACTGTCCGAAGCCCACGCTCCAGATGCCCACGCGGGCTCCCTTCTGCGAGAGCGGATCCTTATCCTTTGCCGAGACGATGACCATGGCGTTGTTCATCGATGTCTGCAAGATATTTACCAGTGGAATCCCATCATCCACAATCTCCAGCGCCTGACAGAGCTGCAATGTCGTGGCCTGACATTCATTGGAACGTAATCGAGCCATAGCTGGTTGCGTGGCAGAAGGATGCTGAATTTTTACCTTCACCCCCGCCTCACGGTAAAAACCCTTCGCCTCGGCCACGTAGTAGCCCGCGAACTGCGCCTGTGCCGTCCACTGGGGTGTAAAGACTATCTCCTCCTGAGCCTCTGCCGTGAGGCCCGCCAAACAAAGTAGTATTGTAACAAGTGATGCTCTCATATCTGCTATGATGTGATGGAAAAAAGAGTCCTTGCCAGTTCGAACAACGCATTGGCCAGCGTCATGTTTCCTGTGTCGTAACCGTTCAGCCAGTCGTATATCTGGCAGAGTTCGGCAGGGCCACCGCCCCGCTTCAGCACATAGACGAAGCAGAGGTTCTGCAGGCCGATGTTCTCTGAGAGAATGTCGAGGTCGGTGGTGCCCAGTTGCGAGACGGCCAGGCGGTAGGCATCGTCGCTGTGCTCCTCGATGAGCCGGTTCACTTCGCCGAGTGTTTCAAAGCCCAACTTCTGAAGTACACGGAGGAAGGGCATCATGGGCACGGGGTAGAGTTCGGCCTGGTTGATGGCAGCGATGCGCTTGTTCAGTCGCGCAAAGGGCTGCGCCTCCAAATAGCGACGGAAGGTGTCGCTGTTCAGATCCACCTTGTCAAGTTGCCCCGACGCCTCCAGTGCCAGCATCTGCCGGCGGTAGTCGGTCAGCACGTTGCGCAAACGACTGAACTCTTCGTCTACGAGTTCAAGCATACCAGCCAAGCGATTGAACTGGCGTCGATACTCATCTGGAACATTCACACCTCCGCCCTTATAGACAATGTCATGATCGAGTGTACTCCATACGTGTTGCAAGGCTGTGCGCATCTGTATCTCGAAAGGCAGTTGGTAGAGCCTCTCCGGCTCCCCCTGCTTAGGGGGAGTGACAGAAGCATCCCCCGAGCAGGGGAGGTTGGAGGGGTCTTTCAGCCGACAGATGTAGTGCAGCGAGTTGTAGCCGAAACTATCCAGGCGGTGCAGTTTGCGCTTGTCGATGGAGTTGTCCCAATCCACGACAAACAGCTCGTTGATGATAGCCGCCACCTTGTCGACATCGGCACTGTAGAAGGTGACGATGCGCATGCCCACGATGTCGGTCACGTCATCGAGCGTGTGGTACTTGGCGCCCTTCAGTTCCAGTTTGCCGGCCAGCGAGTTTTCGGCTTTCACGCGGTGCTCCATGACGGTCACCGTCACGTGCTGTTCCTTCAGCGCCTTGCGCACAGCCTCGTCGGCCAATTCGGCCAACCGTTGGTAGAGCGGCAGCCGCTCGTGGTACTGCTCCATGAGCATCTGTCCGTGTAGGTCAAGTTGATAGTCCATACGTCTTCAATGTTTAAATACCTGATTAATGAGCCGCTCGAACTCCTGATAGGCAAACGTGTCCTGAAGTTCGCGTAGCGAGTCGGCCAGCCCGCGGTAGTGCCACTCGTGCTCCTTGCGTTCCTTGACGTTGAAAAGGTTCCAGAGGGCATCACCCTGCTGGGCATAGTCGCGGGCGATGGCCCGCATGTTCGAGAGTTTGTCGCCCAGTGCCACGATCTTCGCATCACGCGATGCATTGGCAAGGCGTTCGATGGCAACCTCCTTACGAGTATGCCATGAGTCTGCCCTCGACCCATCTAATCGTATGTCGCTCTCGGCTTCTACCAATAAGGCAATCCGCTCCCCAAACTCTCTACGCAGGTCATCGACCGTCGTGTCCGTGTCCTCCACAACATCGTGTAAGGCCGCAGCGGCCAGTAGTTCCTGGTCGTTAGTCATCGTAGCTACAATACTCACGGCCTCCATTGGATGCACAATGTAAGGGAAGCCTTTGCCTTTTCGCTCTACATTCTGGTGAGCGCGGACGGCAAAGACGATGGCGCGGTCGAGTAGTGAGGAGTCTATTTGTCTCATTATGCGTAATTATGTGTGCAAAGATACGAAAAATCTCCCATACTTATGCAATAATTAGGATTTTTCTTACTTCAGTTGCTTAACGGGGAAGGTGAAGTAAGTATCGGGGAAGGGTTCGTCGCGGAGGGTGAAGTGCCACCACTTTCTTTTGCCTTGTTCTGTTTTGATCAGCTATAATTGTTTTATCCTTTGATACTATTTAGTAACCATACACCAGCCCATACTTCTCGTGGAGTTGGCGCAGCGTGCCGTCGGTCTTCATCTGGGCGATGACGCTGTTGACGAGGGTGAGCAGGTCGTCCTGTCCCTTGCGCATCAGCACGCCGATTTCGCCGTGGGTAAAGGGAGCGGCGAGCAGCGGGGTGGCCAGGCGCGGGTCGTTTTGCACGTACCACGGGGCCTCAGTGATTTCCGTTATCATCACGTCGGCATGCCCCTCGGCTACCTGCGAGGGGATTTCCTCGTTCTTCTGGTGGACGATAATCTGCGCGTGGGTCAGGTTCTCGTTGGCAAACTTCTCATTCAGACCGCCGGGGTTCACCATCACGCGCACCTCGGGCTGGTCGATGTCGGCCAGCGACTGGAAACGGTCGGACTCGTCGGCACGGCAGAGGATGGTCTTGCCGTTGCATAGATAGCCGTCACTCATCAGCATCGTTTCCTTGCGGGCATCGGTGATGGTGATGCCGCCGATGGCGAGGTCGAAGGTCTGCGGCTCGGCCTGCACATCGGCAGTCAGCGTAGGCCACGAGGTCTGCGCAAACGCGATGTCCACGCCCAGCCGCTCGGCTATCTTCTGAGCTAATTCGATGCCGAAGCCCCAGTAGTTGCCGTCGGCCTCCCTGTACGACAGCGGCCGGTAGTCACCCGTGGTTCCGACAAGCAACGTGCCACGTTCAGTAATCCGCTGTACGGTAGGCCGACTCGTATCAGCGGGGAAGGTGAACTCGGTCTTCGTGACGCCGTCGCCGTAGATGGTCTTGAAGTTGTCGCGCATCGAGATGACGTGGTAGCCCGCCGTGCGCCACTGCTCGCCCAGCGTGAGGGCCTTTTCGCGGTTGGCATGGTCGCGCTGGTCATCGTCAGCGATGAGCATGAAGGCGGCGGACTTGTACTTCGTGTTGCCTAATGCGTAGTTGTGCATAGCGGCGTCGCCACCGCTGTTGCCGAACGACAGCACGGGTACCTTGCCTATCTCCTGCGAGATCTGCAGCACCTTGTTGGTCTTCAGGTTCTTGATGATGAGTTCGTCGGTGCGCACGAGATCCTCCTCACGGCCCATGGTGTAGTCCACACCTTCCACCGTCCCCTGGCTGGTGGAGTGCAGTTTCACGTCCATGCCGATGACGCGGTTCGACGGGATGCCGATGGCCTCCGTCAGTGCGCGGCAGATGAAGCGGTCGGAGCCGCTGACCACGTAGTACGTAAAGCCATTGGCCTTCAGATAGTCGAACACCTGAAGCATGGGCTTGTAGAAACTCTGGCCGTAGGTCATGCCCGAAAAACCATTAGCGGGCTGCTGGGCGTAGGCCTTCACGTAGGCGTCGAACTCGGCCAGTGTCATGCCTGAGTAGGCCTTGGCAGCAGCGTAGGCGTGCTTCATATCAAAGTGGTCGGGCAGTTTCTTACCGTTGCGCACGAAGTCGCGAATCTCCTGTGCCGTCTCCACGACGTCTTCCGGCGCGATGTCCCTGTATTCTGGATCATCCAGTGCGCGGTACTCTAATAGGTTGTACTCGAAGTACGTCGGGTAGAGTTCGCCCACGAACGTGCCGTCCATGTCGAACGTGGCGATGCGTTCCTCCGCCGGGATGAAGTTCGCCGACGCGGGGTTGGTCACGTCCTTCACGTAGTCCTGCAGGGCCGTCAGCGCCTCGCACGGGTTCCACAGCGTGAAGTATTTGTTCTGCTGTGGTTGCTGTGGTTGCTGCGGGGTTACAATACTGTTGTCTACATTGCCGCACGATGTCAGCACTGTTGCGCCGCTGAGTGTCAGGATGGCGGCCAGCATCCATAGTTTCAATGTCTGTTGCATATACTTATTTTATTTTTTTATTGATGCGCTTGGTAACACCGATGGCACCCGTGGGGCAGACCAGTCGGCAGAGATGACAACCGACACACTTGGTGCCGACGATGCGGGGCTGACGGGTTGCAGTGTCGAAGGCAATGGCCTGATGGCCGCCGTCCATGCACGAGACGTAGCAGCGGCCGCAGCCGATGCACTGGTCGCGGTCTATCTTCGGGAAGACGATGGTCTCACGATCCAGATGGTCGGGGTTCAGGAACTTCAACAACTGTTCACCCACCAACTGCTGCAAGTGCGTGATGCCGCGCTGGGCCATGTAGCGCTGAAGGCCGAGCGTGAGGTCGTCGATGATGCGGTAGCCATACTGCATGACGGCGGTGCAAACCTGTACGTTACTACAGCCCAATTGGATGAATTCCAAAGCGTCACGCCAGGTTTCTATGCCGCCGATGCCGCTTAACTCAAATTGGCAATTGACAATTGATAATTGATAATCGTTCCGCATCTGCGCCAGTTCCAGGATGTGGCGCAGGGCAATAGGCCGCACGGCACGACCGGAATAGCCCGAGATGGTGCGCTGTCCGGCCACCTCGGCCTCGGCCGTCATCGTCACCGACTTGATGGTGTTGATGGCCGAAATGGCGTCGGCACCTGCCTTCACGCAGGCAGCGGCAGGCTCGGCGATGTGTGTG
>JAFTFO010000040.1 GCA_017449495.1 Prevotella sp. | reverse complement strand
TTGTAAACCGTATACTTACATTTTGATATCTGCCCGCAAAGGTAGCAAAATAAATGTACACGTAACTCAAAATGCTCAAAGGCCTACTATTTATTGATGTTTCAGAGAATTGTTAACGGATTTAAGTGGACACTAGTGTTATGTATTCAAGAGAACTCTTGTTGAAGAATTTTGATATTATTTCTATCTGTTCTTTTGGCAAGAAGACTTTTGGTCAAACAAATACTGAAACAATAACATTATTTTTAAGAAAGAAAAAAAGAATGCCTGATGTTAATTTACACATAACAAATAGAATAGAAATGTGGTTCTCTGGTGATTTCTCTGATGATGAGATATACGATGATTTTGATGTTCTAGAAAATTATGTTATAAAAAATGGTTTTGATTTAGATGACTATATTTCAATGATGTCCGGTAGCCTAACAGAGTCATTCTTGAGTAATGAATTGGTTGAAGAATACATTAAATATTTAAATCTACACAAAAAGAGAAAGAATCCCGACTCAAGTGGTCTCGCTCAGAAAGCAAAAGCCCTAAGGGATGAAGCTCAAAAACATGTAACTGGTCCGAAATACAATAATTTAAGTAAGGAAGAGAAAGATAGGACAGATGTGAATTATCTTTTAAAATTTATCCAAGAAATAGAGAAAGAAAAACTCTATTATTATATGCTTCTGTCAAAAAATCAGGAACAAGTAATAGTAATAAACTCACCAACCACGACAACAGGAGAGAAGCTATTCCTAGGATACGAAATTAGCACAAGAAAAGGGAATGAAGGTATAAAGTACCTTAACCTTGGAACAAAAAAAAGTGAAACTGATGATGAGATAGATGATGACACAATAAACCAATTAAAGGGAATAAATAATATTATAACGCCATTATTTAACCCATATGATTTGTTTGACAATAATAAAATAAATTCAATTATACGGAATAATTATAACAGTGAACCTATTGAAATTTCCGATGAAATATCTGAATATGTTAATTGCTATTCATTAGTTGATCTTATATCATTTTCAAATGCGACATTTGATAAAAAGATTAATTTGAAACCAATATTTGATTTCCCTGAGTTTGAGACAATTTTCAAGACAGATAAACTCAAAAATATTGCACCTTTTGTCAAAGAGAAAACAAAATATTCTAAAGATAGCAGGAATTTTATTACTACTGCCAATATGCTTCCTGATAAAGGAGGGATAAAGGATTATGAAGGGATTCCTAAAATAGATAGTGTAACCCTATATAAAGAAGGAGATATACTTATATCAAATATTAGACCTTATCTAAAAAAAGCATGGCTTGCAAATAAATCTGGCGTTTGTTCAAATGATGTTCTTGTTTTTAGAAGGGAAGATAATTCAGAATTAAATAACGATTACTTATTTCAAATACTTTCATCAGATTTGTTTTTTGATTATATGATGGTAGGTAAAACCGGACTGAAGATGCCAAGAGGCGACAAAAAGATTATTTCGGATTTTAAAGTACCGATCCCATCGCCAGAAATACAATTCAAGATTGTTGAAGAGTGTAAAATAATTGATAGAGAATATTTAAAAAATTATCTAAAATATTATAGTGCTGAAGATAAAATAAAAACATTGTTCCGCAGTATTATTGATGATAAAAGAAATAATTATCAAAGTGATAAACTTGTTGATTTAATGGTGAAGATAAATGGAAACAAAACAAAAATAAAAAGAATAGAAATCTTGGAGAAAGGGCTGTCTCCTGTTGTTACACAGGAGAGAGGGAATTATATTGCTGGTTATACAAACAATCAATCTACAATTACAGACTTGCCTATTATTGTATTTGGAGATCATAGTTGTACATTCAAGTATTTAGATTTTGAATTTATTCGAGGCGCAGACGGAACTCAACTGATTAAAGCTGATAATGAAAAAATATTGCCAAAGTACCTTTATGGTTATCTTCTTTCAATAGAAGTTCCAAATAGCGACAAGTATGAACGACATTATAAATACTTAAAGGAAATTGAAATTAAGTACCCCGCTAGTTTGGATGAACAGATGAGTTTTATTAAACAAATGGAGTCTTTTGAAAAGAATATGGAAAAAGCAGAAACTATTATGCAGCAATTGAAGACGAAAAAGAATCAAATACTTTGTAAGTATCTTAATCCTTCTGCTCAAGATGCATAATACAACTCACAAAGGGCCAGACACTCTGTGAAGTAGAAATATAGGAAGAATCATGATGAAGAGTCCATAAAATGAAGAAATAATTTAAAATGGGCGCAGAAGTGCCTGGCACCGCTGCGCCCTGAGAGATAAAGATAAGTGATCTTTGACATCGTGGCACAGAAAAATTGAGAAAGATTTGGTAGTATCGGATTTTTGTCGTATTTTTGCAGCATCAAAACTGCAAGTGATGATGAAAGAGAATAAACCATATCCCATCATAGAAGAGGAGGACGACAGCGTGATGACCGCTCAGGAGCCTGCTGCTGATGTGGCTTATGCCTACGAGGAGCCAGTCATACCCGACGATGTGGCTTATGCCCACATTGTGGATGGTGTGCTTCAGGTAACTCCCGATATTGAGGAGGAGATTGCTGAGGTGGAGCGTGGTGAGGTGGTTTCAATGGCTGAATTTAAAACCATGTTCTCCCGATGGCTCTGACCATTGAATTCAGTCGGCGCAGCACCAACCAGTTGCAAAAGATTCTGACGTTCTACGACGAGCGTAACGGGGCGGACAATTATAGTTGCCGACTGTTGCGTTGCCTTTTGGAGGATTTGCATCGCCTTGCGCAGACGCCGACAGCCAGCAGTCCTTCGACACGACCTGATGTAAGGTTCTTCTATCTAATGGGGTTCTCCATCATTTTCCGATATAACACTCGCAAGCTGACGGTGTTGAGCATTCGCTCGTCAGCACGCAAACCGCTGAAAGTCTATCAGAAGAAATAATTGACATCTTCTATATTTCTGTGCCACGTTGTCTGGCGCAGAAGTGCCTGGCACCTCTGCGCCCTGAGAGATAAAGATAAGTGATCTTTGACATCGTGGCACAAATGGAAGTGAAAGCGGGTTTCGAAAGAAATCTGCTGAAATGTTTGGCTGGTTCGCGGAAAATGCTTAACATTCTTAAGATTCGCTTCGCTCATATAAGCGGCAAAGCCGAGCGGCACCGTTAACGATTTTGTTTCACTTAAATTTAAACGGTATGAAAAAGAAATTAAGCAAAAAATGTGTGAAATCTGGCAAAATGCTTGCAAGTGTCGAACATTTAATGTACCTTTGCACCGATACGGTGCGAAGGCAGGCTGCGTTTCGGTATAGACCGAATGAATTCGTCTTTACTCTCAACTTGCACTGCCTTTGCCGATGAGTACGAGACGTGAACGGGCGAAGGAGCCCGCAGCAAGGCTGAACAGGCAACTTGCAGAAATGGATGTGACAAAGAAAATCCATTTAGAGAACCAGAAGAAGAATCTACGCTATGCTGATATCTTCACGAATCTGGCAAACCTTGTATTTGGAGGTATAATTATCGGTGGAGTATTTGAGAACATGAAACACCCGTTTTATCTCTACTCGATAGGATTTAGTGTATTCTTTATCCTGATCTGGCTTGGAAACGTATATTATAATAAAGGTATAAAAGAATTCTGATAATTATGGTTACAGTAGCATTCTTGGCAACGGTAGGGATATGTGCAATCATATTCTACCTTTATGACAGAAAGAGACTTGAGAGAAGTTAGATTTCTATGACTTAAACTTCCATAAACATTCTGGGGAAATGGACGCTTCTCCAGAATGTTTTGTTTTGTGCCGCTGGTGTTATGGGGTTGTATAAGAAGAATAGGAAAATGGAATTAGAAGAACTGAGAGAGATATTTGTGATGCTGGCTGCGAGGGGACTGGACCCGCAGCTCTGCGATACGCCTGTACCCTACTACGATACGCCGATTATGTGCGGCGATCCGACAACAGCCTACGAGAACAAGCCCGAAGAGTTCTTGCTGCCACAGAATCTCGTGTCGATGAATCCCGAGTTCATGGTCAGGGCCAAGGGCGACTCCATGTGCGATGCGGGTATCAAGGAGGACGATATCCTGAAGGTGATGTGCGGAACGGTCTTTCAGGACGGAGATATCGTCTTGGCTTCTATTGACGGAGAAACCACCATCAAGGTGTATTGTGAGGACGAGGACGGTCACCCTTGGCTGGTGCCTCAGAACAATCATTACAGGCCTATCAGGCTGTCAGAAGAATCGAACGCGAGGATCATCGGGAAGGTCATGCAGATCATCAAGGAAGCGCCGAGGGTGAGCTATCGTGACTGTATGAAGAGAATCAGGGAGGCCACGAGGGAGCAGACGGCGAGGAAGGTGATCACGCCGGAACATGTGTCGTGGTCGATCAGGGAGATTGCCCCTGAGGTGAAGGTGGTCCGTCAATGGTATGCCGTCTACAGGGCGATGGTGGATAAGGAAGTGCTGATGGTTGAGGACTTCGAGACGTTCTGCGCGATGGTCGTCAAGGAGGTGCCCGATCATGGACATCTGCCAGCCGGCGACGAGTTGCAGCGTCTGGCCGTGCAGAGTTTCAGGAAGCCAATCAAGAAGTGGGATCCGTCTGATTCGCCTGTGACGGGCAAGCGATACTTGTCGTACCAGAGCATAGGTCTCAGAATGATAACTTTGCTTGAGGCTTAAAAAACTCCCGAGAAACTCCCGAAAACTCCCGAAGAAAAGAGCCTATTCTGGTAAAAACTCCCGAAAAACACTAAAACTCTACGTAAAACTCCCGAAAACTCTACGCGACGGCAAATTCTGCCGTCGCATTTTTCGTTTATGCCTAACTTTGCACTGCGATCAGATGAAAAACTCTGGGGCCGTGCGAAGGAAAATCCTTACACGTACATTAATTAATAGAAGAAAAAAATGAAGGTAAAAGAAAAATGAGAACAAGTGACATTTTATTTGAACAGTTGAAGCGGTTCGAGGGGTTGAGGAACAAGGCCTACCGCGACGCCGCAGGGGTGCTGACCATCGGCTACGGACACACGGGACCAGACGTGAGGCCGGGCGACGTGATCTCGGACTACTGGGCGGAGCATCTGCTGAAGGCCGACCTCTATGACATCGAAAAGCAGGTGGAGACGTTGGGACATTGGAACCAGCCGCAGTTCGACGCTTTGGTGAGTTTCGCGTACAACATAGGCTTCTATAAGTTGAAGACGAGCACGCTCATGAAGACGATCCGCGAGGGCGGCTCGATGCGGGCCATCAAACAGGAGTTCAACAAGTGGGTCTATGCTGGTGGTCAGAGACTGAAAGGACTTGAACGGCGCAGGGCTTGGGAGGCCAAAAGGTTCTTCGAGGCCGACGAGATGGAGCCGATGAAGGTTCGCGACTGGAGCGACTTTCATAAAACAGAATAGCAGAAGATTTATTTATAAGTTACTATGGGAAAGATTAAAGTTAAGAAGGTTATGAAGCAGTTGACGCTGGACGGGCTGATGACGATCGGCGTGATGGAGGACGGACGCCACAGCGCTGACTTCCAGTGCTGCGAGGACGTGGAGATGGAGAAGTTCATCGGGCGCTTCAAGGTGCAGGCAATGCACGACGGCAACCTCTACATGGAGGAATATCCGAAGCGCATCAGGAACCACCCGCTCTTCCGTCAGGACAACAGCTCGCTGTCGCTGGGCCGAAACGGCATGTACTACTTCGTGTTCTGGCTGCCGGAGGCGGAAGTGAGGGCGTTGCCCGAGAAGCTGGTGAGACAGGCCAACGAGGCTGCGGCAAAGGCAAGCGGACTGTTCTACAAGAAGTGAGTGGTGAGAAGTGAAAGGTAAGTAATGATTTATCAGGTAACTTATGTAAAGGACGAGAGCGGGCAGAACCGGAAGGTGGCCCGCCTCGTTAAAGACAGACAGGAGCTGATGGCGCTGAGGGACTCGCCGGAGAATCTGAGGCACCTGGAAAAGGCGAAACAGGGCGACAAGGGGGAGAAAGCGGAGCTGTTGCAACTGGCCTATAACATCGGCCACGTGGACGGTCTGTTGGCTGGCTGCAAGAGCATCGGCAGCTTTTTCTTCTACGATGTGGACTGCTATGATGAGACCGAGAGTCCGAAGATACGTGAGATGATCCTCTCGAAGAAGGACGAGATCGGACTGATGATGCTGGAACGTTCGGCCAGCGGCGGCTGGCATCTGGTGTGTAAGCGAGCGTACGGGAAGACCATCTTGGAGAATATCGTGCGCATCAGCCTGCTGCTCCATCTGGAAATGGATACAGGCGCAAAGGACCTGCAGCGGGTGGTATTCAGCAGTAGCGGATCGTCGGACGACTTGGTGTATCTGGACGACGAATTGTTCGGGGAACCCATGAGCGAAGAGGAGTGTATGAAGGAGTATGAGGCGCTGACAGAGCGGACAAAGAAGGGATTGGAAGAGGTGCCGAAGGGCGCGAAAAAAGCGAACAAACATTATCGGCCTTGGGAGGATGGTTGCACACAGGCGACAGTCCCCGCTGTAATCCAGAATCAGCAAGCTGATTCCTTCTCACATCAGGGACAGTCCCCGTGTGCGACGGCGGCGACGGAGCGGACACGGTTTATCGCTGAGGGGGTGATGAAGGAGAAAGGACTCGACCGGAGTGACTTCGTGGACGAGGGCGGCAGACATACTACCGTGAAGATCTTTCTCAGCGGCGCTACGCAGCTGTTGACAAAGGCCGAAGCCTACGGTGTGCTGCAGGAACTGATGCCGGAACACTGGGGCGACACGAACATACAGCAGCTGGTGAACGACTTCTACCAGAACTACACGAATCCCAGTCAGCGACTGATGAAGTATCAGGAACAGCTGTTCGCACAAAGCCGCCGATTCTCGGCCGCAGAGCTTTCAGCCCCTCAGGGGATGTTGGGTGAGACGCCGCCGGAGCTACCGAAGAAGCTGCCCAAACTGATCAGGCTGCTGACCTCGAGGACTCCCGATGTGTATAAGGCGGCTGTGGCTCACGCGGTGTTTCCTGCTCTGGGGTCTCATCTCTGTGAGGTGAAGTTCAGATACACCGACAACGTGATTCACGAAGCCACGCTGATGAACTGTCTGATGGCGAAGACGGGTGCGGGTAAGGGCTGTATCGACAAGCCCATCGAGCACATCATGGAAGACATCAAAAAACGCGACAAAGAGAACGAGCAGCGCGAAGCCGAATGGAAGAAGGATTGCCTGCGAAAAGGCGCGAACAAAGATAAGATGTTGCGACCAGAGGGGCTGGTGATCCAGATCATCGACTCGGATATGACAAAGCCCGCGCTGGTGACACGACTGGACGAAGCCGAGGGACATTTCGTCTATGTGAAGCTGAACGAGCTGGATCTCTTTGAGCAGCTGAGAGGTCAGACAGGCAAGCAGCACTTCCAGCTGATGTGTCTCGCCTTCGACCCAGACTCAGAGTACGGTCAGACACGCTATGGTACGCAGAGCGTGACAGCCAGACCGAAATGCCGGTTCAACTGGAACGCCTGTACGACGATTCTAAAGGGAAGGAAGTTCTTCAGGGCGGTTCTCACCGACGGACCGATTTCGCGCATTAACTTCTGCACGATTCCCGAGGAGGAGATCGGCTGCGACCAACCCGTATATGGCGACTACGACCTGGCTTTCGACGAGGAGCTGAAGCCGTTTATCGACAAACTGACATCGTCGAGAGGACTGATAGAATGTCGACAGGCCTACAAGCTGGCCAAACAGTTGCAGCAAGAGTGTGCCGAGTTTGCCCGGCTGTCGCAAAACGCCACCTACTGGAACCTGTCACACCGGGCCTGTGTGATCGCATGGCTGAAAGCCTGTGTGCTCTATGTAGCCAACGGTCAGCAGTGGGAGAAATCGATCGAGGAGTTTGTCGTGTGGTCGATGAGATATGATATGTGGTGCAAGATGGCCTTCTTCGGTGCCGACATCGAACGGGCTGAGCGAGGCGACGACAATAGTCTGAACACACGCGGCCCGAAGAACCTGCTGAATATGCTGCCCGAAGCGTTTAGCATCAGCGACGCCAAACGCGTGAGACAGCAGGAAGGTCTCGACGCCAACGACAGGAAATGCCGGAACATGCTCTATCAGTGGATGCACAGAGGGTACATCTTACAGCTGACAGATGACAGTTTCAAGAAGGCCTATACAGCCTGACTTTAAACAAACATGCGGAGGGTAAGGCTCTCCGCGTGTTATTTATTTATCACATATTTGATTATTTTGCGGAAAAATGTGCGCCAATAGAAGATTTTTTAGTATCTTTGCACCCTGAAAAAAGAAATAAGGACAGAAAGAAAGACAAATGGATACGACAGCAATACTGCTTCTGCACTGCCCTGACCAGCAGGGTATCATCTCAGAAGTGACTAAATTTATCACCGATAACAAAGGGAACATCGTCTATCTGGATCAGTATGTAGACAAAGTGGATGGTATGTTCTTCATGAGAATAGAATGGGAACTGGAGGGCTTCCTGATACCACGAGACAAGCTCTATGACTACCTCACGACCCTGTATGCCCAACGCTACCAAATGAAGTTCTCGCTCTATTATAGCGACAAACGACCGAGAATGGCTATCTTCGTGAGTAAGATGAGCCACTGTCTCTACGATCTGCTGGCGCGCTGGAAGGCGGGAGAGTTCAACTGCGACATCCCCTGTATCGTTAGCAACCATGAGGACCTTCGCTATGTGGCTGACCAGTTTGGCATTCCCTATTACGTATGGAGTATCAAAAAAGACCATTCAAACAAGGCTGAAGTGGAACAGGCTGAGATGGATCTACTGAAGAAGGAGGACATCTCCTTCATTGTGTTAGCCCGCTACATGCAGATTATCAGCGACGAGATGATTGCCGAGTATCCGCACCATATCATCAACATCCACCACTCGTTCCTGCCCGCATTCATTGGGGCAAAGCCTTACCATCAGGCCTACGAACGGGGCGTGAAGATCATCGGTGCCACGAGCCACTATGTGACGGCTGAACTCGACGCAGGACCCATCATCGAACAGGATGTAACGCGCATCACCCATAAGGATACACCCGAAAGTTTGGTATTGAAGGGCAAAGACTTGGAGAAGATTGTACTCTCCCACGCAGTATCGAAGCACATCCAGCGTAAGATCCTGACATACAAGAACAAAACAATCATCTTCTCATGAACGTAGCGATTGTAAAATATAACGCGGGGAATATCTACTCGGTCGTGAATGCCCTGAGGCGGATGGGTATTGAACCGTTGCTGACGGACGATGCCGAGCTGCTGAAGAAGGCAGACCGCGTGCTCTTCCCCGGACAGGGTCATGCCGGTGAGGCGATGGAATACCTGAAAGCCCGAAGGCTCGACGAGGTGATCCGCGACTTAAAGCAACCCGTGTTCGGCATCTGCGTTGGTCAGCAACTGCTCTGTCGGCACTCCGAAGAGGGTGACGTCGACTGCATTGGTATCTTTGATGCTGAGGTAAAGCGTTTCCAACCTACAAGACATGAGGACAAGGTACCATGTATGGGGTGGAACAAGCTCTACGACACAAAGTCGCATCTGATGGAAGGCATTGAGGGAGGTTATGTTTACTTCGTGCATAGTTATTATGTGCCCCTCTGTCAAGAGACCATCGCTACGGCTGACTATATCCTGCCCTACTCAGCCTCGATGCACAAGGATAATTTCTATGCCTGTCAGTTCCACCCCGAGAAGAGTGGAAAGGTAGGTGAACAAATCTTAAGAAACTTTTTGGAGATATGATAGAACTGATACCAGCCATAGACATCATTGATGGGCAGTGCGTGCGCCTGACGAAAGGCGACTACGGCCAGAAGACCGTCTACAGCAACTCGCCCGCCACGATGGCGAAGGAGTTCGAACGGCTGGGCTTCCAGCGACTGCATGTCGTAGACCTCGACGGTGCTAAGTCGAAGCACATCGTCAACAGTGCGGTACTCCGTCGTATTTCGACGGAAACCCGCCTCACCGTCGACTTTGGTGGCGGCATCAAGACTGACGAGGATATCGAGAAAGCCTTTGCCGCTGGTGCTGCCATGGTGACTGTCGGCTCCATAGCCGTCACGCAGCCAGAGCTCTTCATGGGTTGGCTTGAGAAATATGGTGCTGACCGACTGATTCTCGGTGCTGACGTGCGTCATGGAAAGATTAGCATCAACGGCTGGAAGGAAGATTCCGACGAGGACCTCCTACCCTTCCTGAGGAAATATATCGATGCAGGCGTAAAGAACGTGCTGTGCACCGAAATCTCGAAAGACGGCACGCTGTCAGGACCAGCCATCGACCTCTACAAACAGGTGATGGAGGCCTATCCTCAGTTGCACCTTATTGCCAGCGGCGGCGTCTCGTCGAAAGAGGATATCGATGCCCTTGACGCAGCAGGCATCCCTGCAGTCGTCTTCGGTAAGGCCATCTATGAAGGGAAGATCGACCTAAGGGAGTTAGTTAATAGTCAAATTGTAAATAGTCAAATTGTCAAATAACATGGGATTAGCGAAGAGAATCATACCGTGTCTGGACGTAAAAGATGGTGAGACCGTCAAAGGCACCAACTTCGTGAACCTGCGGAGTGCGGGCGACCCGGTGGAACTGGGCAAGACCTATTCGGAACAGGGTGCCGATGAACTGTGCTTCCTCGACATCACTGCCTCGTTCGAGGGCCGCAAGACCTTCACCGAGATGGTCACCCGTGTGGCACAGGAGATCAATATTCCCTTCACTGTGGGCGGGGGCATCAACGAACTTGCTGACGTGGAGCGACTGCTCTATGCAGGAGCCGACAAGGTGAGCGTGAACAGTGCAGCCATCCGTCGCCCTGAACTCATCGACGAAATCACCAGTCGTTTCGGCTCTCAAGTATGCGTCTGTGCCATCGACGCCCGTCTCGACGAGGATGGTTGGCATTGCTACCTGAAGGGTGGTCGTGAGCGTACCGAACGGGGACTATTCGAATGGGCCCATGAAGCCCAGGAGCGCGGTGCTGGAGAGATTCTCTTCACCTCAATGAATCACGACGGTGTGAAGGAGGGCTACGCCAACGAAGCACTGAGAGAGTTAGCCGATAACCTCTCCATCCCCATCATCGCCAGCGGTGGTGCAGGCTGTAAGGAGCATTTCCGCGACACGTTCATCGAAGGTCACTCCGATGCTGCCCTCGCAGCCAGTGTGTTCCACTTTGGTGAGATACCCATCCCTGAGTTGAAACGCTACTTACACGAAGAGGGCATCAACGTCAGATTGTAAAATAGTCAAATTGAGAAATAGTCAAATTAAACAATGAAGATAGATTTTGAGAAGTGCGGTGGGCTGGTGCCTGCTATCATACAAGATGCTGAGACGAAGAACGTACTGATGCTTGGCTATATGAACGAGGAAGCCTACCAGAAGACCCTCGACACGAAGAAGGTCACCTTCTGGAGCCGGTCACGCAAGTGTCTGTGGACAAAAGGAGAGACCAGCGGACACTTCCTCGACCTTGTAGACATCAAGGTAGACTGCGACAATGATACCCTACTCGTTCGTGTGCATCCACACGGACCAACCTGTCACACGGGCACCGACACCTGTTGGGCTGAGGAGAACACGGCAGAACCCCTGTCGTTCCTCAAGGAACTGCAGGACTTCATCGACCGACGCCACGAGGAGATGCCAGAGGGTAGCTATACCACCAAACTGTTTAAGGACGGTGTAAAGCGAATTGCCCAAAAGGTTGGTGAGGAAGCCTTAGAGACCGTCATCGAAGCCTGCACGGGTACTAAGGAACAGTTGACCTACGAGGCTGCCGACATGCTCTACCATCTCATCGTGCTGCTCACAGAGAAGGGTTTGCGCATCGAGGACCTTGTGGAGGAGTTGCACCGTCGCCACGACCCCGAATGGGACCGTCAGCGGCGTGAGGCCAAAGCCGCAGGAACAATGAAGTAAAAAGTAAGTAATTTAAGCTCAAATCTCAAAGCAAAATATGCTGATCAGTTATAAGAATGCGAATATCTACCAGCGACACGGCATCTGTGTGCTGAAGAACGTGAACCTTCAAGTTGACGAAGGGCAGTTCATCTACCTGATTGGCCGTGTGGGCTCAGGTAAGACCACATTGATGCGAACGCTTTACTGTGAGCTGGAGATGGACGAGGCCGACGAGGCCTTCGTGCTCGGCCATGACCTGCTGACCATCCGTCAGAAAGAGATTCCCGCCCTGAGAAGAGAGATGGGTGTGGTGTTTCAGGACTTCCAGTTGCTGGCCGATCGAACGGTGAATAAGAATCTGGAGTTTGTACTGAAGGCAACGGGCTGGAAGAAGGACGACGGCATCGACGAGCGCATCGCTGAAGTGCTGGAGGCTGTCGATATGGCCGACAAGGGCGACCGCATGCCCTACGAGCTCTCTGGTGGTGAGCAGCAGCGCGTGGCCATCGCCCGTGCCATACTCAACCACCCGAAACTCATCCTTGCCGATGAGCCCACAGGCAACCTCGATCCCGAGACCTCCGACACGATCATCAAGCTGCTCTTTGAGATTGCCGCCCAAGGAACGGCCGTTGTCATGTCAACCCACAACCTGCCGCTGATCAAGGAGAACCCCAGCATCATCTATCGTTGTCAGGACGAGCGGATGGAGGAAATCACCAATGATTTCCACAATCTCTTGATTGTCGACGATGCCCCAGACACCGATGAGACTCGCGTCAAATATGCAGAACGCGTTGAAATATAAGAATCGAACAATAAAAATAAATAGCTTATGAAAGTGATGAAATTCGGCGGTACGTCCGTCGGCACACCCCAGAGAATGAAAGAGGTGACAAAACTGGTCACCAAGTCAGGAGAACCCGTGTTCGTCGTCCTCTCGGCCATGTCTGGCACAACCAACTCGCTGGTGGAGATATCTGACTACCTGTACAAGAAGAATCCCGACGGCGCCAACGAGGTTATCAATCGTCTGGAGCAGAAGTATGCCAAGCATGTCGACGAGCTCTATAGTCAGGAAGAGACGAAGGCAGCCACGCGGGAGTTCCTCCGCAGTGAGTTCGACTTCCTCCGCTCGTTCACAAAAGAGCTGTTCACCAGCTTCGAGGAGAAGAGCATCGTGGCACAGGGAGAGATCATTTCGACGAACATGGTTGTGAACTACATGAAGGAACAGGGTATCAATGCAGTGCTGCTCAACGCCCTCGACTTTATGCGTACTGACAAGAACGCCGAGCCCGACCCGATGTATATCCGGGAGAAGCTGAAGCCCATCCTCGCTGACAACGAAGGTGCACAGGTGTACCTCACCCAGGGATTCATCTGCCGTAATGCCTACGGAGAGGTCGATAACCTGCAGCGCGGTGGTTCAGACTACACCGCTTCACTCATTGGCGAGGCCATTGGTGCTGAAGAGATCCAGATATGGACAGACATTGATGGCATGCACAACAACGACCCGCGTGTGGTCGACAAAACCGATCCTGTACACCAACTGCACTTCGAGGAGGCAGCCGAGCTGGCCTACTTTGGAGCTAAGATCCTCCACCCCACCTGCATCCAGCCCGCCAAATATGCTGGCATCCCCGTCCGTCTGCTGAACACGATGGATCCTGACGCCGAAGGCACAACCATCTCTAACAAAACCGAATATGGTAAGATCAAGGCCATCGCTGCCAAGGACAACATCACGGCCATTAAGATCAAGTCGAGCCGTATGCTTCTGGCTACAGGTTTCCTGCGCAAGGTGTTCGAGATTTTTGAGAGCTACCAGACGAGTATCGACATGATCTGTACCTCTGAGGTTGGTGTCTCGATGAGTATCGACAACTCAGCTCATCTCGGTGAGATCGTTGACGAACTGAAGAAATATGGTACGGTGACCGTCGACACGAACATGTGTATCGTCTGTGTCGTTGGCGACCTCGATTGGTCGAATATCGGCTTCGAGACTCTGGCTCTTGACGCCATGAAGGATATTCCAGTCCGCATGGTCAGCTACGGAGGCTCGAACTACAATATCTCCTTCCTCATCCGTGAGGAGGACAAGAAACGGGCCCTGCAGAACCTGAGCAACACCATCTTTTATAAAAAGTAAGTCATCAAGCACAACACAATAATGGCTAAAGGACTATTCCCTGTAGAGAAGTTGCAGTCTATACAGACGCCCTTCTATTACTACGATACAGAGCTGCTGCGCGAAACGCTTCGCTGCATCAATGCTGAAGCTCAGAAACACGAGGGATTCGTGGTGCACTACGCTGTCAAGGCTAATGCCAACCCGCGCTTACTCCGCATCATCCGTGAGGCAGGACTGGGTGCCGACTGCGTCAGTGGCGGGGAGATCGAAGCGTCCGTCAAGGCGGGATTCCCTTCGACGAAGATTGTCTACGCTGGCGTGGGCAAGGCCGATTGGGAGATCAACCTCGGCCTCGACAACGACATCTTCTGTTTCAATGTCGAGAGTATCCCCGAACTGGAGGTCATAAACGAACTGGCAGCAGCGAAGGGTAAGGTGGCGCGTGTGGCCTTCCGTCTGAATCCCAATGTCGGCGCACATACCCATGCGAACATTACCACAGGACTGGCGGAGAACAAGTTCGGCATCGCCATGAGGGATATGGAGAACGTCATCGAAGAAGCCAACAGACTGGCGAACGTGAAGTTCGTGGGGCTGCACTTCCATATCGGCTCACAGATTCTCGACATGAGCGACTTCGAGGCCCTCTGCAATCGAGTCAATGAACTGCAGGACCAGCTCGATCGTCACCGCATCCGGGTAGAGCATATCAACGTAGGTGGCGGACTCGGCATAGACTACACCCATCCCAACCGATTGCCGATACCCGACTTCAAGGCCTACTTCGATACCTATGCCCGTAAACTGAAGCTCCGTTCTGGTCAGACGCTGCACTTCGAACTTGGCCGGGCCGTCGTCGCCCAGTGCGGTTCGCTCATCACGCGTACCTTATATATTAAAGAAGGAGCTGTCAAGAAATTCGCCATTGTCGATGCCGGCTTCACAGACTTAATCCGCCCAGCCCTCTATCAGGCTTATCATAAGATTGAGAATATCACGAGCGACGAACCGATGGAGGCCTACGATGTGGTCGGTCCCATTTGCGAGTCGACCGATGTATTTGCCAAGCAAATCGACCTCAATCGTGCGAAACGTGGTGACCTGCTGGCCATCCGCTCTGCTGGTGCCTACGGTGAGATCATGGCTTCACAATATAATTTGCGCCGTCTGCCTCAGGGCTATATGAGCGATGAAATCTAAGTTTATCAGAACATGGATACCAAACAGCATCCCTTCTCAGTCGTCATGACCGTCTACGACCAGGCCCATGAGTTGGAGCAACACCTGCCCGCCTTTCTCACACAAGAGTACGAGCCGGGCTATGAGGTTATTGTTGTCGACGAATCGTCAACCGACGAGACATCCGACGTGCTGAAGTTGCTGAAGAACGAATATAAGCATCTCTATACGACCTTCCTTCCCAAGCCCAGCGCACAGACCTTCCGACAGAAGTTAGCCTTTAATATCGGCATCAAAGCATCTCATAATGAGCATATTATCATAACAAAGATAACTATTCCTCCAAGAGATACTGATGTCTTTAAGGCCATCTCGGAAGTACTCGACCCCAAGGCTGCGCTCACACTGGGATACGTGACGAAGAAAAGCATTCGTCTGCAACCCTTCGACACGGTCGCCGAAGCAGAAGGACATATCCGAAGGGCTGAGCGACGGATCAGTAAGGTTCGTGAGCGGAAACGTGGAAACTATATCTGGGGACGATATAATTTTATCATCCTGCAAAAGGACTGTGCCATCGACATTTTGAAACTCTTCGAGAACAAGATCCCCACCTTCGAACTCTTCGGCATCCGACTGGGAATCCTGTGGAAGAACCTCCTGCGACGCGCCTCCACCACCCTGCTCATCACGACATAGCATAAACTTTGAGCACCTATGAAAGTCCTGTTTGTCTATCAGAAATCCGAATCACTCATACAACGCCACGTCAGCATGCTGGCCGACGGGCTACGACTGAGTGCGACGATAGACAAAGCCGACAGCGTGAGCGCCATCCGTAAGGCAGTCAAAGACCAGCAGCCGGATATCATCCATTGTCATGGCTGCCCTTCTATCTCCGCCATACGAGCCATCCTCAGTGCCGCCAACAAAGGCGTGCGCCTTGTGCTCACCCTGCACGGAAAGATGGAACCCTGGGCGACCGAATCCAGCCACAACATGCCCGCCATCTACTGGCAGAAGCAGCTTATCCACCGCGCCTATGCCGTCATCCTCATGGGACGGCTTGAACTCACCAATTTCCAGAAGTTAGGCTGGAATCGTCGCACAGAGGAAATTCACAATGCCGTCACCACCAACACCATCAGCCGTCAGGAGATGTGTGCCGCCATCTTCGCCGTCTATCAGAAAGTGCTTGACTCCAACACGCTTCAGCTGATGGACGAACCGACAGCCCGCATGTTGCGGGCCATCATCAAGATCGGCATCATGGGCGACCGTCGCTGGACCGTCGTACTTCCCTCAGAGGATGTCAATTGGCGCCATCTGTTACTCTATGCGGAGCATGAGCATATACGCAACTACGTCGACTATGGCATCAACATCCTCGGACTCTCCGTACCCGCCATCGACACCACTCGCATTGACGCCTATTTCCCAGACAACTACGAGACACCCAAGCCCATCCGTGAGATGGTGGGCGACTATAAAGGAAAGGAGACCGACTATCTCGTGCGCATCATCCATCAGATCCGTCAGCGGCCTCTGCTGCTCCATCTCATCGAGTTGACACGCGAGCTTTATCGCGATACCGTCGATGACGAACAACTCGCAAAACGACTTGAAGAGAAGAAACTCATAGCCTTCACCCGTTCACTCATGCAAGTGCTCAACGAGCAGACGGCCCTTGACGAAGGCTATATGCCCCTACCGCCAGCCGATAACCGTCTGACACAACAAATACGACGACAACTTGAGAACCATTTGGACATAGAAGATTAGGATATGAATACCGACATGCATTATCTGCAACTGCTCTCGCAGTCGTTTCCCAACATCGCCGAGGCCGCTACGGAGATCATCAATCTCGAGGCCATCATGAACCTGCCCAAGGGCACAGAACATTTTCTGGCCGATATCCACGGCGAGAGCGAAGCCTTCCAGCACGTGCTGAAAAACGCCTCTGGCAATATCAAGCGCAAGGTGAACGAGCTCTTCGGCAACAACATACGCGAGTCGGAAAAGAAGGAGCTCTGTACACTGATCTACTATCCAGAGCAGAAGCTCGAACTCATCAAGGCGCAGGAGACAGACCTCGACGACTGGTATCGCATTACCATCCACCAGCTGGTGAAGGTATGTCGGGATGTGTCGTCGAAATACACCCGTTCGAAAGTGCGCAAGTCTCTCCCGCCAGACTTCTCATATATCATCGAGGAACTGCTCCATGAGAGTCTGGGCGACAATGACAAGGCAGCCTATGTCAGCGTCATTGTCGACACCATCATATCCACCGGCCGTGCCGACGACTTCATCACCGCCATCTGTAACGTCATCCAGCGCTTAGCCATCGACCAGCTCCATATTCTCGGCGACATCTACGACCGCGGCCCAGGTGCCCATAAGATCATGGACACCCTGCGCCAATACCACTCCTGGGACATCCAGTGGGGCAACCACGACATCCTGTGGATGGGTGCTTCGGCAGGAAACAACGCCTGTATCTGCAACGTGCTCCGCCTCTGTCTGCGCTATGCCAACCTCGCTACCATCGAGGAGTACGGCATCAACCTCGTCCCCCTGGCCACCTTCGCCATCGACACCTATGGCGATGACCCCTGTGAGGAGTTCATCCCCAAAGTGTTGGATGACAAACAGCAGCTTGACGAGAAGACACGCCTGCTCACCGCCCGCATGCACAAGGCCATTGCCGTCATCCAGTTCAAAGAGGAAGCAGCCATTTTCCGTCGCCATCCTGAGTGGCAGATGAATGACCGTTGTCTCTTCGATCGTGTCGACTACGAACGGGGCATCTGCCGTCTCGACGGTAAAGAGTACGAGATGAAGAGTTGCCACTTCCCCACCGTCGATCCGGCCTCTCCAGACACCCTCACAGCCGAGGAAAAAGATCTCATGGAAAAGCTCCACCACTCTTTCCGCATTTCCGAGAAGCTCCATAAGCATATCCGCACGCTGCTGTCCCACGGTTGCATGTACACTGTCACCAACTCCAATCTGCTGTTCCATGCCAGCTGTCCGCTCAACGACGACGGCACGCTCAAGGAGGTGGAGATATACCCTGGCATGAAATACGGTGGCAAAGACCTCATGCACAACATCGGCATGATGATACGAGCCGCCTTCGAGTCGGGTGTCGACAAGGACCTGCAAGTATTTCCCCGCGACTATGCCCGCGACTACTTCCTATACCTCTGGTGCGGTAAGGACTCCCCACTCTTCGACAAGTCGAAGATGGCCACCTTTGAGCGCTATTTCCTCAAAGACCGTGAGACCTATAAGGAAGAGAAAGGCAACTACTTCAAGTTGCGCGACTCCGAAGAGATCTGCGACCGCATCCTCGACGCCTTTGAGGTGAAGGGCGACAACCGCCACATCATCAATGGTCACGTGCCCGTGCATGCCTCCAAAGGCGAGAATCCCATCAAGGCAGGCGGTCGGCTTATGGTCATCGATGGCGGCTTCTCTGAGGCCTATCACAGTGAAACGGGTATTGCAGGCTACACTCTCGTCTACCACTCCCGCGGCTTCCAGCTTGTGCAGCACGAGCCGTTCACCTCCGCCCACGACGCCATCGTACGTGAGACCGACATCAAATCCACCACCCAGATTGTGGAGATGTCCGCCCACCGCATGCGTGTGGCCGACACCGACAAGGGCGAGGAACTGCGCACCCAGGTCGCCGACCTGAAGAAGCTACTCTACGCCTACCGCCACGGCATCCTCAAGGAGAAGCGTAGCTGATAACTATACCATTAGAGAATGATGCGGAGGATAGTGCGGGTGGTAGGGGTGACACGGAAACGATGGTCGGTGCGCAGGCCGACGAGCCAGAGAATGGCGCCTGTGGCGTCGACTACGACACGCTGGTGGCGCTTGTCCAAGAGATTGAGCTTTCGATCGGTCAGGAAATCGCTCACCAGTTTCCGCCCCTCCATACCGAAGGGTTGGAAGAGGTCACCGGGATCTACAGTGCGTAGGGTGAGCGGGAAACGGACGGTAGTAGCGTCAAGAGTGGCTACGTTGGGGTCGCAGCTAATGCCTTCCTCTACCCTAACCTCTTCTATTCTGATCTTGGCCGTTTCATCGATGCGGTAGACACCTGGCTCTGGGATCACTAACGGTTTCATCGGAGCACTGACAGGCTCTACCACCACAGCCTCCCTGTCGATGACCAACGTATGTGTTGGGGATTCGAACACTCGTCCTGGTTCTCCACCCAGATGATTGGCAATCTGCTCAATCTGACTGCGGTTGAAGCCAAACGGCGAGAGCCATTCGTGAAGTAGACAAAGGGAGGATGGAGAAGATTTGAGGGTGGAAAAAGGCAGAGTCGAACGCCCCTGTGCATCGGTAGCTTCGCACAAAGGGGACTGTCCCCATTGTGCGTTGTAGACCTTCTCGGCCTCGGAGAGATAATAGGCAGAACGGGCCATATTCTCAGAGGCACCGGGGTACAACTGTTCCAAGAGCGGCAGGAGCTGCAGGCGGATCTTATTGCGCAGTACGTCGGGCTGCAAGTTGGTAGAGTCGGTAACATAGTCCTGACCGATGACGTCGAGATAGTGTTGAATCTCCTGACGGCTGACACCAAGCAACGGACGGACGATATCGTCGTTTCGGGGACGGATGCCCGTCAGTCCGTGAATACCGGCACCTCGCAAGAGGTTCATGAGCAATGTCTCTACAGCATCGTCACGATGGTGAGCCACGCAGACTGTATCGGCCCCGATGTCATGGCGCAACTGATGGAAATAGCCATAGCGCAGTTCCCGGGCTGCCATCTCAATGCTTACTTGATGCAAGGCTGCATATTCGACTGTATCAAAATGGATTAAGTGAAGATTGACGTTGAGCTTCTGACAAAGATTCTGGACGAATAGTTCGTCACGGTCGCTCTCTTCGCCACGCAGATGGAAATTGCAGTGAGCCGCCTCTACACGATAGCCCAATGCCAGCATGACGCGCAGTAAAGCCACGCTGTCGGCACCACCGCTCAGCGCCACCAGATGAAGGCCGTCGGGCGACAACAACTGATTCCTATCGATGAAACTGGCAACAGTATTAATCACTCTACATACAGGACAAGCCCCTTGAGGTATTCCCCTTCAGGGTGGTAGATATTAATCGGATGGTCTGCAGGCTGGTGCAGTTGATGGAGGATGCGCACCTGACGGCTAGCCTGGGCTGCTGCCGTAAAGACGGCGTTGCGGAAGTGATCTTTCGTGACCACCTGTGAACAGCTGAAGGTGAAGAGAATGCCGCCAGGCTGGATCTTCTGGAATGCCTTGTGATTCAGACGGGTGTACCCCTTCAGTGCATTGTGCAAGGCCCCACGGTGCTTGGCAAAGGCCGGCGGATCGAGGATGATCAGGTCGTACTGACTACCCGCCTGTTCGAGATAGCGGAAGGCATCCTCACAGAACGCCTGATGGCGGGTGTCACCGGGGAAGTTCAGTTCGACGTTGCGGTTGGTGAGCTCGATGGCCTTGGCACTGCTGTCGACGGAATGGACAAGCTCGGCTCCACCCCGCATGGCATAGAACGAGAAGCCGCCCGTGTAGCAGAACATGTTCAGCACCCGCCTGCCCTTGGCAAAGCGTTCAAGCAGCAAACGGTTGTCGCGCTGGTCGACGAAAAAGCCCGTCTTCTGCCCGCGCAGCCAGTCGACATAGAACAGCAGGCCGTTCTCCATCGCCGTATTGTCCTCACAGCCGCCGTAGATGAAGTAGCTCAGCGTGCCGTCGTCGGCCAAGCCGGGCTCGTCGCTACGCATCTTTCCTGGTAACGTGGTCTCACTCTTATAATAGACATGGGCGATACGGCCGTCCATCACTTGCACCAGCTGACGGGCGATAGCCTCACGGCAAATATGCATGCCGACGCTATGGGCCTGCATGACGGCCGTCTGTCCGTAGACATCGATGACTAGTCCGGGCAGCATGTCACCCTCGCCATGCACAAGGCGGTAAGTGTTGTTACGGGGATTGTCGGCAAACCCGACGGTCTGTCTCACCCGCAGGGCCGACGCCAACCGACTGGCCCAGAACGCCTCGTCAACGGTTTCATCGCAGAACGAGAGCACCCGCACGGCGATGGAGCCCATCTGATAATGTCCGACGGCGATGAAATCGCCCTGACTGTTGACGACACGCACCACTTCACCCTCGGCGATGCCGTAGTCGGCATGCTGGATGGCTCCGGAGAACACCCAGGGATGGAAGCGGAGCAGACTCTCCTCCTTACCTCGTTTAAGATAGACCTGTTTCATCAAGACTCTTCTTTTCTGAAGGCTGCACCACCAGCTCGTAATCGCCGGTCGCCAACAGCCGATTTACCTCATTATAGATACGCACACACGCCCAGGCATCGATGGCCGCATATTCCTTCTGACTCTCCTTCAGTTCCTGGCGCTCCCAGTTGGAGAGCCGTTCCGTCTTACTGATACGTTCGCCGAAGAGGTTGGCATAGATTTTCACCAAGCTCTGATCCTCGATGCCCAACTCGCGTACCGTCGTCTGCAAGTCGATGAAATGGCCTGATTCGAACTGGCCGAGCTCACGCAGGGATAGCATGTCATTGTTCCATGCCAGCCCCACCTTCGTCACCTCCTTGTCGCCCAACAGCCGTACCACAGCCGGGCAAAGTCCAATCTTGTTCAGTCGGAAGAGAAAGCAGTCCGTCCGCGTCGACACCTGGAGCAGAGCACAGCGATAGCGCTTGCCTTTCTCAAAGGCTGGGCGCGTCTCGGTATCGAAGCCGAGAATGGGCTGTGACAGCAGATAGTCGACGGCATGCTCGGCCTCTACGGGCGATGTCACGACATAGATCTTTCCAAAGAAATCGACCCGTTTCAGGTGCGAAATCATGGCCTTATCGACCTTGTTATATATCAACTTTTTCATTTCTTGGTGCAAAATTACAAAAAAAACATCATTTTATGATGAAATCTAAGTTTTTTCAACTACTTTTGCATCAAAATAGCGAAAAGAGACAAGATATGGCAAAGAAAAAGAAAGAAAAAAGACCGCAGAAAGGTTCCAGTCTGCTGAGTGGGCTGAGCTTCGACAAGATATTCCACAACGAAAGAATCAACTTCATGCTGGGCATCGGTCTGGCCCTCGTAGCAGTGTTCCTGTTATTAGCGTTTGTATCGTTTCTCTCGACAGGCGCTGCCGACCAGAGTGTAATCGAGGACCCGCGGGAGGGTGAGATTCTGAACCAGAACCATGAGTTCATGAACACCTGTGGTAGCTTCGGCGCCTGGTGCTCATGGTTCTTCATCAAACGGTGCTTCGGACTGCCCGCCTTCCTCATCCCCTTGTTCCTGCTACTGATGGGCGTACACCTGACGAAAGCCTACAAGGTAAATCTCTGGAAGTGGTTCCTGTCGCTGATGATCCTGATGATATGGGCATCGGTGGCCATGTCGCTATTGCTGGCCCCACTATTCACCGACACATGGTACAGTCCCGGTGGCGACCACGGCCTGTATATCTGCCATTATCTTGGCAACCTGGTGGGTATTCCCGGACTGACGGCAATCCTCGGACTGACAGCCATCGCCTTCCTCACCTATTTAAGTGCAGAGACCATCTTCGTAATCCGTAGAATCTTGAATCCTACCAAGTTCCTCGATAAGGTGAAGTTCAACATCACGAATACCGATCCCAACGAGAAACCTGACTCCTACGAGAATCAGATAGAGGATGACGACCCGACGGTGTATGACGACCCAGCCGAACAGACGGTGGAGTTCCTGAATAACGGTGAGGCTGTGGTGAACGACAAGGGTTTTGACGACGGGGAGGTCGAAGAGCCTCTCCACACGGTGAAAGACGATAAAAAAGACGTAGACTTCGACGTTGAAGCAACGCACCACGAAGAAACGGCAGACAAGAAGACCGTAGCCCCTGCACTGGAGGACCTGGAGCCCTACGACCCGAAGCGCGATCTGGAGAACTATCGTTATCCTACCCTCGACCTGCTGAAGAGATACGACAACGACGGCAAGCCTTATATCGACATGGCTGAGCAGACGGCCAACAAGAACAGGATCGTGGAAGTGTTGCGCACATTCGGTGTGGAGATTGCCAGCATCAAGGCGACTGTAGGTCCTACAATCACACTCTATGAAATCACGCTGGCTCCAGGTGTACGTATTTCTAAAGTGCGCTCACTCGAAGACGATATTGCCCTGAGCCTCTCGGCCCTCGGCATCCGTATCATCGCCCCAATCCCAGGAAAAGGGACCATCGGTATCGAGGTGCCAAATGCTAAGCCCTCAATCGTGTCGATGGAATCGATCCTGAATTCGAAGAAGTTCCAGGAATCGACGATGGAACTGCCCTGCGCCGTCGGTAAGACGATTACCAACGAGGTGTTTATGTTCGACCTGGCAAAGGCGCCTCACCTGCTTGTGGCCGGTGCCACCGGTCAGGGTAAATCCGTCGGTCTGAATGCCATCATCACCTCTTTATTATATAAGAAGCACCCCGCTGAACTGAAGATTGTGCTCGTTGACCCGAAGAAGGTGGAGTTCTCGATCTATAATCCGCTGATCAACCACTTCCTGGCAAAGGTGCCCGACGAGGATGCCGATCCCATCATCACCGACGTAACGAAAGTGGTGCGCACGCTAAACTCACTCTGTAAACTGATGGATACACGCTACGACCTGCTGAAGGAAGTGGGTGCCCGTAATATCAAGGAGTACAACAAGAAGTTTATCGACCGTAAGATCCCGCCTCGTGGCGGTCACGGCTACATGCCATATATCGTGGTGATCATCGATGAGTTCGGCGATCTGATCATGACGGCGGGTAAGGAGATTGAGTTGCCTATCGCACGTATCGCCCAGCTGGCCCGCGCCGTCGGTATCCACATGGTCATCGCCACTCAGCGTCCGACCACGACCATCATCACAGGTAACATCAAGGCCAACTTCCCCGCCCGTATCGCCTTCAAGGTGAGTGCCGGCATCGACTCGAAGACCATCCTCGACCGTACAGGTGCCCAGCAACTGATCGGTAAGGGTGACATGCTCTATTTGGGAGGTGCAGAGCCCATTCGTGTACAGTGTGCCTTCGTCGACACGCCGGAGGTGGAGCGCATCAACGATTTCATCGCTGCCCAGCAGAGCTATAACATGGCCTTCGAGCTACCAGAGCCTGACACGCCTGAAGCTGACTTCGGTGACGGTGGCGACAAGGAAGTGGACATGCAGCATCTCGACCCGCTGTTCGAGGATGCCGCCCGTCTGATTGTCATCAACCAGAGCGGCTCGACCTCACTCATCCAGCGTAAGTTCGCCATCGGCTATAACCGTGCCGGCCGACTGATGGACCAGTTGGAGAAGGCTGGTGTCGTTGGTGCCGCCATGGGCTCCAAGCCCCGTGAGGTGATGATCCAGGACGAGAATAGTCTGAACAACCTCTTGAATAATCTGAGATAATTGAAAGTATAGCGTTTATAGATCATGAAAAAGATTTGTTTCCTGATAACGATGGCTCTGATGAGCATCGGTGCCTCGGCCCAGACGGCGAAGAGCGTGCTCGACAAGGCCGCTTCCACCGTGACGATGAAAGAAGGTGTGAAGGCCGACTTTAAGATGACGGGCAGTATGGGCAGTACCAGTGGTAGCATCATCATCAAGGGAAAGATGTTCCACGCCACCACCCCGCAGGCCAGCGTCTGGTTCGACGGGAAGACACAGTGGACCTATATGAAGGACAACGACGAGGTGAACATCAGTAACCCCACCGAGGCCCAGTTGCAGACCATCAACCCCTACAACTTCATCAACCTCTACAAGAAGGGGTACAAGGCGACGCTGAACAGCAGTGGCAGCAGTCATGTGGTGCACTTGACCGCTACATCTGCTGAGCGGAAGATCAAGGAACTGTTTATCACTGTCGACAAGAAGACCTATCATCCTACTCAGGTGAAACTGCTGCAGGGCAAGAAGTGGACCATCTTCGACATCACCAACCTGAAGAAGCAGTCGGCTTCTGATGCCCAGTTCCGCTTCAACGCCAAAGAGTTCCCCCACGCTGAAATCATAGACCTACGATGAACCGGTTTCAATTATACAGACTGCTGCGGAAGAACACGACGCTGAGTTATAAGCGCAGCCCGATCTTCGAACAAAACAAGTGGGCGAAAGTCATTACCTATTTCGGTGGAGGTCTGTTTGCCTTGTACCTGATCCTCTACGGCTGCATCATCGCCATGCTCGCCGAGGGTGAGACTGGACGGATGATCTCGTTCATGCCCATTATCCTGCTGATCGACTTCCTACTACGGTTCGTGGTCCAGACGACACCCGGCATGATGGTCAAGCCCTATATCCTGCTGCCCATCTCACGCTATACGGCCATCGAGTGTTTCCTGCTGTCGTCGCATGTCAGCGGCTATAATTTTCTGTGGCTCTGCATGTTCGTGCCCTACTCGATCATCCTGCTCTTTGCCGGTGCAGGCTTCTGGCCTGTCTTGATCGAACTGGTAGCCTGTCTGCTACTGATTATCCTGAACAGTCAGGTTTATCTCTTCTTCCGTACACTCATCAACCGGAAGGTGCTGTGGTTCCTTGCCGCCTTGGTGCCTTACGCTATCCTGTTCATCCCCCTGCTGATGGATTTCGGTAAGAAAGGCTTCGAACGGATGCTCGACCTCTATGCCGAGGCCGGACGTGCTTGGTGGCTCCTGCCTGTGGTCATCGTGCTGTTGGCGGTCATGTTCTTCATCAACCGTCATTTCCAGTTTAAGTATGTCTATGAGGAGATCTCGAAGAAAAAAGAGCAAGAGCTGAAGCACGTGTCACAGTTCGCCTTCTTCAATCGTTTCGGACTCGTGGGCGAATACCTGAAGATCGAGCTGAAGTCGAACCTCCGCAACAAGACCATGCGTAGTCGTTGCATCATGAGTTTGGCACTCATCATTGTCTTCTCGATGATTGTGGCCTATACAAACGTCTATGACAACGTGATTATGCAGAACTTCTGGTGTCTGTACTGTTTTGCCATCTACAGCGTGACGGCCCTTATCAAAATCATGGGTCAGGAAGGCAACTATATCGACCTGCTGATGATGCACCGCGAAAACATCATCGCCCTGCTGAAGGCTAAGTTCTGGTTCTACAGTGCCGTGCTGCTCATCCCCTTCATCGTGATGTTGCCTGCCGTCTTCACCGGTAAGTTTACACTGCTGATGCTGGTGGCCTATATGTTACTGACAGCAGGCGTACTCCACTTCGTGATCTTCCAACTGGCTGTCTATAACAAACAGACATTGCCGCTGCAACAGAAGGTGACGGCCAAAGGCAACTTCGAGAATGGTATGCAACTTGTCATCGAACTGCTGTCGCTGTTCGCCCCCGGTGCCATCGCCGTCATCGGTTTCCTGCTGGTGGGTGAGACTTGGACCTTTGTCTTTATGTCGCTCATCGGTCTGGCCTTCATCGTGACGCATCCCATCTGGATCCGACATATCTACAAACGGATGATGTTACGTCGATATGAGAACATCGACGGATTCCACATGACCCGTCAGTAACTTTTTTGGAAGAAAATCACCAAAAAGTTTGGTGGTATGGAAAAAAGTATGTACCTTTGCACCCGCTAAAGAAAAAAGATGCACCCGTAGCTCAGTTGGTAGAGCACCTGACTCTTAATCAGGGTGTCCAGGGTTCGAGCCCCTGCGGGTGTACAGAGGAGGCAAGCGACCCTCCTTTCTTTTTGAAATGATGATGCACCCGTAGCTCAGTTGGTAGAGCACCTGACTCTTAATCAGGGTGTCCAGGGTTCGAGCCCCTGCGGGTGTACTTCTCTATAAGAGGTTGCCGATATGGCTCAGTTGGTAGAGCAACGCATTCGTAATGCGTAGGTCCCCGGTTCGAGTCCGGGTATCGGCTCAAAGAAATCAGGAAACTTATTTTGCGGAATTAGCACATCGGTAGTGCACGGGCTTCCCAAGCCTGGGAGGCGGGTTCGATTCCCGTATTCCGCTCATCGCAGTCGGAGTGCATCTCCGACCTTTATTTGGTAGTCGGGCGACAGTTTGTTCATCTTATACAAGTTCTTCAGCCGTATACCATACTTCTGGGCGATGCTGTACATCGACTCCCCCTGACGCACATAGTGCAGCCGACCCTTATAATCCTTCGGCGCCTTCGTCTGTTTCTTCTTCAGCCAGATGATCTCACCCTCCTCCAATGCATCCCGCTTGTCACGTTCGTTGTACTTGGCCAGCTTACGATAGCTGATGCCGATTTCATCGGCAATGGACTTAAAGGTGTCACCACGGCGGACGATGAGATAATAGTTCTTATTAAAGATTTTGATCACGTGCAGCGATGCTCCGTTGGCAGAACTCTTCGTGTGTTCAGCCATGAACTTATCGTAATCCTTTGCCGTATCATAGCGGTAGAGCTTATACAGTTGGATGATGTCTATCAGCTTCTGCGCATACTGTGGGTTGGTGGCATAGCCAGCAGCCTTCAGACCTTTGGCCCAGCCCTTATAGTCGGTGAGCTTCAGTTGGAACAAGGAACGGTAGCGCTGACCGCCCGTGAGAAACTTCGAGTGATCTTCAAACGACTCATAGGCATTGTCATAAGACCGGAAACATTCGCCCTTTTCATCGTCATCATGATAGACTCGCTGCCCACTCCAGCTGCCACCACATTTGATGCCGAAGTGGTTATTACCCTTCCGCGCCAGCTCACTCCTGCCGGCGCCACTTTCGAAGACGCCCTGGGCCAAGGTGATGGATGCCGGGATATGGTAACGCTGCATCTGTTCGATGGCGATGTCCTTATATTGGTCGATATACTGCTGATAGGTCTGGTTCCAACTGATCTGCGCCTGAACCTGAAATGCCGTCAGCAGGGCTATAGATAGAAAAATCTTCCTCATACGATAAATTATTTCTGCAAAAGTAGTGATTTCTCTCGAATTATTCGTATTTTTGCAGAAAAATATTCAATCTATGAAGAAAGTAGAACTAAAATCCGTCATCCAGGAATGTCAGATGGAGGAACTCAGTGCCGAGGACCGTCAGTTAGTTGAACAGGCCATCGAAGCCACCAGTCGCAGTTATGCCCCCTACTCCCACTTCCGTGTCGGTGCTGCCGTCAGGCTGGAGAATGGTGAGGTGGTGATAGGCTGTAATCAGGAGAATGTGGCCTATCCATCGGGACTCTGTGCCGAGCGCACGGCCTTGTTTGCTGCGGGTGCCCAGTACCCGGACAAAGCCGTCAATGTGCTTGCCATCGCTGCCCGTGGCACCGACGGTGAACTGACGGATGAGCCCACAGGCCCCTGTGGCAGTTGCCGACAGGTGATCATCGAGTCAGAGACCCGCGCCAAGCACCCTATCCGCATCCTGCTCTACGGACGGCGATGTGTCTATTTCATCGATGGAATCAGGGCATTGATGCCCCTCACCTTCTCAGAATTCTAAGCTAATAGCATCCCAAGCCCTTGGCAGTAGACAAGGAGTCGAGGTGGAAGTCATAGATCAGGTTATCCTCGTCGATGGTCACGAAATGCTTCTTCCCCTCGATGGAATCTTTGGGTGTTTCCCAGATGATATCTACGAAACGCTCCGTTTCATCGGCCACTTCCGGTGTACGCATCAGACATTCCTTGAATGCATAGTCGAAGGTGCCCTCATCCTCACCATGCATGTCGCCCATCACCACATCTTCGGCATAGCCCGTCAGAATGGAACCGGTGCAATTCACGTAGAGGGGGATGTCGGCATCTCCGTAATAATTGGTGAAACGGAAGGCCACACCACGTTCAGCCGAAAACGGATAGAACTGTGCAAACGTGCAGTGGGATATCTCCGCAACACCGCCATAGATAGCGAAACAGTCGCCACCTGTATTCGTCAGTTGGCAATGATCTAAGCGCACAATGGCATTGACCGTCGTCAGGCCAGCCCCTTCACAATTATGAATCACACACTGCTCCATCTCAATCTTGTAATGGTCCATGTCTATCGCTGCCGAATCACAGACGATACCATATCGAGGATTCCTTATCTCCGTACGCAGCAACACATTGTCCTGGGAACTCTCACGGATACGGATGCCGTTCCACTGTCCGCTGACACGGTCGTAAGGCAGATAATCGAACATATCATCAAGACGATCGCCACGCATGACACAGTCCTCTGTCCGCAAAGTGCCCCGTACATCAAGGCCAGCACCATCATGGAAGAACAACGTCGTGTTCCGAATGGTCAGCGTGGCCCCCTCCTCCACCAGCATGTCACCATAGATCACCAACGGCACCGTTGACTCGATGAGCGAATCTTTGGAGATGACAGGCGAATAGATTCTCTGCGCATCCCACACCCAGGCCTGCAGACAGACCTTCTGTTCAACGCCACTCTCGAGGGTAAACAAAAGGTCATCCTCTAAAAGCACCGGCTCCGGCTGTCCCGTCTCACTGGGTGTCAGCTCCACGAACACGAGGATGCTGTCATTGCGACGGATCTCCACATCGGAAGTCTGTGAGCCGTTGGCATTGTCAAGATAGATACCGTCGACATTCACCCGATAGCCCGTCTGGTTTCCCCTTCTGAGTCGGATACGCTCCATACGGATGCCCGTATCATTCTGATTATAAACCCAGAAAGTGTATGTCGACGAGGGCGTACGACTGAACACGGTGTCCAGCTTCAGCGTGTCCTGAGGGAAAGTGATGCGCAAGCCCGTACTTGTCGAGAACGTATCATCGTCCTGACAAGCCACCAAGCACCATGCTATCGTGAGCAAATAAAAAATCCGTTTCATCGTAATGATAAAACGGATTTATCGTCGGTTTATTATTCAACCTTCTTACTTTTTTACCTTTTTACTTACCGAAGTAGCGCTTCAGCAGTCCGGCAAAGCCTGCACCATGACGGGCCTCGTCCTTCGCCATCTCATGCACGGTGTCGTGGATGGCATCAAAACCAGCGGCCTTTGCGTTCTTTGCGATACGGAACTTATCCTCACAGGCACCAGCCTCGGCGGCAGCACGCTTCTCCAGGTTGGTCTTCGTGTCCCATACGCACTCACCCAGCAACTCAGCGAAACGAGAAGCATGGTCAGCTTCCTCGAAGGCATAGCGCTTGAAGGCCTCGGCAATCTCGGGATAGCCCTCACGGTCAGCCTGACGAGCCATAGCCAGATACATACCGACCTCGCCGCACTCACCGTTGAAGTGATCCCTCAGGTCCTGAATCATCTCCTCGCTTACACCCTCGGGCTTGCCGTCACCAATCTTGTGAACAGTAGCGTAGGTCATTTCAGCATCCTCCTTCAGTTCAGAGAACTTCGAGGCGGGAGCCTTACAGATGGGGCACTTCTCAGGAGCAGCGTCGCCTTCGTAGATATATCCACAAACGGCGCAAATAAACTTTTTCTTCATAAATGTACTTGTTTATAATATTAATAATGTGAGTGAATAGTTCGTCAAAAACTTTCGTTTGCAAATATACGACAAATTTCCGATACCCACAAACAATTTCGATGTTTAGAATCTAATTTATACGACGTCTAAACTCCCACAGGCCACCCGCCTACCCTCTTTTCCACACCACCAGTTCCCTTGGCAGCCTTACCACCTTCAGCCGTTCGTACCAGATACGGCTGGAGCCGACGACATGTTTCTGCGTATGACTGCTGATGATATAGTAACTGGCCGTGTACTCATCCATCAGTTCGAGAAACACCTTCTTGATACGTGAACACTTCTCGTTGATGGCATTGTCGAGAGGATCGACCAGATGGTCCACCCCCTCTATCACCTTCTCCTTATCCATCATCTTCGCCGTCGCCATATAATAGCGTAACAGTTCCGTACGATAGTCCGCCAGCCGTTTGAACTCTATACCCTCAGGGTGCGCCAGGAACAGCAGGTAGACCGCCTTGTGTACAGGCTGCAGTTCCACCTCCTTCTGATAGTCCGCCAGGATGAAACGATAGTCAGTCGTGATCACCAGCCGGCTCAGCCTTCCCTTGGCTGCCTCGATACGGAGTTCCTCCAGCAGGGGCACACCAAGGGCATGCAACAGCAGGTCACTCCTACCCGCCTGCTGCAACTGCATGGCCAGTCGCTTCAACTCCCGGGCCATCTCTTCAGGCGAAAGCATCGTCTCACTCATTCCGTCACCTCTTTCATCAGGTTATTCAACCACCCCTTCCACTTGCTCACCATCGTAGGCTCTTCCGGGTCATCCGGTTTCTCTTCCTCATCTGTCTGCTCCACAGGTTCCGGTTCAGGCTCCACTACTGGATCAGGTTCAGCCACAGGTTCAGGTTCCTTGGCGGGTTCCGGCTCTGGTGCAGGCTCCACCTCGAAAGGCAATTGCTGGGCGATGACCTCTATCACCTTCTTGGCAGGCTTATAGAGTTTCGGTATCAGATCCTCATAGAAGTCATCGTCAGTACGATGCACATTCTGGCTGATCTCCTTGCGCATATCGTCCTCCAGCCCCGTCGCCAGGATGGTCACCTTCGCGTCCTCCCCCAGGGCCTCATCCGTCGACGTACCCCAGATGACGTTGATGTTGGGATCCAACTGGTCGAAGAAGTCATCGATCTCCTGCATCTCACGGACGAAGATCGGATGCTCGTCGCTGGCATAGATATTAAAGAGTATCCGCTTCGCCTTGCCGATATCATTGCCATAGAGCAAAGGCGAGTTCAGGGCGTCGATGATAGCCTTCTCCACACGATGCTCACCGCTGGCACGTCCCATCGCCATGATGGCCCCGCCACCGTTCTTCATCGTCGCCTCCACATCACGGAAGTCAAGATTGATGCTGCCTTCGCTGTGGATGGTAATCAGTTCCGAGATGCCCTTCACCGCATCCTTCAGGATATTATCCGCACGACCGAAAGCCTCCTTCAGCGAGATCTCCGAGTCAGAATACACATCGCACAGGCGTTCATTATTAATAATAAGGATGGCGTCCACATATTTCCTCATCTCGTCCACACCCTTCAGCGCCTGGACGATCTTCGGTTTACGCTCGAAATAGAACGGTATCGTCACCACGCCCACCGTCAGCAGTCCCATGTCCTTGGCTATCTTGGCCACCACAGGGGCAGAGCCCGTACCCGTGCCGCCACCCATGCTCGCCGTGATAAACGCCATCTTCGTACCGTCGTTCATGATGTCTCTCAGCGTGTCGATGCTTTTCTCAGCCTCAGACTTGCCGATCTCAGGATCACCGCCAGCGCCAAGGCCCTCGCCCATCAGCACTTTCACAGGCACCGGCGACCCCTTCAGCGACTGGCTGTCCGTATTGCAGACTGCAAAAGTGACGCCCGTCACATTTTCATTAAACATATTACGAACCGCATTACAGCCGCCACCACCAACGCCAACCACCTTGATGATACCCTGCATCGTATCCCTGATGCCGTCAAACTCGATAATATCCTCACCCATATTCACTTTGCATTAAATCGTTTGCAAAGTTAGTAAACTTTTCCCACATACCCAAATCTTCACAAGGCTTGCGGTGAAATTCCCACTTCTATTTTTAAATATTGAACGAGTTGAATGAGTCTGGTGGCGGGAAGGGCATGCTATTCTCACCATTGATCTTCGAGCCAACGATTTCACCACCATCGCTGGGAACACCATTGCCAATCATATTATCCTCTGGATTCTCAAACCGCGTGTATTCCCCTCTGAACTTCAACAACTTGATACCAACTGCACCTTTACGATGCTTGGCTATTATCACTTCCGCCATCCCTCGATAGTCTTTCGTGCCGTCATCACTCATCATAATACCATAATACTCTGGGCGATGCAAGAACACCACCATATCCGCATCCTGCTCAATGGCACCAGACTCTCGGAGATCCGACAGATGAGGACGCTTACCCTCTGCACCATCACGCGACTCCACGCCACGATTCAATTGGCTCAGGGCCAAGACAGGTATATTCAATTCCTTAGCTAGGCCTTTGAGTGATCGCGAGATTAGCGACACCTCCTCTTGGCGACTGTTATATCTCATACCACTGGCAGTCATCAACTGCAGATAGTCTATCATGATCAGTTTTACGCCATGTTCCTTTACCAATCGACGAGCCTTCGACCTCAGATCCATCACTGACAGGCCCTCCGTATCATCTATATACAAAGGAGCATCCTTTAATTTGTCTATTTTCTTATCAAGCCTCAGCCAGTCAGCCCTGTCTAACTGTCCGCTCATCAGTTTCTTTCCTTCTATCATACATGCATTCGACACCAATCGGTTCGTCAATTGCACATCCGACATCTCCAGTGAAAAGAAAGCCATAGGTATCTTCTGGTCTGCAGCAATGTTCTTCGCCAGCGAGAGGGCAAAGGCGGTTTTCCCCATGGCAGGTCTTCCTGCAATGATCACCAAGTCAGAGTTTTGCCATCCGCATGTCGTGTCGTCGAGTTTAGTAATCCCTGATGATATGCCTGTAATACCCCCAGTATTGGAATGAGCCATCTTGACCATATCCAATGCCTTGTCTACTAAAGGAGACAGCACGGAATAGTCCTTCTTCATGTTCTTCTGCGACAGTTCAAAAAGGGTACTCTCTGCTTCTTGTACTACGTCCTTGATGTCATAAGTCTCATCGAAAGTCTTTTTCCCAATCACATTCACATATTGTATCATCTGGCGCGACAGATATTTCTCCGCCACCACATTGGCATGATACTCGATATTGGCCGAAGAAGCGACCCTTGAACTGAGTTCTGCTATATATCCAGGCCCTCCGACTTCCTCGAGTTTCCCCATCTTGCCCAGTTTGTCAGTCACCGTCAGCACATCCACGGGACTCTCATCCATGCTGAGTTTCATAATAGCCTCATACACCATCTGGTTTCTTGGCTCATAGAAACTCTCTGGCCTCAACAGGTCGCACACCTCCAGATAGGCATCCTTGTCTATCATCAGCGCTCCCAGCACAGCCTTCTCCACCTCAGGAGCCTGAGGCATCACATGACCGTAAGCAAGTTCCAATGACTGCTGCGACGACTGTCTCCTATCACTTCTTGTCCCCATCCTCTGATTTCTTCTCCTGTTTGATAATCCACTGCTGGTCTTTCTTGTTCGATGCATTAAAAGCCTCAGCTATCAGATCCACATCACGCCCTGCCTCATAGCGAGCCTTCAGTTCTTCCCTGCAAAGTGACACATTTCCACCTTTCTTATCCTTGAACTCCGCAATCAGCGCCTCCGTATCAAGATTCCTGATACGCTCTTCTCGCAGTCCTATCTTATCAGCAAACATAATGTTGAAGATAGCCTCCTTAAACACAGCATACTCCTTCACCCATTTACCTAAATAGAGCGCTGTCAATTCCTGACGCGACAAGTTAGGCAACCTGTCAATACAATCCCTCATCACTTTGTCATCCCATCCAGAGAAATGACACTTCTTCAATTGTGTAATAATGTACTCGTAGTCTGTCATAAGAAATAAAATTAAATAGGTGGCAAAGATACTAACTAATATCTCTGCCGCCAAACTATTTTGCATCACAAGCCTTGCGAATTAGGCAATTTGCATTTCCAGACGACATTGGCCCGAACAAGGTCTATCTTCTTGGCTTCGCCACGCTTACCTGAAATGGCATAATATTTTGCAACGCTCTTGGGGAGCAGCGATGAGAACAGTTTCCGAATCCTGGCACACTTCTCATTGATTGAGTTCTGCATAGGATTGGTCACGCTTTCAATACTATTTTCTACTCTGTCAGTAAGTCCATATGGACGTAGAAGCAGATAGATACTAGTTAGTTCTTTACGATAATCTGGAAGACATTTGAGCACAATCCCCTCTGGATGGGACAAGAACAACAAATATATAGCCTTTATCAGGGGCTCCATCTCTACCTCTATGGACTTTTCTCCTGCCAAAACAACCTTGTAATCTTCTGTCACCACCAACTTAGGGAATAGTTCTTCATCATTCATGGCAGCTACAATATCTGCTTCCTCCACACCATACGCTTTCAACTTACGTACTTTTTCTTTCACTTCGTCTAAAAGAATGGAGCAATGGAACTGCTCCAGTTCTTTTGAGATCATTACTTTTAATTCCTTATCCATAGTCTAAACTTTATTAGAATCCCATAGCATCCATCATCGCATCATATTCCCAAGGGCTATTGGGCATATCACCATACATTCCATCCGTAAGTGCATCCCAGGAATCTTCCTCTGTCCACAGATAACCACCACACTCGTAATTATCAGATTCTTCCCAATCATTATCTTCATCGACTAGATCTTCCAAATCTTCCTCATCCATTTCCATTTTAACTTCAATGGGTAGTTCTTCAAACATCTCTTCGATGACATCACTAAATAAGTCGTCTCTTGTTTCCATAAACGTTTATATTTAAAGTGTTAATACTAAACTGCTATATTCACCATCATACTCTGTGCAGTCTGATCCATGAGGTTCTTTTTCAGTTTCAACTGGTTCTCCACTATCAAATCATAGTCACACTTACTGTCGCCCATTTTAATTGTTAGAACGAACAGTTCCAGAAATGTCAGGAAGCAGAAGAGAACTATATAAAATACCAATGATATCCAGCTGTTCGATACAACCTTCAGAGTCGCTTCCAATTCCTCAATAAATCCAACAGGACGAGAGTGTATTTCATCTGTCACCTTTCCTGCAATCTCTTTTTTGTCCTGACGAAGCTGCTCTAACTGATTTTGATATAACTGAATCTGTTCGTTATTTGCATTTAGCTGTCCAGTCAGAGGATTAGGAATATTCACAATCTCTGTAGAACGATTTCTCACTTTCTTTGGATTACCATTCTCATCAACTCCTATGGCCTGTTCTATTGTTGATACGTTAACGCTCTTTATAGTAGGATGTTTCGCCAATTCTTCACCCAAAGTAATTGTAGATTTGCTCAACGAATCCAAATCATGAGTAATCCTTTGTATATCACTATTAAAGACCATCAGACGTTTTGCTGTAGTTTCCTGAATTACGTCCTCACGGCGATCGTGTATTGTCTGCTGAATATCATTTTGGAAGATAATTTGGTCAAAGATACAAGCTCCCAGAAAAGCCATACATAAAGCAAGCATAACTCTCATCACAGTCATAAGGCGCGCTTTGCCAACCGTTAGAATGATCACTCGTTCTACGCATAAGACAATGAGCATGAACATCAAGGCAATACAAATCTTCAATACTAATGATTCAATATTTATGTATCTGTCGGCAAAACAGTAGCCGATGGCTCCCCAGAGTATCATCATGATACAAATGGCAGAGATCAGTTTTCTAAACTGGCGGTGACTTGCCTCACCACATTCTTTCAAGATATTCTTGTCCCATCCAATCAGGGCACATCCAATATTATTTAAAGTTTTCATAACTGATAATTTTTATTCGTGATTAATAAACTTAAGTGATACTGCTGTGATTCCTTTGAGAAATCCCCTGCGATATGAATCTATCATGGTCATCATTTTAGGATCGTCTGACTCAAACTGTTCACGCATCTCATCAATCTCTGTAAGATGCTCTTCATAGGTGGTACGCCGGGCTTCCAGGCTTGATGCAGCAGAAAGGGCGTATGCCTGACGGGCATTGTTAATCTGGACATCTATCTCACGGATATTCTTCTTGTAGCAGAGGATGATCCGTTTAAAAAGCATCTCCAGGTCGTTACGGATAATTTTCTCCTTGGCATCGCGATAAGTAATGTCTGAATTAACCAATGCATCCTGGAATCCGTCTTCTTCGAAGTTTTTGTGAATGTAGTTGAAGATGACGTCTATAGGCATTCCCGTTCCCCAGGTGATGGTGATCAGATGCTTTTTCTCTTCTTCGTTGTCTTCCTCTGAGTTCTTTACGTCCTCAGCATCTTGCTCGGTAGAATTCTCTGGAATGACAGGAACCATCTCTACCTTTTCCTTTGGCTTTGCGCCGAACAAACTTAATAGTGCCATATTATTTCTGTTTTTATAGGGTTATACATGTTTCTAATCTTAACTCCTAAGCTCGTTTGTTGTCAGAACAACATCTTCTATGGTGTTCTTCTGATAATTCCTGTAACGGAACACAAGATTTCTATTAGTAGCGATAATGCGCTGAATCTTATCGTTTTGTTTGTCAATCCTTGACAGGATCTGATTCTTCAGGTCATTCATATCCAAGAGACGATACATGTGTTTCTTGTCGTTAATCTCATAGTTGTAGACGTATGCGTCCTTGGTTAATTCAGAACTCGTCCAGGTTGTTACAGGATCGACTTTCTTCGGGCAGTTGAAGGTCTGACATTTAGCCACCAGCGTCAGAAACTCCTCGTCATTCATGTCCTCGCCAGACTCCAATCTCTTCATTTCCTCATCTGTGAAATAATCATCAGGGTTCTTGGCATCATCAGGATCCTTGAAAAATACCATTGAGATAATGGTAAAGAGGATGAGGACACCAAAGGCTACGATTGGCGAAATCGTGCAAGCAAGAAGGATGATAAACCAGCACTTAGAAAACACTCTCGTGATGTGATAAAATACTTTTTTCATTTTGTTTGATGTTTAAATTGTTACTAATTTGTTGTTTATTTGCCTCTTTATACTGAAAAAAACAAAAAGGTAACCGCTATTTCGAAATATTTTTGTATATTTGCCGAAAATATTTGGGGCAATGAATTGGAAACTGCTGATATTAAGTCTGTTATGCTGTATTTCGTCTGTTGCATTTCCACAACGGAAAAGGGCTTTTATGGTGGGCATCTCTCATTATGACACGGCATTGACTGGCTACCAGTGGAATAATATCAATGGTACTGAAGACGTGAATCTTTTAACTCCCATCCTGAAAAAGCAAGGATTTGCCATCACCTCTCTCTTGGACGAACAAGCTACTTTCGATAATATTATCACCCAACTATCTCAATTCGCAGACAAAACGAAGAAAGGCGATATCGTCTATCTCCACTTCTCAGCACACGGCCAGCCTGTAGAAGATTTGAATGGTGATGAAGAAGATGGCTGGGATGAAGCCATCATCCCCATCGATGCCTATAAACTCTATAAGAAAGGCGTCTATGAAGGGAAAAAGCATCTTCTGGATGATCAGCTGAACACATACGTCAAAAAGTTACGCGACAAGATAGGTTCTACAGGATTCCTCTATGTCGTAATCGATGCCTGCCATGCTGGCACATCCTCACGTGCCAATGACGAGACTGTCAGAGGCACTAAGGTCGGCTTTACCTATCATAACAAGGTGTTCAAGCCTTCTGCTGACAAGAAGTCGCATTACAAGATTGAGCCATCAGCCAAACAGTCTCATGTCCTGTATCTTGAAGCCTGTCGCCCGGATCAGGTGAATATGGAGATAATGGTGGCAGATAAGCGCTATGGCCCGCTGTCTTACAACATCGCTCAGGCATTACAGACAAGACCCTTATCCACTAATGCCGAGGAATTCTTGAATGGAGTCAAGGCTTCCATTATGAAAGGTGGCCACTGGCCTAATAATCAGAACATGGTAACAGAAATGAGCTTCTAACATGGCAAAGGAGATATCATTGCAGAATCAGGATTTGAACCGTTTCCTTTCCGACGAGAGAGGAAGGGTAATATCATATCTACGGAAGCAGTTCTCTGTCTCGGATGATGACCTTGATGATATCTTCCAGGAGTCATCAATGGCGCTGTTCCTGAATGTCCGTGACGGGAAGTTGTCTACTCTGACAAGTTCACTGGGCACCTATTTCATAAAGGTCTGCATCAACCAGACCCTGAAGTTCCTGGGAAAGAACAGCAAGACGAAGCCACTCTTTGACGATCGTAGAATCACCAACTCCGACTTTGTCCGTGATGACAAGATCGCAGAACTCTATGGCGTTTGTATAGATGCGGAGGAAGAAGAGAAAAAGACCCGTATGGAACTGCTGGTGAACAATATCATTGCCTCAATGACAGACACTTGCAAAAACATCCTCCACGGCTACTACTGGGATGACTTCTCGACATCGACCATTGCCGACATGTTCAACTTCTCTGATGCCAACTCCGTAAAGGCCCAGAAATACAAGTGCGTGAAGAAGTTCCGCGACAAGTATAACGAACTAAAGAATAAAATCTATGGATAAATACGACGATATACAACAGCAGGTCATCGAAGAAAGAATCGATGCTTTCGTACGTGGTGCTATGACAGAGGCTGAAGAACAAGCTTTTAAGCAAGAAATCAAGGCTGACTCAGAACTGCGTGCCCAGGTGTTGGCTACCGTATCCATGATAAAAAGCATCCGTTCACAGGAGGCTGCTAAGGAAAAGACGCTTATCAGCAACAACACCAAAGAAAGACTACGCACCCTCGTTGCATGGGCTTGCTCTATTGCAGCTGTCATTGCCATCTTCTTCGGCTATCAGAAAGACAAACGGTTTAATGAACTCTCCGCACTTGTATCACCCTACTATTCTGAGTATAACATGGATGAAAATGCGCGTGGTGATCTTGATTCTGCCTCCGTCGCTCACCTCTACACCTTATTTAATAATATAAAGGTGCAGCGCAATGTCAGTACCATCATAGCAGAACTGGAACCAATCTATTCAAAGATAGATTCAGATTTCACCTATTCCGCTTATGCCAACGACATCGCCATGAATCTGGCCCTTGCCTATATCAAGAACGACCAGAAGGATAAGGCTATTCCTATCCTAAAGAAACTGGCAGAAGACAATCCCGATACTCCAATCGAAGCTAAAGCATTGGAATTATTAAAGAAAATGAGGGAGATATAAAATTTTTCTGCAAAAAAGATACAACTAAAGAAATAATTATGTATATTTGCACCCGAGAATAATCTCATTCTCCTTTTATTGAGATCTAACAGAGCCTTGAGCCCATCGAAATAACTGTAAGTTTAACGGTGGCTTGAGGTATGCCCCACAAATTTTTATAAAATGAATATAAATTTAAGAAAAAACGAGAACGGATCTTTCTCTGTCGAAGGTAATGGCATTATTGATTTTTGGAGAGGTGGTCTTGCAAGGGTTTCTGTGAAATGCGACGATTATGGGTATGATGAAATCCTTCTGAGAAATGATGCTTTATCATACCTTAACCATTTAGCATCAAATCAAGGCATGAGAGTTCTGAGAGAAGAAGGACAACAGGCAACTATTCCTGTAAGAGTAGAAAGAGGCGAATCTGCTCGCGTTAGATATCTCGAATTTCCAGTAGAAATCCTACCGTGGTAATAATCTAAACGCAAATGAGGGTGTAAAAGCCCTCATTTTCAATTTACCCCATCTAAAAGAATGAACGCAGCCCAATACTCTGGGTTATTATATTTACCCTTTTCTACTTTTCGAAGATGCTTTTGGGCATCCTTGAGGGATTGGTGTTTTGTCTTTCCACTCATAAGATTCCGATAGAACTCCACCATAAGTATTCTTGTTGCTTCATCATCTACTTTATGTAAGCTCATCAGAATAGACTGGGCTCCTGCTTTCTTGAAAGCACGCTGCAATCCAAAGACACCATCACCAGTCACATCACCAAGTCCAGAATCACATGATGATATTGTTGCCAATTCTACATTCTTTAGATTAATGCCTGCAATTTCCTTTGCAAAAAGGATGCCGTCATCAACGTTATCCGGTAACTTGTATCCACGTAGGATGTTATTACAACCAGCCATTAGTAGACCAGAGCGCGTCAATGAATAATCTTCTATATAAGAGCGGGAATATCTACTAATTTGATTGGCCATATAATCGAGGTGCGCCTTCTTCATTTTCGCACTGTCACTCTCTGTATAGTAAAAACCATGCGTTGCAATATGGATGATTTTGCATGGCTGACCATCAAGAGATTTAAAAGAGGCCTCAGTGCCTAACGTATCCGTATAGATTTGTGTTGGGATCTTTCTTTTATTCAATGCAGACTCTATCTCGTTCACTTCTATAAGGGTTTCTGGAAGATAATCCCATCCTGATCGTAAGTCCAAGTTCTCCACATCACCTCTGAATGATGTGTCTTTACGTATGTGTATTTTGCTGTCAGCAACTAATTCTGAAATAGAGGCATCATACTTTAATCCACCGTAGATAATTGCTTTTTCTTCTTTTATTTGGCTATTATTCTGATGTGCAAGCAATCTTGTTGACGAGACGCGATAATAGTTTTTTGCGTTATTCCTACCTACAATTTCCGGAAGATCTTCGATATTGATGTTATACAACTTTCCAGCAGGAGAAAAATAGATGTTATCTATTGCAGAAAGGTATTTCTCTATTTCCCCCCATATTAGATTATAGAGCATCTCACTATTATTCCTAATTGATTCCAATTCTTTTTCATCAAAAAGCTCTATAATACGTGGGGCATTATCACTTTTCGTTAGGATTAAGGCAGCATATAAAGTTTTATTTAGAATACTATCTTTATTATCGAGTAAAGGGAATGATAGAAATTCAATAGCAATATCATTAGCTTTAAGAGCTGCTTGTACATCCTGCCATGTGGTTCTCATGATTGCTGTGTAATCGCCAAAAGCTTTACAATCTTTTATAAGTTCTCTTTCTATTTTGTTTGTCTCATTTCTAAGAGAATCAACGGATATCTCTATTTGAGGATTATCACCTGATGTAATCTTAGACAATAGTGATCTGTTTATAAGGAGGTGTTGATATTTAGCCAAAGCTTCTTCATCGCCACTTTCCATAATAAGCTTGGACATTTCAGTATCTGCATTAAGAAGAATACCCTTTGCAAACAAAGCACTTTTATTGTATAGCTCGGTTGCATCTTCTATTTTGGACTGATAATAATAATTAGGATACCAGATATTAAACAAGTCTGAGACCTTGTCCCAATATGAAGTTCTGTCATCTGAGGAAAGGTTTGAAAAATTGTCTATTATATTAGATTGGGTCAAATTAATAGAGAATCGTTCCATTCTTTCCGCTTCCTCAAACTTACCCATAGCCTTACAAATTTTAGCTTTTAAATCATAGGAATTAGACAACGACAAATTTTCGTCTCCTCTTATGTCTCCCAGAATAGAGATTGCTTCGTTTATAAAACGTAAAGCTTCTTCAGTTTCTCCATTAAGTCTATATGCGTGTGCTAATAATATGCATATATTTGACTTCCTATAGGAGTTGTCTCCCAGTTTCTCACGTAATCTTTTTACTTTAAGGCCTGTTTCTATTGCTTGAGCATAATCTCTGTTTTGAAGAAAGCTATATGCAAGATTCAGCAAGAATGGGCTTTCTGGATATTCTAATGCCCAAGGATATAATTCTTCAGCTCTTTTAACCAAAAATTGTAAAGTTTCAAGTTCTTTACTTTCCTGTCCAATAGCTCCATAATATGTAGCAAGATTATTGAGCGAAAGAAAGTACCCATATGGCTTTTCTGTATAAATGTAAGGTTCTTTATCTTTTACAGCCAAAAGCCCATACTTAATTGCATCTCTATAATTACCTAATTCTCCACAATATACAGCCAAATCACTTAGTATCCCATTATAGAAAGAATTATCAGAAGAAAGATAATCATCTCGTAATTCAAATGCTCTTAAAATATAATCATATGCTTTTGCAGGATTACCTAATTGCCTATATGCTTCAGCAACACAGCATAGTACCATAATATATCTATCTGTTTTAATATCCAAATCATCATAAATACGCAAGGCTTCGGTACCATATTCAATAACATCTCTCGAACTCTCTATGAAACCAGATCTTAATGCTTCAAGCGATAAGGAATATGCCTTTCCATAAGAGTCAGGTAGCTTTAATAAGTAATGCTTTATATCTTCATATATTTGTTCCATCTTAATCTCATCGGCGGCATCATCTTTTAGCTGTCGTAATTGCTCCCTAAAAGATTCTGTTTTCTCTGATATTGTAAGATAATCAAGAGAATCTTTTATGGAGGGGAAATGACTCGTATATTTCGCCTCATGGAACCCTTGTTCTTGGAGCTTTATAGCTAAAGCATATTTTTTATATTGCTTTTCTTGCTCTGCATTATTTATCTTTCTGCTACAAAAAATAATCCTATCGAGGATCGGAAGGAGTCTTTGTATATCCTTTTCTTCCTCTTTTTGTGCTCGTAGCTGCGCTAATTCCATATAGGCATTACAAGCATTTTCATAGTCCTCTGCCGTTTCATAATATCCCGCCAAATACCCTAATTCAGATATATATTGTGAACTATTTGTTCCGTATGCGTTTGCATAGGCCTCGACAGCTTTCTTTTGATATTTAATAGACAAGTCTGCTCTTACTGGGGTTGTTTTTTGATATATCTCTGCAGCCCTAGCATATATTATTGTAAGATCAACATCGTCTTTATTCTTGATGATAGATAATGCCTTATTGATATTCTTTTCTGCAAGAATCATGTTATTATTCTCAAACAGATATAATGAAAGATCATTGAGAAATAAAGCATAATCATACAAATTGTTAGGCATTGCTAGTGGAAACACTTCTACCAATACAGTTTCCGTTTTTACTGCCTCACTATACATCTTTTTTTCTGAGTATGCATGAGAGATGTTATGTAAAGCTGATATTGTATTCGCGTCGTTCTCTGCCCCCTGTTCCTTGAATAAAACAAGTGCTTGATTACAAAGTTCTGATGCTTTTTCGAAATTTTCAGAAATAATATAGAAGTCAGTCTGTTTCAATAAATTTAGTAATCTCAATCTGTCATCAGATGATGCATAAGTCAATAGATTACTCAATAAGAGCAGAAGAATAAAAATATTTCTTTTCATGTCCTTGGTCAACAATCCTTAGTTTAATCCATCTAACATTACGAATGAGGCCCAGTATTCAGGCTTGTCATATTTCCCATTCTCAACCTGACGAAGATATTTCTGGGCATCTTTGAGGGATTGATGTTTTGTCTTTCCACTCATAAGATTGCGATAGAACTCTATCATAAGTATTCTAGTAGCCTCATCATCCACTTTACCCAAACTCATTAATATTGTATTTGCTCCTGCAATTTTGAAACCACGTTGTAATCCCATGATACTGTCATCTAATCCATACTCACCCAAAGCAGACTCACAGGCTGATAAAGAAACGAGATCAAGATTTGGAAGATTCATTTGTGATATATCTAACGCAGTTACTATACCATCATCTTGTTCCAATCCAGATATAGGCCGTTCATTTACTCCAGAAAAAGCAAGTACCGAATTCGTTAAAGCATTATCACCATCATGATACCCCTCGACGACATCATTGACTATATACTTTCCGTGAGTAGCTAAATGAAGGATGTCAATAGAACTTCCGGAAAGAGACTTGAATAATGATTCCGTTCCTTCATCACCAGAAAATACTTTGTAGTCGATATTACTATTTTCAAATACATCCGCAATCTCAGCGACCTCTTCTCCTGTATTTGGTAAAGGTTCAAATCCACTTCTTTCTATTTTCCCTTCACCTTTCGCCTCTAATGCCTCATATTGCAATCCTCCGAATAGGGCAGCTTTGTTAAAGTGATTATGTGCTTTATTATTCGCAATTTCTTGAGTAGACGAAACCCTTATCATGCAATATCTGTCGTTGTAGGTTTCCGTGTCTGTTATTGGCATATACTCAATAGGCATATTGTTCAGCACATGCGTTGCGGAAAAATAGATTTTCTCCATACCCATGAGTTCATTATTAAGAGGAGTCCAGACCATATCTCCGATCTTTTGGTTTTTTTCGACTTTTGTGTCACAAGATTTTAATGAGTCTTGAAACTGCAGGATATCAAACAACCTTGTCATCTTAGGGCATCTATATCCCTTTTGAATTGTCAACGCATAAAACACAATATTATCATTAGACGGTACCACGGGTGCTATAAATTCAATCGCTATATCCTTCTTACCAAGTGCGTTCTGTATGTCTTTCCAACACAGAGTATTTGTGCCACCTCCTCTCCTCCAGGTTATTCCTTTTGAGAATAGTACAATATTGTAAAGATCGGATAAAGTAGAGTCATTGGGATTTTTCGCCACATAGCTCGGAAAGGTGTTGACAAAAATGGTATTTACGTTCTGCCACAACTGATACCTTGAACTATAATCCATATCTTTCATCTCGAAAAGAACAGAATCCTTTATAATAGCCATAGACCTCTTCGCATAATCTGTTGCAAAAATAAAGTCTGATCGTTTGCCATCTATCTCACCCTCAACCCCTTTCTCATAATAATACTTAGCGAGGTTATATGAGGATATCGCATATTCCAAACTATGTATACCATAGAGTACACTCTTCATTTCAAGTGCTTTCTTTTCTTGCTCTATTGCCTTCTCATAATTATGGGCAGTATAATAGAAATCTGCCATGTTTGATAGAGACATAGCTCTGTCAATACTAACTTCACTTATCTGCCCATTTGACTTTTGAACAAATAATCCTACTGTTAATAATATCCATAGAAGTTGCTTCATATCATGGGGCAAAGATACAAAATAATATTGAATGTGAGAATGTTTTTACCACTTATTTTATTATTTCACAAGGTTGTTATTGTATTTTTCCTTGTATTGAAATCAAAATCGTCGTAACTTTGCGGAAATTTTTAATATTTGTAGATTATGAGAAAGAAACTTTTGGCAACAGCAATGATGTGTTTTGTGATGATGTCGGCCCAAGCACAGATCTATGGTTATGATGACTATGTGAGAATGCCAACGATGGATCTCTATGACCCAGGTGTGATGAACATGGCCATAAGGGCCCAGGCTGAAGCGGCAGCAAGACAGCAGGAGATGGCCGCGAGGCGACAAGAGATGTTTAGGTTTTATGCTTCTCGGGCATTGGAAGCCCATAAGGCTCAGCGTTGGTATGATGTGATTGAAAACGCCACTCAAGCAATCAGTATTGAGCCAATAGGTCTCATATTTGTTACTCGAGGGGAAGCCTATGAGGCTTTAGGCTATTACAAGGAGGCCTTAAATGATTATAAAACAGGCAAGAAAGATAATTGCCCAGAGGCAGCAACTGCTTACAACGCCCTTAAGGCAAAAATGAAAGAAATGAAGAAGAAGAAATAGAAAAAATAATTTCAATTGTGTGGTTACCTTTTGAATGGTTCTGGTATAAAGAGGCAAAAGAACAACAAATTAGTAACAATTTAAACATTAGAATTATGAAGAAGTTAATGGTGACATTGATGGCTGTCACATTCGCCATCGCAGCAAACGCACAGGGTTATAACGTTGGTTCGTCTTCAAGATATACCGACAGTTTCGGAAACAGCACAAGTACCCATCGAAATGCAAATGGGGGCATCACGGGTACATCATCGTCCTATACGGATAGTTTTGGTAACACGACGACCACTCACAGAGATCGAAATGGCCGTGTTATAGGTACCTCTACAACCTCAACGGACTGTTTTGGTAACACAACAACGAGACACCAAAATGCCAATGGTGGTTACATCGGATCTTCAAACAGCTATACTGACAGTTTTGGGAATACCCATACAACGTATTCCAATGGCAATGGTGGATATACTGGATCTTCAAACAGCTACACAGATAGTTTTGGAAATACAACGACCACCTATAGCAATAACAATGGCCAGGTTATAGGTTCTTCATCGAGCCATACGGATTCTTTCGGAAATACTACTACAGAGCAGCGCAGCAACAATACGAATACCAGCATCTGGAGCTGGTAATCAAAGTAGAAAACTTTTCAACACTCACCCCGTATCTTCTGAAACGTTTTCGTATAAAGGGTTTGAAAAAGGGTGGGCGTCGCTCTAACACCTACTCCATGACTTGAAAAATTTCTTTGCAGCGTTTCAATCGTAAGGGGGAGGGGCAGCTTCGTGGTTGCAAAATTACGAAATTCGGAAAACGTTACTGTGACTTACGGGCCGTTATTAATCATTAATTTAATATTCTTTTACGCTTTTAACGCTCTTTTACTATAGAGGTGGCATAAAAACGGCCTTCATCTCACAGATGAAGACACCGCCACGCAAAAATCATAGATGCACCTTCCTGAGCCATTTGTGTGACCATCATCGCTGTTGCTGATGCTTCATTATATTGTTGCTGATGCCTCCTAACAGGGACGATGATGCCTGTTTATAGGGGTAAACAGGCATCATCACAGGAGTTTTCCCCTATCCTTTCTACCGTCTGCTCCACCGCCTCCGTCTGGTATTGTTGTATCTTAAACTTAAACTTCATTCTCCGTCCTCCTTCTGCTTTGTCCTGTATTTCTGTCTTGGATGATGGGGTATGTCATACATCTTTTCTATCATGTCAGAGAATTGCGGAAGTATATGGTTCTTAACGTACCTCACATCTCTATTTAATCGAGCTGCGATTATGTCAACTGTAACCCAGTCCATGCATATTTCCCTGATTTTCTCTTTAAGTTGTTCTCTCGTGTATCGTTTTGGAAGAGCAACATTAGCCTCTGGAAGTCCTACATTAAGTCCTATATTAGCATCAGGAAGTCCGATATTAAGTCCCATATTAGCGCCTTGAAGAGCAATATTAGACTCTGAGGTATCCATATTAAGAGCAACATTACCACTTGCAAGAGCAACATTAGGCTTTGGAAGAGCAACATTTAGTCCATAAACATGAGACTTCGTTCCCCTTCCATGACCAGAAGACTCAAGTAAATGTGTTGCACACATCTGTCCCAACATCGCTGTAATATCAGCCTTATGCATATTCAGTGCATGTTGAAGTCGCTCGTTGGTTATTTCTTCTTCCGAGTAGGCCAATGCTAAAGTCAAGGCCCCACCATCCGTATTGGCAAACGAGGAATACGTTTCCCAAAACGAATGAGGAAATCCCCCTTTCGCCGACTTAAACTCCAAGTCACTCGACTCCTTATCTTGCAGCAACCGATAAAATACTGGTTGCAAGTCTTCGTATTCGTAGATTCGTTTCATGTATGAATTGTTAAACCAATTGTTGTTTGCCTTAATTTGAATTTCATTCTACAATTATTTATGTAGTTACCTTTCATATATAACGATTCCCTATTCTTTTTCTGCTATAACTTGGATAACCACTCATCAACGAACTTATTATATTCAATTTTCCTGCAATCTTCTGTAGTAGAGACTTTTGCGACAAAACATTCGCTTAATCCTCCATCAAACACGCCATCATTAATGTCTGGATCGCATACAAGAAGTATTGGCATGCCTCTCATCAACCCCATACCAACCTCTACTTCACTCCAAGGAGTAGAGAGCCATTTCCCATTCCATTCGGTTTCTTCTTTTGTTCCTGGACGATATGAAGCTTGAGGAATGTGTATTTGTTTTAACCCAAATGCTATCATTCCAGAAGAACGCATGATATCATGTCTCACTCTATTAAATTGCCCAAAACGAGGATAATCGTCACTCTTATAATAAATGACTTCATATCCTTTTCTTTCCAATATTTGTTTATAATCTTTTGTAATCAACTCGTCTGTTTTTGACATCACACCTGGCATAGAGAAAAAGATTGCCTTATCTTTAGACTCATGCTTCGCGGAAAGTACACAGGCTTCAGGAAATATACCATTATTAAGAACCTCTTTTATTGATGGTGGAATATTTACTGCATCTGTAAAGTCAGCCCCAGAAAGGTCACATCTTTTGAATGAAACATCAGTCAAATCTGCTCCTCTAAAATTGCCCTTCGAAAAATCACAATTCTTTATACGAGCACAGAACAAAATTGCATGATAGAAGATAATTTCATGTCCTACAATACCTTCGAGATTAGCATAAGATAAATCTGAAAGATAAAAATCTGTCTTTCTCATAATAATATCTTGATATTTGTTATCTAACAAGACATCTTGCAAATTTGTTTTTTGCAAATCACAGAAAGACAAGTCTGTGGCAAATCCCAAGCCATCAGCCAAGGTTTTTTGAAAAACACCTGTTGGTAACCTCCGTAGTAAAGAAGAAATTTCGCTTATCGCTTCTAATCTCAAATCCTTTTTATATTTCAAGTCAATTGGTCTCAAATATTTTTTTGCCTTATTAGAAATAAATCGTGCGATTCGTGAATCAATTATTTCTGAATTGTCATCTTGTGAGACCTTAAAATATCTCCTAAGTAGTACGGCTGCTGACAATTGAGCTGCAGGATTATTTGATGTTAAATTCGAAACAAGATTATCAAAAGATTTTTGAAAATTTTCATATTCTATTATTCGTCTCTCGCGATAATCTTGATAGAATCTCAAGAGCCCGTATATTGCACCATACACTATTGCACTAAGAACACTTACAATAGCTATTGATTCCAAGGCAATACTCCATGATTTTTCCATATCCATAGTCTTACATATTTTACAGTATTCTTCTGATTGTATCTTTACTATAGTACTCGAATATCTGCTCGAAGTTGTCGGCTACTTGGTCGTTGGCGAGACTCCTGTCTGAGTTGGTCGAAGTCGATAGCCGTTTCCGGCTGTCCTTTCTCATTCAGTCGTTCCGTCAAGCAATTAGGGAACAACTCCCCAATCCTCTTTATATTCTCATCCACGACGTTGGTGGTCTGCATATTCAGTTTTTCCATTATTGTATTGTTTTATTCTTCTTCAATCCTCTTGCTCATAATAATATGAATAGTCAATACCTTTCATAAAGATTTCGCGGTCTTTAATGCGGTCTGTCAGAGCCTGTCTTAATAATTCACGAATCTTGCTGTTATCAGAAATATGGGTTGCTATCATCGCATCCAGGTATTCACGTTTATCTATCTTACTCCAATCTACGCACATTTTCATTCGTTTCTTGAAAATCAAGTCCAGCCAAATACGAGTGCTACGCCCATTGCCCTCCATAAACGGATGGGCAGCGTTCATCTCTACATACTTTTCTACAATCTCATCGAAGGTCGTCTCTGGCATTGCCTCAACTGTCTTCAGATAATTATGCAGATGTTCAGCCAGGCAGAAAAGAGTGTTGCCTTTTGAGATGGTCTTAGTGCGGATTTTTCCGGCAAAGTCATAGAGACCTCCGAACAAGAAAGCATGTATTTGTTGCAACGACTTTACCTTGCCCACGTCTTTATCAGCCACGAGATTGCTCTCCCAAAGCGTATAGGCCTTCTTTCGACTTTGTCCATCGATAGTATTCTCGCTATATTTAAACCAATCCAGAAAGGCCATAGCCTGCTGGTTGCGAATGGATTTTGCGAGTTCTTCTACGCCAGCCTGACTGATAACATCGGTGTTGTACTTCTTACCATCAGAAGCCGTCAGTTTCAGTTGGGTAGTGTCACTAACCACCTCACTCTGTTTCTTACGCAACTTCGCTTTCAGATACTTCCAATAGTTGCGGTTTTTCTCGTGGTCATCCTGCTCGTTGATGGCACCTACGATATCAAGGACGGAGAACCACCAATGATTGTTCTCCTCGTCCCATACAGCACGAACTTTATGGTCTTTATAGAATCGAATTGATTTCTTATTTATCATTGCTCACAGGGATAATTCTTCTTTTAGTTTCACAATTTGTTGATGCAATTCGTATCTTTTACGTGTCTGTTTCTCAGAACAGGCACGTTTTTCAAGATGGAGAAGCAGGAGGCCGCTATTGACAATCGACTTCCTGGCTGCAACTGCTGCATCAAGTCATCGCGCAGCGTCTTACCTACATTATTAATTAGCTCCATCTGCGTTGTTTTACCCACAAAGTCACACAGGCCCTCCTCTGAGGTATGTGCCAGTGATTAGGTGCAAAGGTACGAAGAAGTAACGAAATAACCAAATTTAAATTGATTTATTTCGAGCGGGTGTGATATTATAGCATACAAGATGGCCTAAGGAGAGTAAACATCATATCTATCGTTGCAAAAAAAATAGAGCTATTGGAGCTACTGAGGTGTGTAAGTTATTGGTAATCAGGCAAAGTACGGTGCTGGATAGGTTCAAAATAGAGCTACTATCCTGCACCTATCCTGCACCAGATGGCGCTACTGAGCGGCTTTTGATGCTGCAAGGACGTGGGAAAACCTCAGTGATAATGGCTCTTTTGTTGTTGCAGGTGCCTTCTTATGTTGTTATTGATGCTTTATATCGTTGTTACAGGTGCCTTCTTATGTTGTTGATGATGCCTGTTAACAGGGATACTGATGGCAGTTTATAGGGGTTAACAGGCATCATCACAGGGGTTTTACCCTATCCTTACTACCGTTCGCCTTGGCTCAAACAACCGTTTGCGTATACTCAAACGGTTGTTCGCGTATACTCAAACGCTAACGATAAAAAATTTAAGGGCCGTTTACTTGAACGTGGCGCCTTGACGGAGGATGAAACGGATGCGCGACTTCTTCGGCAGTTGGGGTCTCTCCCACTCGCCTCCGAGAATCTGGATAGTAGTCTCAGCCTTTGAGGAAGCCAGTGCGGCGGCTACGGCATCATCGAGGTTCATGTATTCGCCACGGCCTAAGCGGTCGACGGTGATATTGGCATCGGTACGATAGGCCTTGAGCACAGGGATCTCCTCGCAGAGGGCATCGGCCAGCAAGCGGGCAACGACATGGGCACCATATATATTATAATGTGTATTATCTTGCTTGCCCTTCGGCTCAGTGGGCTCTGTATCAGGCAGATACCACATGTGGAGTTTCTTCGAGGCCTCGGTGCCAAGTCCTTGTTCGAGGTCGTGGGTGATCTGATTGGCATCGATGAAATGGCAGTTCATACGTTCGGCGACATCACGGGGCGCAATACGATAGAGGCCGTGGGTATCGACGAGCGAGTCACCCTCTACGAGTAGTCCGCCATCGGCAAAGGTGGTGTTGCGCAGTTTCTCGTCGTCATCGTTCTTATGCGTGACCTTGGCAAAGTTACGTCGCACGACACAACTCATCAGCACCGGGATGCCCCCATGCTCACGGGTCTCACGGACATACTTGGCCAGATTGTAGTCGAAGGTGGAGCCGGGATCGGTGTGACGATCCTTAGGGGCTTTCTCGTCGTTATGACCAAACTGGATGATGACATAGTCGCCTGGCTTCAGACGCTCCAGCACCTTGTCCCAGCGACCTTCGTTGAGGAAGGAGAGCGATGAGCGCCCGTTGACAGCATGGTTGTCGACGAGGATATTATCGTCGAAGAAGCACTGCAGGGCCATCCCCCAACCACGCTCGAGTTTGCCTTTAGAGAGGTCTTTATTGGCAGCGGTGGAGTCGCCGATGATGAAGATCGTCGTGGTCTTGTCGGGGGTCGCAGCCATGAAGCCACAGATGACACAGATTAAAAGGATGATTCTTTTCAGGTGTCTCATCTTCTTAACATTTAACCTTTTCGATAAGTTCCTCTATTGTAACGAGTTGCTGTTCTCCTGTGACCATATTCTTTAAGGTCAGCTTGCCTTTAGCCATCTCGTTCTCACCAGCGAGGGCGACGAAGGGAATCTGCTTGGCATTGGCGTAGGACATCTGCTTCTTCATCTTGGCACTATCGGGGAATATCTCCGTGCGGATGCCAGCCTCACGAGCCTTGGCGACGAGGGGCAGACAGTAGGCGGTCTCTTTCTCACCGAAGTTGATGAAGAGCAGCTGGGTGCCGTTGACAGCATCCTTAGGATAGCAGTCGAGAGCGTTGAGCACGTCGTAGATACGATCCACGCCAAAGGAGATGCCCACACCAGAGATGCCCGGCATGCCGAAAATGCCCGTCAGGTTGTCGTAGCGGCCTCCGCCTGTGATAGAGCCGATCTGTACGTCGAGGGCCTTCACCTCGAAGATGGCGCCGGTGTAGTAGTTCAGGCCACGGGCCAGCGTGAGGTCGAGTTGAAGCTCGTTGTGGAGGACTGCGGAAGTACCGCAGTCTACTGGACATAAGGCGGAAAGGATATAGCGGATTTCATCGACACCCTTGAGGCCGATCTCGCTGTCTTTGAGCACGTCGGCGATGGTATCAAGTTTCTGCTCGTTGGTACCTTCGAGGGTGATGATAGGCTGAAGTTTGGCGATCTGTTCCTCGGAGAGGCCATCCTCACGAAGTTCCTGGTTCACGTTGTCGAGGCCGATTTTATCGAGTTTATCGATGGCGACGGTGATGTCGACGATCTTATCGGCAGCCCCGATGACTTCGGCTATTCCTGTAAGAATCTTACGGTTGTTGATCTTGATCTGCACACGCACCCCGAAACGGGTGAAGACGGTGTCGATGATCTGCATCAGCTCCACCTCGTTAAGCAGGGAGTCGGAGCCCACGATGTCACCGTCGAACTGCCAGAACTCACGGTAACGGCCTTTCTGCGGGCGGTCAGCCCGCCACACGGGCTGCATCTGATAACGCTTGAAGGGCAACTGCAGTTCCTCACGGTGCATCACCACGTAGCGGGCGAAGGGGACGGTGAGGTCGTAGCGGAGACCCTTTTCACAGAGCATGGCTGCCACCTTGTTCGGGTTCTGGGACTTGAGAGCAGACATCTCCTGGTCGCTGACCTTTGAAAGGAAGTCACCTGAGTTGAGTACTTTGAAGAGCAACTTGTCGCCCTCTTCGCCGTACTTGCCCATCAGGGTCTGGAGGGTTTCCATCGCAGGTGTCTCTATCTGCTGGAAGCCATAGAGCTGGTACACCTGTTTGATGGTGTCGAAGATATAGTTGCGCTTGGCCATCTCGGATGGGCCGAAGTCACGCGTTCCTTTTGGAATACTTGGTTTCTGTGCCATTACTTACGAACGATGGTTTGGTCGCGATCGGGACCGATGGAAATAATCTTAATAGGTGTCTCGAGCTGAGCCTCCAGGAACTTGATGTAATCGTTGAACTCCTTCGGGAACTGATCCTCGCTGGTGAACTTCGTCATATCCGTCTTCCAGCCCGGCAGCTCCTGATAGACAGGCTCGATACCTTCTTCTATATTATAAGGGAAGTAGTCGATTTCAACGCCATTCTGCTTGTAGGCTACGCAGGCCTTGATGGTGTCGAAGCCATCAAGCACGTCGCTCTTCATCATGATGAGCTGGGTGACACCGTTGACCATGATTGAATACTTCAGGGCGACAAGGTCGATCCAGCCACAACGGCGCTCACGGCCTGTCACTGCACCATACTCGTGGCCGAGGTCACGGATGGTCTTGCCCGTTTCATCGAACAACTCCGTGGGGAAAGGACCAGCACCAACACGGGTGCAGTAGGCTTTCATGATGCCATAGACATCGCCAATCTTGTTCGGGCCGATGCCCAGACCGGTACAAGCTCCGGCGCAGATGGTGTTGGACGAGGTGACGAAAGGATAACTGCCGAAGTCGATGTCGAGCATCGTACCCTGGGCGCCCTCGCAGAGCACGCTTTTGCCCTCACGGAGAATATTGTTGATCTCGTGCTCGGAATCGACGATGGGGAACTGGCGGAGGTATTCAACGCCCTCGAGCCACTTCTTCTCCACCTCGGTGATGTCGTAGTCGAAGTTGAGCGACTTCAGGATGGCCTCATGACGGGCCTTGGCCTTGGCGTACTTCTCGGGGAAGTTCTCGAGGATATCACCCACACGCAGACCATTGCGGCTGATCTTATCGGTATAGGTCGGACCAATGCCCTTACCCGTGGTGCCCACCTTGTTCTTTCCCTTCTGGGCCTCGTAGGCGGCATCGAGCACACGGTGCGTCGGCATGATGAGATGGGCCTTCTTTGAGATGTGCAGGCGGCTGTGCAGGTCGTGACCGCTGGCCTCGAGGGCCTTAGCCTCGTCCATGAAGAGGTCTGGAGCGAGCACCACGCCATTGCCGATGATGTTCACCTTACCACCCTGGAAGATACCCGATGGAATCGAGCGCAACACATACTTCTGGCCTTCGAACTCCAGCGTGTGGCCGGCATTAGGACCACCCTGGAAACGGGCCACCACATCGTACTTGGGGGTCAGCACGTCGACCACCTTACCTTTTCCCTCATCGCCCCATTGCAAACCCAACAGGACATCAACTTTTCCTTTGTTCATAATTTATCGTTTAGCTTTATTGATTTCTTTATGCTTATTCCGCTTCGTGATCTTGGCCTGACAGGTGCTGCAGACACCATACACATAGAGGGTGAAACCATCCTTACGGAACCGTCGTGTCTGGAGATTCTCCACGGCCGAGCTGATCTCGGGCGACTTGAACTCACTCACTTTGCCACACATCGTACAGATCTGATGGCAATGACTGGTATTATCGTAGCATGCCTCATACTTCGTCGTACCCTGAAAGCGGTGACGGATAACCAGGCGCAGCTCCATAAGCAAGTTGAGGGTGTTGTACATCGTGGCCCTGCTCACGTGGAAATTCATATCCTTGATCAGCTTTGCATTCAGCTCGTCCAACGTGAAATGACCATTGATGTTATAGATGGCCCGCAGGATGGTATAACGCTCCAACGTCTTGCGATGATTGTTCATCTCAAGATAGTTATCCAAGATACGCTCCACGGCGCTAATCACACTTTCCTTATTCGATATTGCCATCGTAAAAACTGTCAAGTCTTCGAAAACCGCACAAAGGTACACATTTTCAAAGAGACTAAAGACAGTTTATTTATAAAAAATCTAAATTAATTGTTTTTATTGCGCTTTTAGCCAGTCGCTGGTAAACCAGACCGAGCTCTGCAAAGCGTTGGACGCTCAACATGGCGGCCTTCTTTACCATCACGCTCTCCCCTTGCAGGGCCGCCAACGCCTGGTCGATGAATTCGTTGATGCCACGCTCGTTTGGTTCCTGACCATTCATAAACAGACGTGACAGGATATGGAAGCCGCACAACTGGTAGAGATCCTTGTCTGAAGCTATCCAAGTGTAGGCTTTCTCGGGGGCATAAGGCAGGTACTGATAGAGGTTGAAGGCTGCCTGCTCGGCTATCTCCTGTGTGGGCGTCTGTTCCATCCAGATATCGATAACCTCAGGCAACACCTCATCGGCAGGCATGATCATCGTGGCCAGGATCTTACACTCCCGTACGTTCTCCTTCCATAGGGCGATGGCAAGATCGTAGTTCTTGCCGATCTCATCGGCCTTTTCGCGCAGTCGGGGCAGCGTGGCGCCCCAGTTCAGATGATAGTCCAGACCTTTCTGACGCATCGACTGCGCGACAGCACCATCCATCATCTGACGGAACGACTGCTTGATGGCATTCACCTGACTATTGACATCCTGATTCATCGGCCTCAAATCAATGTTCCATACTCTGCGCTGTACCTGAGCATCTGATGCGCATAGCTCTCACCATAATATAATTGCACATCCGTCATCTGACCATTCTGATCATAGACTGGCAGCATCATGGGATTGATGAATCCCTTATAAGGCGCGAGATCCAGACGGCGATAGCGATCCAACACCTCCTGATGCAGCTCAGCATCCACATGAACGGCATAGCGCTCTACCAATGCACGGGCGGCGTCGAAGTCACCCTCGCTCTTGATGCGCTGGATCTCAGCCAGCAGGCGGGCAAAGAGCTGACGGAGGGCAGCATAGTCGACCACCTCCACGAATGTCTTTCCATCGCGTTTGACCATCCGGACGGCATCCCCGTTCTCCAGACACCAGTGGGCTATCAAGGCCCGGTTTCGCATGTGAGCCTCTTCGATCTGGTTGCCGGGAGTGATTCGTATCAGCTGCGTCATCAGGCCATTCATCATATAGGTATAATACTGCGACTTAAAGGCTTCCTTGTCAGGCGTGAGGCCCAGCTCCACCAGTTTGGGATCGGCAATATAATAAAGTCCGAAGAGATCTGCCCTCGCCTCCTCGATGGTGTTGCCATAGGCTTTCAAGGCATCCGGGTCAACGCCAGGAAGGAGTCTACCGCTGCCATGACCAAGACACTCATGCAAATCGGTATGCAGGTCATCGCAGACATCTCCATATTTCCCAATCAAATCCAATGTTTCCTGGTCGATGACGAATTCCTCCTTGAAACCATTACCGTGTGCTGCCTTGTTATAGGCATCGGTGATATTGCTGATGGTGATGCTCTTGGAACCGTATTCTGCTCTGATCCAGTCGGCATTGGGGAGGTTGATGCCAATGGCAGTGGACGGATATTCGTCGCCACCAAGCATCGCTGCACAGATTACATTGGCAGAGACACCCTTCACCTGCGGCTTCCTGAACCTCGGGTCTACTGGAGAATGGTCCTCAAACCACTGGGCGTTGCTACTGATGGTGCGAGTACGCTGAGTGGCTACCTCATCGATATACTCCACCAGTCCTTCCCATGAGCCTTTCAGACCCAACGGGTCCCCATAGACTTCAATGAATCCGTTGATGAAATCGATGGCAGAGTCATGTGTCTGTAGCCATTCAATACAATATTGATTGAATGTTTGTAAATCACCTGATTCATAATAACTTATCAGAAGTTCAATCACCTTCTTCTGTTGTTCACTTTCAGCCACCGCTGCGGCCTTCCTCAGCCAATAGATGATGTGACGGATGGTGTTGGCGTAACGACCATTGGCAGACCAGACGACCTCCTTCACTTGGCCGTCTTCTTTTATCAGTGTCGAGTTCAGTCCGTATGAAGGGGGCATATCTTTCTTCGACTCATTGGCTTTCATCTGGTCGTAGAAGGCTTCTGCCTCTGTCTGGGCGACACCTTCGTAGAAATGACAGGCGGAGGTCTGGATCAGGTCTTCGCCATCAGCCTTGTTCACCCGCTTAGGGAGAACTTGCGGATCAAACATCACGGGGAAGAGTTCTGCACACATCTCATCGACCGTCTCTCCAGGTCTGAGAGGCAGCCGACAGGTGTCTACCTTTTGAAGTTGTTCACGAAGATAGTCGGGCGAGAAACCCGGCATCATCTTCTCACTGCCATAGTGATGATATATGCCATTGGAGAACCAGATGCGCTTCAGGTATACCTCCAAAGCCTGAAACGCCTCCGTATCGCGACTGACATTCAAGTCAGTAAAAACAACCTCCATCATCTTGCGAATCCTGAGGTTGTACTTCCCAAACTGATCGAATGTAATATCCCTGCCGTATAGTGTAGCTTTCGAAAGATAATAAATAAGTTCTTTCTGCTTAGGGGCAAGTTTCTCAAAACCTTTCAGTTGATATCTAAGCAGTTGCAAGTCAGCAAACCGCTCATCCCGATAGTTGAAATCGTGGATTCCTGTTTCTTGCTTCATGCTTATGCTTTCGGCTTGCGCTTGGTAGCTTTCATAGAGGGATGCTGCTTCAGGTGCTGCAGACGGTACATCCTCGGGGTGATACCAATCATCCTGTAGAACGAAGCATAGAACGACTGACGGTTAGAGAATCCAACCATGTCGCTGACTTCCTCCATGCGGAGATCCTGATAACGCTTGTCTACGAGGATTGTCATGGCTTCGTCGATACGGTACTTGTTGACGAAAGAGGTGTAGTTCATGTGAAAGCGGACATTGACGACTGCGGAAATATAGCGGGTATTTGTTCCTAAATCTTCAGCTAATTTCTTAGCAGAATAATCCTTGTCACGATACTTCTTCTGCATGACGATAATGTTCATTATCTTTTCCTGCATTTCATCCATCATCTTAGGGCTTACAAGGCTTCTGTAAGCAGCCACTTTTTCTTTTTTTTCGTTAATGTTGTACTTTGCCATTTTGCTATACGGATTCGTTGATTAATGTGCAAATATAATCATAATATTTGAGAAATGCAACTATTTGCAATTTATTTTCAATATTTTTTGTAGATAGCCAACGTCTTTTTAGACATTTTAAGTATATCATTAATACACTCAAATATGGGGTAAAAAGCCCAAAATAATCCAAAAAAGACTCTAAAAATGTCACTTTTTGCTAAAAACTTGAGCAGAATGTCACCTATGTGATTTTTTTTTTGTACCTTTGCAAGGTAAAATCATCACAAGAATGGCAAAAAAGAAGGTTTTATTCATCAATCAGGAGATATCTCCTTATGTTCCCGACAACGCATTGTCGATTATGGGCAGAGTACTGCCCCAAACCATTCAGGAACACAACCACGAGATTCGTACGTTCATGCCTAAATGGGGAACTATCAATGAGCGTCGAGGACAGTTGCATGAAGTGATTCGCCTGTCGGGTATGAATTTGATTATCAACGACACAGACCATCCGTTGATTATCAAAGTCGCATCGATACAATCGGCCAAGGTACAGGTCTATTTTATCGACAACGACGACTATTTCGGAAAGCGCCTGATGGAGAAAGACGAGCAGGGCGAGGACTATCCTGACAACGGTGAGCGCGCCATCTTCTTTGCACGTGGTGTACTGGAGACGGTGAAGAAACTCCGTTGGGTACCCGATATCATCCACTGTCAGGGTTGGATGAGTGCCGTCGTGCCTCTCTATGTGAAGACGGCCTATCACGACGAGCCGTCGTTTGCAGATGCGAAAGTGGTATCATCGCTCTTCACGCAGAAGCTTGACAAGACTCTCGGAAACAACTTCAAACAGTGTCTTGAGTTCCGTGAGACCACTCCAGACATCCTGAAAAGCTATAAGGACGACTTTGACTTTATTGAGCTTGGTAAGCTTGCCATCGATTATAGTGACGGTATCGTACAGTCTGACAGCCTCGTCAACGAGGAACTGTTGGCCTATTCTAAAGAAAAGAACATTCCCTTCCTCGGTTATACTGACAACGTTGCAGAGGCCTGTGAAGACTTCTACGAGTCGCTCTTCCCTGCTGAAGAATAAACTGAGGGCAACGATAACAGACAGAAAAAACATGAAATACAAATTAGTTACAGCGATTGCAGTCTCCGCAATGGCGATATTTTCTTGCAGTACAGATACAGACACACTTGGCTCGTCACTGACGAACGAGACAGACAAGTTGGAGGTAAGCACCGGCTCCTTCAGTGCCTATACCCATTCCGTACTTGTCGACTCGGTTTACGCCCGGAATTACGACACCTATTTTGGACGTGTCAGGGATCCAGAGACTGGTACCTATGTGAAGACTGAGTTCATGGCGCAGTTCAACATCCAGGAAGGTCTTTCGATGCCAACACGGAATGAGATCCTGTCCAAAGATGCTGAAGGGAACATCGTGGCGGACTCCTGTGAGATATGGATGATCTTCGACAAGAGTGCCTGCTTTGGCGACTCGCTTGCATCCTTGAAGATGAACATTCTGGAACTCAACAAGCCCATGAGCGAGGCTGAGACCTACTACAGCAACTACGACCCCAGAAAAGAGGGATTCATCCGTGAGGACGGTCTGAAGAAGAGTTTCCTCTTCAGTCTCAGCAACCTGACTTTCTCTGACAGCATCAGGAGCACTTCCGATTATACTGATTATGCCCGTATCTCCCTCTCTGACGAATATACGGACAGAAACGGTAACAAATACAACAACTACGGAACCTATATCCTCCGAAACTATTACGATCACCCGGAATATTTCAAGAACTCCTATGCTTTTACAAATAATATCTGTCCGGGATTCTTCTTTGAACTGGCAGACGGCTTAGGACTGATGGCTAAGTTCTATGTGATTGAGATGCGTATATTCTACCGTTTCCAGAAAAGTAATACGGAGTATATCTCGTTCCTGGCAACCTCGTCAACCCCCGAAGTGCTCCAGACCACACAGGTGACCAACGACAAGGAGGCACTGGCAAGTCTGGTAGAAGACCAGAGTTGCACCTATCTGAAGGCTCCCGCCGGCATCTTCACAGAGGTGACGTTGCCTGTCGACGAGATTGTACAGAGCCATACGACCGACTCCCTGCTATCCGTCAACATGACATTCCAGCGTCAGAACAGCAATACTGTTGAGAGTCCTTATCTGTTAAGTGCACCGACGAGCATCATGATGATTCCCACCGACAGCCTGAAGGTCTTCTTTGAAAAGGAGAAGAGCTATGATTACAAGAGTGCTTTCATGTCTACGCTGGCCACCACCAACAGCTATACCTTCTCAAACATCGGCAACCTTATCACCCTTTTGAGTGAGAACAAGAGGAAGGGGCTGGCCTCTGATCCTGAATGGTTGGACAAGCACCCTAACTGGAACAAGGTGCTACTGATGCCCATAGCCGTGACGAGTGTAAATTCAACGAGCACAGAGTCTGTCATTGAAAACCAGATGGGATTAGCAAGCACTAAGCTCATGGGAGGTCTTAATACGCCCATTGAAGTGAAGGTGGTCTATGCCCGTTTCAAAAACCAATAGTGATGGCTGACGGGTTCCTGGAGAAGCATCATGATGACTATGAGGCCCGCAAGGCAGCCTGGCTTCGTAAGAAGCGTCATCTTCCCAAGAAAAGCCAAAGAAACATAGAGCGACCCGATGACGAGTCGCTCTAATCTTTTATCCGATAATCTTATACTTCGCGAATTTCAGTAATAGCTGCTTGGTGCCTGTATTACGGAACTCCACGGTAGCCTTGGTATTCTCACCCGTTCCTTCTATCTTGACCACAGTGCCGATACCAAAGCGCTGATGCTCAATGGTACTGCCTTCACGTAGATCACCAGCACTCACATCTGTAACCATCGGACGTGGAGCCACCGCATTATAGACCCGTTTAAAGTTCGGGCCAAAGGGGTCAACAGGCTTTTCCGGCTGTCTTGGCGCCACTTGCCTCGGCTTTGGATCGGCGCGGAACTGCGTCGCCACAGGTCTCGGGTTCTGCATCCATTGCTTGCGACTGCCGAAGGAGTCTTCCCCACCTTTCTCACTCTGCATATCCAAAAGCTCTGGGTCTATGTCCCGGATAAAGCGCGATGGGGTGTCATACTCCATCCGTCCATAGCGGAAACGGTTCTGGGCGCAGGTCAGGATACAATGTTTCTCGGCTCTGGTGATGGCCACGTAAAGCAGTCTGCGCTCTTCTTCGAGTTCCCGCATCGAGTTCGTACACATCGGACTGGGGAAGATATTCTCCTCCAGTCCCACGACAAACACTGTTGGGAACTCAAGACCCTTTGCTGAGTGGATGGTCATCAGCGTTACCTTGTCGTTTGAGTCCCCCTCGTCGCTGTCGAGGTCTGTCAGCAGCGCCACCTCTTGCAGGAAGTCAGGCAAGTATATCTCATCGCCCATATCCTCTTCCCTGCGGCTCTCCACAAAGTCCTGCATACCTCCCAAGAACTCCTCGAGGTTTTCCTGTCGCGAGATGTCTTCTGGATTCCTACCTGAATAGATTTCCTTACTGATGCCTGAGGTCATGATGATATCGTGTCCCAGCGTATAGGCGTCTTCTGTGTTGACGCGCCCTATCCAGCCCTCGATCAGTTCGCGGAAGGCCTTTATCTTCGTCATGGTACCCTTGCTCACATCCATTGGGAATAGCACGGGCTCCTTGATGACCTGCCAGAGACTCACCCCATAGGTCTGCGCCGTCTGGATAATCTTACCGACGGTTGTATCGCCGATACCTCGCGCCGGGTAGTTGATGATACGCTTGAAGGCCTCTTCGTCGTTGGGGTTGGCAATCAGGCGGAAGTAGGCTATCACGTCCTTGATCTCCTTACGCTGGTAGAAACTCAGACCACCATAGATACGATAGGGTATGCCATCCTTGCGCATCTGTTCCTCAAAGCTCCGGCTCTGCGAGTTCGTACGATAGAGAATAGCAAAGTCATTCCAGTTGCAATGATCCTGCCGACGCAGGCGCTTGATATCCTGACACACGATCATCGCCTCCTCCTTATCTGAGTAGGCAGGCTTCAGTTGCAGTCGCTCGCCATGTTCATTCTTCGAGAACACATTCTTCGGGATCTGCCGTTCGTTTCTTCGAATCAACGAGTTCGCCGCCTGAACGATCAACTGCGTACTCCGATAGTTCTGTTCGAGTTTGAACAATCGGGCATTGGTGTATTGGCTCTGGAAGTTGAGGATATTATCGATGTTTGCCCCTCGGAAGGAATAGATGCTCTGGGCGTCATCACCCACCACACACACCTTCTGGCGCTCCTTCGTCAACTGATAGACGATGGCCTGCTGGGCAAAGTTCGTATCCTGGTACTCATCGACGAGTACAAAATGAAACTTATCTACATACTTCTGTCGTACATCTTCGTGATTCTGGAACAACAGCCACGTCTGCACCAGCAGGTCATCGAAGTCCATTGCGTTAGCCTGACGACACCGTTCCGCGTACCTATTATATATATTAGACACCTGTGGCCGTTTCTGGGTGGCATCGTCTTTTGCCCAACTGCTTTGAGCATACGCCTGTGGTAACAGCAGGTGGTTCTTGGCCATTGAGATACGGTCCGACACCGACGAGGGCTTATAGACTTTATCATCGAGGCCCATTTCCTTGATGATGGCCTTCACCAATGAACGGGCATCAGTCTGGTCGTAAATCGTGAAGTTGGAATTATACCCAATGCGCTCAGCCTCGGCTCGGAGGATTCTTGCAAAGACACTATGGAATGTTCCCATTTGCAGATATCTGGCCTCCTCTTCTCCCACCAGTCGTCCGATACGCTCTTTCATCTCCCGTGCGGCCTTGTTCGTAAACGTCAGCGCAAGGATATTCCATGGCTTGATGGGATCGTTACCAGGTTCCTTTCCCTTCTCCAGCAGCCAAGCAATCTTATATGTCAGCACTCTGGTCTTGCCCGATCCTGCACCAGCAATCACCAGACTGGCCCCGTCGCAATACTCTACTGCAATGCGCTGACTGTCATTCAATTGTTCCAATATCTCTGTCTTCACGCTGCAAAGTTACGAATTATTTCTGATATTCGTGGCAATTAATCCGGAAACATTCAGATACATCACTCCCTTTTGCATAAAAATACCGTTAATATTTCATTCTTAGCGCGTTTGAAAAAACCTTCTCAATTTTAACAAAATACGTTTCATACTTTTTGGTGTTTTGCGAAAAACTTCGTACCTTTGCACGCGATTTAGTTTAGGATATCAAAATCAACCCAAAATGAAGAAAGAACTGAAAAAGGTGTTGGTACTCGGATCGGGTGCCTTGAAGATTGGACAAGCAGGAGAGTTTGACTACTCTGGTTCACAAGCCTTGAAAGCCCTTCGCGAAGAAGGCATCAAGAGCGTACTTGTCAACCCGAACATCGCAACCATCCAGACCAGTGAAGGTATTGCAGACAAGGTGTATTTCCAGCCGGTGAATACACATTTCGTGACGGAAATCATTAAGAAGGAACGGCCCGACGGTATTCTTCTGGCGTTCGGAGGGCAGACCGCACTGAACTGCGGAACAGAGCTCTATCAGAACGGGACACTGAAAGAATACGGAGTTGAAGTCTTAGGAACAAGCGTCGAGGCCATCATGAACACTGAGGACCGCGACCTTTTTGTTAAAAAGCTGGCCGAGGTCAATCTGAAGGTGCCTGTGTCGCACGCCGTCGAGTCGATGGAAGATGCACTGAAGGCCGCCCACGAGATCGGCTTCCCCATCATGATCCGCTCAGCCTATGCCCTCGGCGGTCTCGGCTCAGGCATCTGTCCTGACGAGAAGCGCTTCGTTGAGCTGGCAGAGTCAGCCTTCACCTTCGCCCCGCAGATCCTCGTCGAGGAGTCGCTGAAGGGTTGGAAGGAGATTGAGTTCGAGTGCATCCGTGATGCCAACGACCGTTGCTTCACCGTTGCCTCGATGGAGAACTTCGACCCCCTCGGCATCCACACGGGTGAGTCGATCGTGGTAGCTCCGACTTGTTCACTGAAGGAGGAACAGGTGAAGATGCTGCAGGAGATCACCATCAAGTGCGTCAAGCACCTCGGCATCGTCGGCGAGTGCAATATTCAGTTCGCTTTCAACGCAGAGACCAACGACTACCGTATCATCGAGATCAACGCCCGTCTCTCGCGCTCTTCAGCCCTCGCCTCAAAAGCCACTGGCTATCCCCTCGCCTTCGTCGCAGCCAAGATAGCCCTCGGCTACACGCTCGACCAGATTGGTGAGATGGGTACCACATCTTCCGCATATGTCGCTCCAAGCCTTGACTATATGATCTGTAAGATTCCCCGCTGGGACCTCACGAAGTTCGCAGGCGTCTCACGCCAGATCGGTTCTTCGATGAAGTCGGTGGGTGAGATCATGTCCATCGGACGTTCTTTCGAAGAGATGATGCAGAAGGGTCTGCGCATGATCGGTCAGGGTATGCACGGCTTCGTGGGTAACGACCATACGAAGTTCGATAACCTCGACGAAGAGCTGGCCAACCCCACCGACCTCCGTATCTTCGCCATTGCCCAGGCACTCGAAGAGGGTTATACCATCGAGCGCATTGAGCAGCTGACCAAGATCGACGTCTGGTTCCTGGAGCGCCTGAAGCACATCGTAGACCTGAAGCACGAGCTGCAGAAATACAACACGCTCGAGGAGCTGCCCGACGAGTTGCTGCTCGAAGTGAAGCGCTGCGGATTCAGTGACTTCCAGATCGCCCGTTTCGTATTAAAGCCTCAGAGCGGTAATATGGAGAAAGAGAACCTGGAGGTTCGCAAGTATCGTAAGCAGCATGGCATCGTGCCGAGCGTAAAGCGCATACCTACAGTAGCCTCTGAGCATCCCGAGCTGACTAACTACCTCTACTTCACCTACACCCACACACCTGCCTTTGGCAATCCTGAAGGAGAGAAGTATGTAGCCGCCCATGACATTAACTACTACAACAACGAGAAGTCTGTAGTCGTCTTAGGATCAGGTGCATACCGTATCGGTTCGAGTGTGGAGTTCGACTGGTGCTCTGTGAATGCCATCAACACCGCCCGCAAGCTGGGTTACAAGTCGATCATGATCAACTATAACCCCGAGACCGTCTCTACCGACTATGATATGTGCGACCGTCTCTACTTCGATGAGCTCTCACTGGAGCGTGTGCTCGACGTCATCGATCTCGAACAGCCGCGTGGTGTGATTGTCTCTGTGGGTGGACAGATTCCTAACAACCTCGCCATGAAGCTCTATCGTCAGGGCGTGCCCGTGCTGGGAACATCGCCTGTGAACATCGACCGTGCCGAGAACCGCGACAAGTTCTCTGCCATGCTCGACAAGCTGGGCATCGACCAGCCGGCATGGAGAGCACTGACGAGTTTCGACGACGTGAAGGAGTTCGTGGCCAAGGTGGGCTATCCCGTCCTTGTGCGTCCTTCGTATGTACTCTCTGGTGCAGCGATGAACGTCTGCTACGATGAGGAAGAGTTACATCGCTTCCTCAATATGGCTACCGAGGTGTCGAAGGAGTTCCCGGTGGTGGTATCTAAGTTCATGACCGAGACGAAGGAGATAGAGTTCGACGCCGTGGCCGACAAGGGCGAGGTGATCGAGTATGCGATCTCCGAGCATGTGGAGTATGCTGGCGTACACTCCGGTGATGCCACGATGGTGTTCCCCGCCCAGCACATCTACTTCTCTACCATCCGCCAGATTAAGAAGATTGCCCATAAGATCGCTGCCGAGCTGAACATCAGCGGTCCTTTCAATATCCAGTTCCTGGCTAAGAACCGTGAGGTGAAGGTCATCGAGTGTAACCTCCGTGCCTCGCGCTCGTTCCCCTTCGTGTCGAAGATCCTAAAGCGCAACTTCATCGAGACGGCCACGAAGATCATGCTTGACGCTCCTTACCAGAAGCCGGAGAAGAGCGAGTTCGATATCGACCGCATCGGCGTGAAGGCGTCACAGTTCTCCTTTGCCCGTCTGCAGAACGCCGACCCCGTATTGGGCGTGGACATGAGTTCTACAGGTGAGGTGGGCTGCTTAGGCGACGACCTCAACGAGGCCATGCTCAACTCACTGATTGCCACAGGCTACTCTATTCCTAAGGACGCCGTGCTCATCTCCTCTGGTGGTGCCAAGGGTAAGGTGTCTCTGCTGGAGCCTGCTCAGCAGCTGGCCAAGAAGGGTTACACCATCTATGCCACTGCCGGAACAGCCAAGTTCTTCAACGACAACGGTGTGAAGGCTGTTGCCGTAGCTTGGCCTGACGAGGAGAGCGACTGCAACGTGATGGACCTCATCTCACAGCACAAGGTCGGCTTGGTCATCAATGTACCCAAGAACCATTCTTCGCGTGAGCTGACTAACGGCTACAAGATCCGCCGTGGCGCCATCGACCACAACATCCCTCTGATGACCAATGTCCGTCTGGCCAAGGCCTTTATCGAGGCCTTTACCGCCATGAACCTCGAGGATGTGAAGATCAAGTCCTGGCAGGAGTATAATGCTTAACGACGAATACAGAACGATCAAGACCGAAGGCGAGGGTTACTACACCGAGAAGCGTAGTAAGTTCCTCGCCTTCGCTCATCATGTCGAGACGGTCGAGGACATCAAGCAGATCATTGCCGGATACCGCAAGAAATACTACGACGCCCGGCACGTCTGCTATGCCTATATGCTGGGGCCTGAGCGGACAGAATACAGAGCCAACGACGACGGAGAGCCGTCAAGTACGGCCGGCAAGCCCATCCTTGGGCAGATCAACAGCAACGAACTGACCGACATACTGATTGTCGTCGTACGCTACTATGGTGGCGTGAACCTCGGTACCAGTGGACTCATCGTGGCCTACCGTGAAGCGGCTGCCGACGCCATCGCACATAGTGAGATAGAGACACGGCAGGTGGAGGAAACCATCACCTACAGCTTCCCCTACCCGATGATGAACGACGTGATGCGCATCGTCAAGGAGATGCAGCCACGCATCGTCTCCCAAACCTACGAGAACACTTGCGAGATACGTCTGAGCATCCGGAAAAGCGAGGCTGAGCAACTAAAAAACCGCTTGAGCAAACTTTCTTTCGAATAAATTTGGTGGTATCAGAAAATTATTATACCTTTGCATCCGCATTTCAGGCGAGAAAAGGTTTTAAGGTTTGACATTAGGAAGGTTGGCAGAGTGATCGATCGCGCTGGACTCGAAATCCGGTATACCCCTTTCGGGTATCGGGGGTTTGAATCCCTCACCTTCCGCAACGACGTGCATAAAGAGAGTTAGGACTGCTTCCTGACTCTCTTTCTTTTAGGCCCTGATTTTCATACTCTTAGGACTTTATAAAATAACCCTTTATCAGCTACGCGGATAACGCAGGTCTTTAAGCTTCTGCTTGTACGTCTTCCGCAGTTTTCGGACGGCCTTGTCACGAATCTGGCGCACCCGTTCACGCTTCAGCCCCATGTCCTCAGCGATCTCCGCCATCGTCTCATGCTCCTGCATGATGCCGAAGTACGCGTTCACCACCTGACTCTCTCGCTGGCTCAGCGACAGCAGGGCAAACTCTATCGCATTCTCGATAGCTTCTGAGTGTACCCGTTCGTCGGCCATAGGAGAGTCTGGATTCACCAAGACAGACAACAGACTCATATTCGCCCGGCGGCCTAAGGGCGCATCCACAGACAGGGCCTTGCTCTGCTGACGGGCAGACACATCGGTGGCGGTGTCCTTAGGCACCTGATAGAGACCGGCCTGCTGAGAGATGGCCTTTTCTATCTGACGACGCACGTGGCCGGCAGCAAAGTTCACGAACCTCACTCCCTTCTCGCCATCAAACCTCGAGGCAGCCTTCATCAGTCCGATGTTACCCTCGCTCACCAGGTCCTCCATCGCCAGACCGTTGCCTTTATACTGTCTGGCGACCACGACGACAAACTTCAGATTGGTTTCCACCAGTCGTGCCAACGCCCGCTCATCGCCAAGCCTGATCTTCCTCGACAGTTCACGTTCCTCCTCGTCACTCAGCAGGTTGCTATGCCCTATCTCATCCAGATATCTGTTCAATGCACTGTCTTCCATATATGATCTTTGTATTGATTCTACAATTATAGTTTATACTATTAGAGTGAGATGCTCTCTATACGGAACTTCATCATGCCTGCAGGGACTCGCACGTCGACGACGTCGCCTACCTTTTTGTTCAATAGTGCCTGAGCAATAGGTGACTTGATAGATATTTTGCCTTCACGCAGGTTCGCTTCGTTGGGGCTGGCGATAGTATAGGTCATGCGGGTATTTGTGGTGAGGTTCGTCATCTCCACTCTACTGAGCAGTTGTACACTGTCTGTGCCCAGTCGTGACATATCTATCACACGTGCATTGGCCAACACCTTTTGCTTGAAACGGATGCGCCCCAGCAGTCGTGCTTGCTCACGCTTGGCGGCATGATATTCGAAGTTCTCACTGAGATCGCCTTTGTCGCGTGCCTCAGCTATGGCATCTCTGACTTGCGGCAGTTCCACATTCTCCATCTGACGCAATTCGGCCACGAGTTTGTCGTAGCCCTCTTGTGACATATATTCCATATTACTCTATAGATTTTCTTACTCATTAGCGAGGCGGTAGATGGCTGCCATATCTGAAGAATTGAGAACTTCCATCGCACCTATGGTCAGCTTGCCACCACGGCTACACTTAGCAACAAGCGTTTCAATCTCCTCCTCTGTGGCCTGACGACCGATAAGGGCGGGTATGCTCGTGGGCATGCCGATGGCACGGAAGAAACGCTCGGTGGCCTCAATGCCACGCAGGGCGGTCTGACGAGGTTCGGAGAAATCATTAGTGACACCCATCACATTGACGGCGAACTTCACAAAACGGTTGAGGTGTTTGTCCATCACATATCGCGCCCAGGAGCCCCAGATGGCCGCCAGACCCGCACCATGAGTGACGCCAAAGAGTCCGCTAAGTTCATGTTCAAGCTTATGGCAGGCAAAGTCCTTCTCCGTGCCACACTCCGTCAAGTCGTTGTGCGACAAAGAACTGGCCCACATGATGGCAGCACGGTTACGATAGTCCTCTGGATTCTTCAGCACCTCAAACACAGCATCCTTCACCGTGCGTAATAGGGCCTCGGCAATAGCATCCGTCAGCGAGGCATCCTCATACTTCGAGAAGTAGCGTTCCATCGTGTGCATCATGATGTCGGTGGCCCCGGCAGCGGTCTGATAGGGCGGCAGAGTATAGGTGCGCTCAGGATTCATGATGGCAAACTTACAACGGCAGAGATCGCTGTTCACACCCCGTTTGAGCATGCCCTCGTCGTTGGTGATGACACAGCTCGACGACATCTCGGAGCCTGCAGCGGGGATGGTCAGCACGACGCCTACAGGCAGACAAGCCTGCGGCACAGCCTTCCCATCCCAAAAATCCCACACGTATCCCTCATAGGGTACCCCATAGCCAATGGCCTTAGCAGAATCGATGACACTGCCACCACCTACGGCGAGGATGAAGTCGACACCCTCACGGCAGCAGAGGCCGATGCCCTCCTTCACCTTCGACAGCAGAGGATTAGGCACTACCCCACCCAACTCCACAAAGTCGATGTCTGCTTCATGGAGCATCTGCTCTACACGGTCAAGCAGTCCGTATCGACGGGCACTCCCACCTCCATAGTGGATAAGCACCTTCGTGCCGCCATACTGTTTGATCAACTCTGGAAGCCTGGCCTCCGACTCACGTCCGAACACCACCCGCGTAGGGGCATAGAAATTGAAGTCCTTCATCATTTATTTTGCATTAAATCAATAATTCTGCTGCAAATATACGATTTTTTAAAGAGAAATGCCTAACTTTGCGCCATAAAAATATGAAAAAAATAGTATTCTGCATATTAATCTCCTTAGCCGCCTCAAGTAATTCAGCCCCAGGCCCTGCCCTAAAGAGGGAGATTGGCTACTATATGGAGCGACACAATCTGCAAGACGAGGGTTACGAGATGGTGGCCGCCTTTGCTGGTGGTAAACTTCATCAAGTGGATATAGACCGCTATGTACCGATATGGAATGTCGGCAGGTGGCATGGTCACCGTCGGGAGGGTACAGCCCTTGCCCTCGACTCATTGGGCAGAACCGTCGTAGGAACATGTCGAGACGACTCTCTCATCACGGGTATCAGAGTAGACACCCTCGGCAACTACACAGGTGACTTCCATGAGGAAAAGTCTGCAGGCCACGGAGCATATACCTTTACTGACGCTCGTGGTTACTATGAGGGTCACTGGTCATTTGGGCATCGCGATGGCTTCGGGCTGGCAGCAGAGACGCTGGACGAGGATGAGACAACCTTCCGCGTAGGTATCTGGCGCAATGACCGTTTCATGGGCGAGCGCATGCGCTACACCACCGAACGCATCTACGGCATTGACATCTCGCGCTACCAGCACGGCAAAGGTCGGAAGAAGTTCCCCATCTACTGGGATAAACTGCGAATTACCAACATGGGTAAACGCGGCAGTCAGAACGTCAGCGGTACAGCCGACTACCCCGTATCATTCGTTTATATCAAGTCCACGGAAGGTACAACCATCCGTAACCAGTACTATGCGAACGACTACGCAAAAGCCCGCAAGCAAGGCATCCGTGTAGGTGCCTATCATTTCTGGTCCATACGCAGAAGCGGCGCAGAACAGGCCCAATATTTCATCCGCAACACAATCTTCCGCAGTGGTGACCTGCCACCCGTGCTTGACATCGAACCCTCTGACGCTCAGATCAAACTGATGGGTGGTGAAGAAAAGATGTTCGAACACATACGCACGTGGCTAAGAATCGTAGAGCGCCACACAGGCGTGAAACCTATCCTCTACGTAAACCAGCGTTTCGTAAACAACTATCTATCGAAGCAAACCGACCTGAAACGTGACTACAGCGTATGGATTGCCCGTTACAGCGAGTACAAGCCAGACGTGAAGTTAACTTACTGGCAACTCTCCTCCGACGGCCGGGTAGCAGGCATCCAAGGAGATGTAGACATCAACGTGTTCAACGGCTACCAGAGTCAGTTTGAATCTTTCCTCGAAGAAACAACCATCAAATAAAAGATATGTATTTCACAGGTATCTGTATCGCCATCATGACCTTTCTCACCATAGGTATATGGCATCCCATCGTAATCAAGACCGAGTACTATTGGGGCACACGGCCTTGGGTGATCTACCTTGTTGTGGGCTTCGTCTGTCTGATATCTGCACTGTTCATTGAGAATGTGTATGCATCGTCATTCCTCGGTGTATTCGGGGCCTCGGCCCTCTGGGGTATCGGTGAACTCTTCTCACAGAAGAAACGCGTAGAGAAGGGATGGTTCCCCAAGAACCCAAAACGCATCCACGAGTATCAGCAGATTGACAAGGACGAGACTCTCTGTCCCATCCACCACGGCAAGAGCATTTACACCGTTAAAGACAATGAAGACACTGCTGATTCTTGTCGGTAAGACCACCGACCACCACTTTCAATCTGGCATCAGTGACTATGTGGAACGCATTGGTCACTACATGCCATTCGAACTCGTAACGATACCTGAGTTGAAAAACACAAAGAACCTGACGGAGGAACAGCAGAAGACGGCCGAAGGAGAACTGATACTGAAACAGTTGCAGGCAAGCGATACAGTGGTGTTGCTCGACGAACACGGGAAAGAGTTGCGCAGCGTGGAGTTTGCCCGTTGGCTGGAACAGAAACGGAACACCGCCCGTCGGCTTGTGTTTGTCATTGGCGGCCCCTATGGATTCTCGCCTGCCATTTACGACCGTGCCAACGAGCAACTGTCACTGTCGAAGATGACCTTCTCACACCAGATGGTCCGAGTCGTTTTTACCGAACAGGTATACCGGGCGTGTACGATTATACGTGGTGAGCCATATCATCACGAATAACCGACGACAACCAAAGCAGTACTGTCAGATATTAAGACCATAAGTCTGCTTCACCTCACTCATCACGAACGTACTTTCTATGGATGACAGGTTTTCGATCTCGCCCAGTTTGTTGAGTACAAATTCCTGATACTGTTTCATATCGCGTGCGCGTACCTTTAATAAATAGTCATATGCACCTGAGGTGTTGTAACATTCCGTCACCTCCGGGATGCGTTGTATACGACGCACAAAGCTATCCGCAATCTCATGATTAATCAGCTTTAGCTTCACCTTACAGAATACAAGCAATCCTTGATTCAACTTCTCTGGGTCGAGGACAGCGATATACTTTTTGATGTAGCCCTTCTTCTCGAGTCGTTTCTGGCGTTCAAAGACGGGCGTTGGGGTCAGATGAACGGCATCTGCCAACTCTTTAGTAGTCAATTTCGCGTTTTTTTGCAGTGTTTTGAGGATCTGCAAGTCGATTTCATCTAAGATTTCTGCCATAATTCAGAATTATTTTCTGCCAAAAGGCAATTAAACAAACAGTTTCAGAAGAAATATCTTTTCCGACTGCAAAATTAGGTATTTATTCTGAATTATGCAAGAAATTTGGTGGATATTTCTAAACTTCGTACCTTTGCACCGTCAAAAGGACAATAGAACAATAAGAAATTCATCAATTAAAAATAAAGAAAGGAAAAGATTATGAGTAAGAAAAATTATCGCTTTGAGACTTTGCAACTTCATGTAGGCCAAGAACAGGCTGACCCCGCAACTGATGCCCGTGCCGTACCTATTTACCAGACCACGAGCTATGTGTTCCACAATTCCCAGCACGCCGCCGACCGCTTCGGCCTTCGTGATGCAGGCAACATCTACGGTCGTCTGACCAACTCGACCCAGGGCGTATTCGAGGATCGTGTGGCAGCCCTTGAGGGTGGTGTCGCCGGTCTGGCTGTGGCCTCTGGTGCCGCTGCCATCACTTACGCTCTGCAGAACATTGTGCAGGCCGGCGACCATATCGTGGGTGCTGACAACCTCTATGGCGGAACCTATAACCTGATCACCCACACACTGGCCACACAAGGTATCACCAACACCATCATCAACGTGAACGATCTGGCAGCTCTTGAGGCAGCGATCAAGCCAAACACCAAGGCTGTTATCGCTGAGACATTCGGCAATCCTAACTCCGATGTGCTGAATATTGAAGGTGTAGCAGAAGTTGCTCATAAGCATAACATTCCATTGATCGTCGACAACACGTTTGGCACGCCCTATCTGATTCGTCCGCTGGAGCACGGTGCTGACATCGTGGTACACTCTGCCACGAAGTTCCTCGGTGGTCACGGAAGCAGTCTCGGAGGCGTTATCGTCGACGGTGGTAAGTTCGACTGGAAGGCCAATGCCGACAAGTTCCCCACACTGGGCAAGCCCGATCCCTCCTATCACGGCATCGTCTTTGCCGACGCCGTTGGAGCTGCCGCCTATGTGACCCGTATCCGTGCCGTCATCCTGCGTGATACTGGTGCTGCCATCTCTCCGTTCAATGCTTTCATCCTGTTGCAGGGTGTCGAGACGCTGAGCCTGCGCGTGGAGCGTCATGTGGAGAATGCACTGAAGGTAGTCGACTTCCTCGCCAAGCACCCGAAGGTGGCCAAGGTGAACCACCCGGCCCTCGAGAGCCATCCTGACCATGCCCTCTACAACAAGTACTTCCCCAGTGGTGGTGGCTCCATCTTCACCTTTGAGATCAAGGGTGGACAGGAAGAGGCCTGGAAGTTTATTGATGCCCTGCAAATCTTTTCACTGCTGGCTAACGTGGCCGACGTGAAGAGCCTGGTGATCCATCCCTATACCACCACCCACTCACAGCTCTCACCTGAGGAACTGGCCGAGCAACACATCACGCCCTCTACCATCCGTCTATCTATCGGTACAGAGCACATTGATGACATTATCGACGATTTGTCGCAGGCATTTGATAAAATATAAAAAATAATTCGTACCTTTGCCGACAATATGATATTTTATTTCTCAGGCACAGGTAACACGAAATGGGTGGCTGAACAAATAGCTGAAGCCATCGGTGAAGAATTACTCTACATACCCGAACTGATCAGGAAGGGATTGTATGAACACAAATTGCATGAGGGGGAGCGGATTGGATTCTGCTTCCCCACTCATGGTTGGCAGCCCCCCAGAATCGTACGGGACTACATCAGACAACTTCGTATCGCTATACCTAAGAATGATGCAAATGCATTTTGCTGGGCACTGACGACCTGTGGTGACAACATGGGTGAGGCTATGACGATCTTGAACAAGGAACTCGCAGCAAACACGCAGTTGCAGACAACCGACGGCAGACCACTACAGGCAGAAGCGCTGTTTTCTGTCATCATGCCAGAGAGTTACGTTTGTCTGCCTTTTATGAAAACTGACCCTGAGGAAAAAGAGACTCGGAAAATCGAGCAGGCGAAGTCACAACTGCCTCACATCATTCAGATAGTTGAGGAACGGCGTCGGGGTGTAGAAGAGCTGGAGAAGGGTGCCACGCCACGACTCTATTCCTACGTGATAGGCGGCTACTTCAACAAGAAGATGATTTCAGACAGGAAGTTCACCGTCGACAACGATGTGTGTATCCAGTGTGGGAAGTGTGCACAGGTTTGTCCTGTTGACAATATCAAAGGTACACCGCCCGAATGGATACATAACGGACGGTGTACCTCCTGTCTAGCTTGCTATCATCGGTGTCCTGTTCATGCCATCAACTATGGCAACATCACCAGACGTCGCGACCAGTATTACTTCGGGCACAAACCTAAGGCCAATCCTTAATAGACTCGAGGACCGAAAATGGCTGTGCCGACGCGAACCATTGTCGTACGCGTCTCAAGGGCAATAGGATAATCGTCGCTCATTCCCCACGACCGTTCGCAAAACGCATCATCATCAGCGAAATACCGGGCCTTCACCTCGTCGAAGAAGTCGGCCGCAGTCTGCATCTCCCGACGAATCTGTTCATGGTCATCAACAAACGAAGCCATCATCATCAGTCCACAAATGCGTACATGCGACATCCTGCGCCATTCGCCTTCAGCCAGGAGTTCCCGGCAAGCATCCAGCGTAAGCCCGTATTTCGTGGCCTCCTCGGCGATATGCAGTTCTAAGAGCACGTTGATAACCCTTCCACATCTCTCCGCCTGACGATTAATCTCTTGCAAGAGCTTCTTAGAGTCAACAGCCTCAATCATAGACACATACGGAGCAATATACTTTACCTTATTCGTCTGTAAATGGCCAATAAAATGCCATTCGATATCCTTGGGTAGTGACTCGTGCTTCTGACGCAGTTCCTGCTCATGACTCTCGCCGAAGATGCGTTGACCTTCCTCGTAGGCTGCAAGGATATAGTCATTGGGATGGTATTTGGAAATGGCCACGAGACGAACGCCTTCGGGCAGAATATCGAGCACCTCGTGTAAATGACCTTTTACGTCGTAATCCATTACTCTTCGAATTCTGGCTTGTCGTCTTTTTTCTCCGACTTCTTATACTCGAAGACATCCATCAGCGTGGTCTCGCTTACGGCAGCAATGACATAATCGATCATCGTACCTCCCATCATCTCGTCAATGTTCTTGACAGCACCATTAAAAGAACCAGCCTGTACAAGATAGGTCACGGAACTGCGCTTTTCCTTTTCTGTCTTCTCGTCGATGGTGATGAACTGCAATTTGGCCTTATACCACTTGTCGGCCATCTCGTCGTCAGAGAAGAATATCTCCTTATAGGCAGCCTTCTTGATATCTGCCACGTCAAACTCACCGCTGATATAGCTGGACATCTCTTCCATGATGCGTTCTTCTGCCTCGCTGAAGCTGAGGGCATCTACAACATAATTCTCATTCACCTTCTTCTGCAAGCCGTCCTCCATGACCTTCTCATAGCGGATCTTACATTCAAACCAAATTGCTGTTCTTGATCTCATTTCTTATTTTATTTATTGTTCGGTCTATATTTATCTGGCTCAAGAGGGTCGTAGGGGTCTTGGCCGTACTTATCCCTGTATCGATCATAAATACTCGACTGGCCACTCTTCGGCTTCGATGAGGTCGAAGGTGTCGTTGAGGTTGTCGGACTAGTGACATTCGTAGAAGTACTACTGCTGGCAGACTGATTGGTAGTCTTCTTCTCCTCCTGACGAGGTCGCAGACCGATATAGTCTTTATCCATCGCCTCCATCTTCTTTTTCGTGATATTCTCAATAATTTCCGCAGCAATAGCCTGCGTACGGTCTGAGCTGAGATTCGTCAGCCCTGCGAGTTCCTCCTGTTTCTTTGCAAGGTCCTCTGTCATCTGCTTTGTCTTTGCTGCGAAGATCCCCTGCTCGCCATTCATCGACTCTGTGTTGTAGACACGTGAGATAATCGCGTCGGCAGCCTTTGTGAACTGTTTGCGGAAGATGGCCTCGGCCTTGGCGTTGTACTGCTTCATCACACGGTCATCAACAGAGATGGAGTCACGCAGTTTCCCCTGAGCCACAATATCTGCAATGGTGGCCGAATCGACATCGGCGCCAATGCCGAGATAGTCGTCCATATTGTCCTCAAGCATGTCCTCTGGGATAGGTTCCTCAACGGGTTTCACAAACTCCACAGGCTCCGTAGAGGGGAGCATATAGAAATAGAGCCCAACGATACAGAGGGCGATAAGGAGCGCCGACCCTCCATAGAGGATCGAATGTCTCAACGTACGGGCTTTGTTGACAGCCTGTCGCAGCGCCTCCACACTGGGATAGCGGTTATCTGGAATTTCGTCGGTAGCCTTTGCGACCACAGCACGAAGTTCCAGTGGCAGCCCCGATGACTGATAGATCCAAGCGATGAACTTACCCAAGGAATAGACATCCGAACGAGCGTCGATGGGCTGACCATTGAATACCTCCGGCGCCACGAACGACTCCACACCCTCATAGAGTATATCGGGATCGATACGGTTGTAGAAAGAACCGTGACAGAGCAGGCGCACGCTACCGTCGCTCTTCCGCGTCAGAATATTGGAAGGCGCAAAGCAAACGTGGAAGATGTCGTGCGAATGAAGTTCGGCTGTCACCTCGAAGAGCTCGCGCAGCGTATCGGTCACATAATTACCTTTAACCACCATCGACGGGTTCTCGTTGAGCTGCTGTTCTATTGTGACATAATTACCCACCTCGACGGCGACGGCATAGACTCCGTCGTCACCTTCATTGGGCGTGAAGCGAAGCTGCTGCTTAGAATGGATATTGGCCAATGCCTCGTGCTCGGCCTTCACGCTGCTGCTGAAAGTGATCGCATCCGCCAACTCGTCGTGAAACTCCACGAAGTTGGAATACTTCCCATCGATCAGACGCTTATAGAAAAAACCATAGGGCAGCCTCACCTTCGTGGTCTTCCGGGCGTCGCGGGTCTCAAGCAATTCCTCGTAATTCACCTTATTATGTGCTATTTAACAATTAACGATTTACAATTTTGATGCAAAAGTACACATTTAAATCAGAAAAAAGCCACAGATTACACAGATTAACACTGAATTATGTTAAATTTCCGTGAAAATCTGTGTAATCTGTCGCTAAATTAGTACCTTTGCAGGCAAATTTGTAAATCGTACAAAGTAAATCGTCAAATAGTACAATACAACGATGCCAGAAATATCCGTCCGCGGCATTGAGATGCCGGAGTCACCGATCAGAAAACTCGCACCTCTGGCTGCTGCAGCCAAGAAGAGAGGTACGAAGGTGTATCACCTGAACATCGGCCAGCCAGACCTGCCGACACCACAGGTGGCACTCGACGCACTGAAGCAGATTGACCGCAACATACTGGAGTACTCACCCTCACAGGGTTACCTCAGCTACCGTGAGAAGTTGGTGGACTACTATGCAAAGTACAACATCAGTGTCACTGCCGACGACATCATCATCACCAGTGGCGGATCAGAGGCGGTGCTCTTTGCATTCCTCTCCTGTCTGAATCCTGGCGACGAGATCATCGTGCCCGAACCAGCCTACGCCAACTACATGGCCTTCGCCATCTCGGCCGGTGCCAAGATCCGTACCATCGCCACCACCATTGAAGAGGGCTTCTCATTGCCGAAGGTGGAGAAGTTCGAGGAACTGATCAACGAACGCACGCGGGCCATCATGATTTGTAACCCCAACAACCCGACGGGCTATCTCTACACCCGTCGCGAGATGAACCAGATACGCGACCTGGTGAAGAAGTACGACCTGTATCTCTTCTCCGACGAGGTGTATCGTGAGTATATCTACACGGGCTCTCCCTATATTTCCGCCTGTCATCTGGAGGGTATCGAGCAGAACGTCATTCTTATCGACTCCGTATCGAAACGCTATTCCGAGTGTGGTATCCGTATCGGAGCCCTCATCACTAAGAATGCCCAAGTACGCGCTGCCGTGATGAAGTTCTGTCAGGCCCGCCTCTCACCGCCTCTCATCGGACAGATCGTGGCCGAGGCATCATTAGATACCCCAGAGGATTATCTGCGCGACGTCTATGACGAATACGTGGAGCGCCGTAAGTGCCTGATCGACGGACTGAACCGCATCCCCGGCGTCTACTCCCCCATCCCCATGGGAGCCTTCTACACGGTGGCCAAGCTGCCTGTGGATGACGCAGAGAAGTTCTGCCGCTGGTGTCTGGCCGACTTTGAATACGAAGGTGAGACGGTGATGATGGCTCCTGCAGCAGGTTTCTACACCACTCCCGGTGCCGGCATCAACCAAGTGCGTATCGCCTACGTGCTGAAGAAGAAAGACCTGGAGCGTGCCCTCTTCGTGCTGCGCAAAGCCCTCGAAGCCTATCCTGGCCGCGTCGACGAATGAATCTACCTTTATTCATAGCCAAGAGGATTTATAGTGACCAGGGCGACAAGCGCAAGGTGAGTCGTCCTGCCATCCGTATTGCCATTGTGGGAGTTGCCATCGGACTCATGGTGATGATTGTCACCGTCTGTGTCGTGCTGGGGTTCAAGCATACCATCCGCGACAAAGTGGCAGGCTTTGGCGGGCATATCCAGGTGCACAACCTCATGAAGTACAACGATATCGACCCCTATACCATCTGTGCTGATGACAGTCTGATGCAAGTGTTCAGCCAGCTGCAGGGTGTCCGTCACGTGCAGCGCTACACCATCACACAGGGCCTGCTCAAGACCGACGAAGACTTTCTCGGTGTGATGTTCAAGGGCGTGGGGCCGGAGTTCGACAAAAGTTTCCTCGAACAGAATATCGTGGCTGGAGAGATACCGGCCTTCAGCGACTCCACCAGTCGCTACCAGCTGCTGACGTCGAAGATGATTGCCGACAAGCTGAAACTGAGTGTGGGCGACAAGATCTATGCCTACTTCATTGGCGACGAAAACGTGAAGACAAGGAGATACACCGTCGCCGGCATCTACCAGACGAATATGACCCGCTTCGACGAGAGCCTGTGCTTCACCGACCTCTATGCCGCCAACCGTCTGAACGGTTGGGATGAAGACCACTGCACGGGTGTGGAAGCAACCGTCGAGGATTTAAGCCATCTCGCCGTCACCGCTGACGCCTTCATCGACAACGTGAACCGCACGGAGGACGGGCACGGCAACTCTATGATCAGCCAGACCATCTATGAGATATACCCCAATATTTTCACCTGGCTCGAGCTGCTCGATATCAACGTATGGATCATCCTCGTGCTGATGGTTTGCGTGGCAGGGTTCACCATGATTAGCGGACTGCTCATCATCATCCTTGAGCGCACCCAGATGATTGGCATCCTCAAAGCCCTCGGCACCCGTAACAAGACCATCCGCCACACGTTCCTGTGGTTCTCCGTCTTCATCATCGGACAAGGTATGCTCTGGGGCAACATCCTCGGCATTGGGATCGTGCTGCTACAACAACATACGGGGTTTGTGACACTCGACCCGGAGGTCTACTACGTCAGTGAAGCCCCCATGGAACTGAACCTCCCGCTGATCGCCGTCCTCGACCTCGCTACACTGCTCGTTTGTGTGTTCGTTTTGATAGCCCCCAGCTATCTCGTTTCACACATTCACCCAGCCAAATCCATGCGATACGAATAAATAATGTTAATATTGCACATTTACATTTGGAAATGTGCAAAAATAGCAGTACCTTTGCACAAAATTTCAAAAAATGTGCAATTTTCATGGAGCAGTTTAGCAGTTTCAATGCTTATATCCAAAAGGCCATTACAGAGAACTGGGACCAGGATGCACTGACCGATTATCAGGGTATCACGCTTCAGTTTCACGATGTCGCACGCAAGATTGAGAAATTACATATACTCTTAGAGAATAGCGGAATCAAGCAGGGAGACAAGATCGCCATCTGCGGTCGTAACTCTGCCCACTGGGCCGTCAGTTTCTTAGGCACCCTTACCTATGGGGCGGTGGCCGTACCTATTCTGCATGAGTTTAACGGGGAACAGATTCAGAATATCGTCAACCACTCAGGAGCCAAGATCTTATTCATTGGCGACTATGCCGTCAAGACCATCGACCCGAATGCCATGCCCCAGCTCGAGGCCATCATCAACATCCCCGACTTCTCTTTGATGATCAGCCGTTCTGAATCCATCACCTATGCGCGTGAACATCTGAATATGATGTTCGGCAGCAAATATCCCAAGGCTTTCCGGAAAGAGCATGTTCACTATTATGAGGACACAGCCGAAGAGCTGGCACTCATCAACTACACCTCGGGCACGACGGGCTTTTCCAAAGGCGTGATGCTACCCTACCGTGCGCTCTGGGGCAACGTCGAGTTTATCATCAACCGCTTGGGCCGTCAGGTGCGACCCGGCGACAACCTGTTGAGCATCCTGCCGATGGCACACATGTATGGAATGGCGGTCGAATTCCTGTTCGGCTTCTGCAACGGGTGTCATCTGTTCTTCCTCACCCGCCTGCCGTCGCCAGCTATCATTGCCCAGGCCTTTGCCGACGTGAAGCCCACGCTGATCGTCACCGTGCCACTGATCATCGAGAAAATCATTCGCAAGCGCGTCTTCCCCAAGATTCAGGACAACCGTATGCGACTGCTGTTGGCCATGCCTGTCGTGTCGAAGAAAGTGAAGGAGCGGATCTATCAAGAGGTGTACAATGCCTTCGGCGGCAAAGCCTACGAGGTGATCGTCGGAGGAGCCGCCCTGTCGAAGGAGGTCGAAGAGTTCCTGCTCTCCATCAACTTCCCCGTGACGGTAGGCTACGGCACGACGGAGTGCGCCCCGCTGATCTCCTACTGCGACTATAAAGACTTCGTGGCCGGTTGTTGCGGCACCCCCGTCGACCGTATGGAGGTGAAGATCCTATCTTCCGACCCCCAGCATATCCCCGGCGAGATTGTCACACGCGGCACAAACGTGATGCTCGGCTACTATATGAACGAAGAAGCCACCCGCCAGGTGATCGACGACGAGGGCTACTACCATACAGGTGACCTGGGCACGATGGCACCAACAGGACATCTCTTCATCCGCGGGCGCATCAAGAACATGCTGCTGGGCGCCAACGGGCAGAACGTCTATCCCGAAGAGATCGAGGACAAGCTCAACTCTATGGCAATGGTCTCGGAAAGCGTCGTCGTGCAACGCGGCGAGAAGCTCGTCGCACTCGTTCACCCCGACAAGGATGAGATCGTGAACTTCAGTCAGGCAGAACTGGAAAACATCATGGAGCAGAACCGTCAGGAACTCAACAACATCCTACCTGTCTACAGCCGTATCGCTGCCATTGAGCTGCACGAGGAAGAGTTCGCCAAGACACCTAAAAAGAGTATCAAACGCTACTTATATCAGAATACCTAATCGCTTATGGAACAAATACCAAGTTTTAACTCACTGATCCAGAAGAGCATCATCGACAACTGGGATCGCGACGCCCTGACAGACTATAAGGGCCAGACGCTGCAGTATCATGATGTGGCGCGAAAGATAGAGAAACTGCACATTCTCTTTGAGAACAGCGGCATCCAGAAAGGAGATAAGATAGCCCTCTGCGGGCGCAACTCCAGCCAGTGGGCGGTGGCCTTCCTCGCCACGCTCACCTATGGCGCCATCGCAGTACCCATCCTGCATGAGTTCAATGCCGAGCAGATCCACAATATCGTGAACCACTCCGAGGCCCGACTGCTCTTCGTCGGCGACCACGTGGCCACCATCATCGACCCCATGCAGATGCCCAGCCTCGAGGGTATCATCAACAATCCCGACTACTCGCTGATGATCTCCCGCACCGACAAGCTCACCTATGCCCGCGAGCACCTGAACGAGCTCTACGGCAAGAAGTTCCCAAAGTACTTCCGCAAGGAGCACGTACACTACTACACCGAGCAGTCGCCCGAAGAGCTGGCTCTGATCAACTACACCTCGGGCACCACCGGCTTCTCCAAGGGCGTGATGCTTCCCTACCGCGCCATCTGGTCGAACTACGACTTTGCCGAGCACGTGCTGGGCAAGACCATCAAGACCGGCGACCGCATCATCTCTATGCTCCCCATGGCCCACATGTACGGCATGGCGTTCGAGTTCATCTTCGAGTTCCTGCACGGCTGCCACGTCTACTACCTCAACCGCGTACCGTCGCCCGCCATCATCGCACAGGCACTGGCCGAGGTGAAGCCCGTCATTGTCATTGCCGTGCCACTGATCATCGAGAAGATCATCCGCAAGAAGGTGTTCCCCAAGATCCAGAACAACCGCATGCGCCTGCTCCTGCAGATGCCAGTCATCTCGAAGAAGGTGCGCGAGATGATCTGCAAGGAAGTGCTCAAGGCCTTCGGCGGACAGATGTACGAGGTCATCATCGGCGGCGCTGCCCTCAACCAGGAGGTGGAGCAGTTCCTCAAGCGCATCGACTTCCCCTATACCGTCGGCTACGGCGCCACCGAGTGCGCACCCATCATCGGCTACGAGGACTGGCACTACTTCGCCCCCGGCTCATGCGGCAAGGCAGCCTATCACATGGAGGTGAAGATCGACTCCCCCGACCCCGCTCACATCCCCGGCGAGATCCTCGCCCGCGGACTCAACGTGATGCTCGGCTACTATAAGAACGATGAGGCCACCCGCGAGACCATCGACCGAGACGGCTGGTACCATACCGGCGACCTCGGTACCATGGACTACGCTGGCAACATCTTCATCAACGGCCGCTCGAAGAACATGCTCTTAGGCCCCAACGGACAAAACATCTACCCCGAGGAGATCGAGGACAAGCTCAACTCCATGACACTCGTCGTGGAGAGCATCGTCGTGCAGCGTGACAACAAGCTCGTCGCACTCGTCTATCCCGACTACGACGAAGCCAAGAACCTCAAGTTCACCGACGATGACATCAAGAATGTGATGGACCAGAATCTCAACGGACTCAACGAGATGATCCCTGCCTACGAGAAAGTCGCAGAGATAGAGATCCGCGCCGAGGAGTTCGAGAAGACCCCCAAGCGATCCATCAAGCGCTACCTCTACAAATAACAGCCCTCCCCCTACAAATATCACGCATAATCCCCACCAGAAACGGTGGGGATTAATTCGTGATGTAAAATAGTTTCATTAATTAAAAATATTGTCAAAAACTTACAAAAAGGGCCTAAAATAATCGACAGGACTTTACAGGCACTAAAGTGGGAGTTTAGTATAAGTAAAGTCCGACTTTAGTCTATCTAAAATCGGACTTCAAAGTGAGTAAAAGTATTGCCGAGTTTTCAATATTTTAAATCGTCAATATATTTCATCAAAACATTAAAGACTGAAGGGCGCTCAACTGTGTCGCTAACGAAGATACTCGTAGTAGTACCAGTAGGTGGTGCGGTACTGGTCTTCTACCCTGCCCTTGCGCTCGGTGAAATCGGGATAGCGGCTCTCCAGCTCCTGAAGGTTGCGCCAGTCTTCATCGGTCACGGCATGGTGATACACCACGACGGGGTTCGAACGCAGATGGGTGTAGAGCACCAACGCCTCACGGTAGTGCTTGGGCAGACGGTCGTCGAGCGCGTAATAACGGCTGATCTCACGGGCGAAGCGGTCTATCTGACGATCTATCAGCAGGCCGCACAGCTTATAGTCGGCCACCTGCCGCGACGCCACGCTGTCTCTTCGCTCCAGCAGGTCGAGGAAGTGCATGGGCGACATGGGCTCTGCGGGGCGCCCGCCGAGGAAGCGATACAGACTGTCCTCGGCGCAGTAGTACATCCTTGTCCGCCCGCTGGTAGGCAGTATCTGCTCCACGTCGGCCGTAATGGGATATTCGAACAGCTTCTCGCCCAGGGCGTTCTGGCGGGCCAGGGCATACATGCGCAGCATCAGGAGGTTGGCGTCGCTCTCATGCGAGTACCTGCCCACCTCGAGGGCCTTCTGATACTTGCCGTCGGCCAGCAGCGTCTCCGTCTGCATACGGTAGTGATACACGGCGTTGGTATTGGCTATCCACGCCACGCAGATGATCTGCAGGGCCATCAGCAGGGCATTGATCCACATGGGGCGCGAGAAGAGCGAGAAGTCACGGTCTGACTCTATGTCCTGAATAATCCTGGCTGCCCAGATGCACACGCCCCATACTGCCAGCACGAACAGCGGCAGTATCCAGGTCCAGAGGCTCACCGCCCCGTTGGTCTCTATCTGCTGGCTGACCTCGGTGACGAGGGCCAGCAGCATCATCGAGGGCACATAGGTCAGCGCGTGGGACCGTTTCGTGAGCTTGGCAAAGCTGTTCACGAGCAGCTGCAGGAGCATCAGCACGAGGGTGATGATGAGGGCGCCCCAGATGGGGTTGTAGCGCGTCAGCCCTCCGCTGAGCACGTGCTGCGACATGGCGAGCTGGTCTGCCTGGAAGAAGTAGAGCCAGCAGAAGGAGAAGAGTACAAAAACAATAGCACACATCACGCGGATGGTGACGGTGCTACCGTTTTTCAGGGGATGATTGTAATTCATTCAGCTTGAGATTATACTTTCCGCAGTACGACGGCTGAGCGGGCTGGGATGTAGAGCTTCAGCCACTCCTTATGATCCTGCACGTAGAGCGGGTCGTAGTTCGTCAGGTGCGTCATCGTGTCGTCGGCGAAACCGTTGCCACCGAAGTCCTTCGAGTCGGTGTTCAGCACCACCTCGTAGCTGCCCGTCGGTACCAGGAAGCCGTAATCGGTGTACGAGCGGTCGGGCGAGAAGTTGAACACGAAGACAAGGTCGCCTCGCATGAAGCAGAGGATCTTGTCGCCCTCGTCGTGCCAGATCTCGGTGACGGGTGTCGCCTGGAAGTTCTTCTGGCTCTTGATCACCTTCAGCATCTCGCGGTCGAAGTCGCCCAGCCAGTGGTAGCAGAGGTCCTTGTTGTCGACGAGGTTCCACTGGCGGCGGGCATACTTGTACGACCAGCCGTTACCCTCGCGTGGGAAGTCGATCCACTCGGGATGGCCGAACTCGTTGCCCATGAAGTTCAGGTAGCCACCATTGATGGCCGCACAGGTCACCAGTCGGATCATCTTATGCAGGGCGATACCGCGCTGGGCAATGTCGTTCACGTCCTTCTTGGCGAAGTGCCAGTACATGTCGGCGTCGATGAGGCGGAAGATGATGGTCTTGTCGCCCACGAGTGCCTGGTCGTGCGACTCGCAGTAGGAGATGGTCTTCTCGTCGGGGCGACGGTTCTTGACCTCCCAGAAGATGCTCGTCACGTTGATGTCCTCGTCGCGCACCTCCTTGATGGTCTTGATCCAGTAGTCGGGGATGTTCATGGCCATGCGGTAGTCGAAGCCGTAGCCGCCGTCCTCGAACTTGGCAGCCAGTCCCGGCATACCGCTCACCTCCTCGGCGATCGTGATAGCCTGCGGGTTCACCTCGTGGATCAGCTTGTTGGCCAGCGTCAGGTAGCAGATGGCATTGTCGTCCTCGTGACCGTTGAAGTAGTCGCCATAGCCTCCGAAGGCCTCGCCCAATCCGTGCGAGTAGTAGAGCATGGAGGTGACACCGTCGAAGCGGAAGCCGTCGAACTTGAACTCCTCGAGCCAGTACTTACAGTTGGAGAGCAGGAAGTGGAGCACGTCGTCCTTGCCGTAGTCGAAGCAGAGCGAGTCCCAGGCGGGATGCTCGTGACGGTCGCCGGGATAGAAGAACTGATTGGGGTCGCCAGCGAGGTTGCCCAGACCCTCTACCTCGTTCTTCACGGCGTGGGAGTGTACGATATCCATGATCACGGCGATGCCGTTCTTGTGGGCCGTGTCGATGAGTTCCTTCAGTTCCTCAGGGGTTCCGAAGCGGCTGCTGGGTGCGAAGAACGAGCTGACGTGATAGCCGAAAGAGCCGTAGTAGGGATGCTCCTGGATGGCCATCACCTGAATGCAGTTGTAGCCGTCCTTGATGACGCGTGGCAGCACATTGTCCTTGAATTCGGTGTAGGTGCCCACCTTCTCGGCATCCTGTCCCATACCCACGTGGCACTCGTAGATTAGCAGGGGATCCTTCTTGGGCTTGAAGGTCTTCTTCTTAAACTCGTAGGGTTTCTCGGGGTTCCACACCTGAGCCGAGAAAATCTTCGTCTGGTCGTCCTGAACGACACGACGGCACCAGGCGGGTATGCGCTCACCTTCTCCCCCATTCCACTTCACCTTCATCTTATAGAGCTGGCCGTGCTTCAGGGCCTTCTCCGAAAGTTTCAGCTCCCAGTTGCCGGTACCCTCGATGCGCTTGCAGCGGTATTTCTCCTGCTCCTGCCAGTTGTTGAAGTCGCCGATCAGATAGATATCGGTGGCGTTGGGCGCCCACTCGCGGAACACCCAGCCCTTCGACAGCTTGTGGAGTCCGAAGTACAGATGGCCTGTGGCGAAGTCGGAGAGCGTCTTCTTGCCGTTCTGCGTCAGTTGGCCGATCTTCCACAGGGCGTGGTCGTGACGCCCGCGGATGGCATCCTCGAAGGGTTCCAGCCAACTGTCGTTTCTTACTAATCCTATATGTTCAGGCTCTTTAGGGGCCACTGCCTTCTTTGCGGCAGGCTTCTTTGCCGTTGTTACTTTCTTCTTTGCCGTTGTTACTTTCTTCGTTGCCATAACGTATTATGCTTTTACTTTAAAAATTGCTTTTTTGATCTCTGGGGCATCGGTGATGCAGGGCATGTGACCATCCTGCGGGAAGAAGATGGCGAACTGTCCGGGGTTGACCGTCACATAGGTCTGGGGCTGGGTGTCGCCGTACTTCGTGATATCTTTCTCCGCATTGTATTCAAAGGCGGGCAGGTCGCACAGCGGCGTATAGCCGAAGGTCTCTGGGGCAGAGATGGGGATCTGGATGTCGATCATCTCGACGTGCGTCTCCAGGAAGGCCGTCTCCTTCGTACGTCCTTTGGCTACCTGCAGGTTCAGGAAGAGGTCCTTGTCCTTGATGGGATACTTGCCCGGCTCCAGTGTCTGGAGGTCGTTGGCGTTCAGGAATGTTACCACATGGGCAAACAGCGGGTTCAGCGCCACATAGTTGCCCAATTTGTCAATAGTGTCGATAATCATATTTATTGTTTTAAATTAGAAATTTTAAACTTCAAAAGCATCAGTTCACCTGTCGGTGTCCGCGGGTGTAGGTGCCCTCGGCGGTGATGCGGCCGTTGCGGTCTTTCTCGATGAAGTGGCCGTCGCGCTGGTCGTCTTTATACGTTCCCTCGAAGCGCTTGCCGTCTTTATCCTCCTCAATGGCTGGGCCGTTGCGCTTGCCGTCCTTGAACTGTCCCTTGAACTTCGAGCCGTCGGCAAAGCGCATGATGCACTCGCCGTGAGGCTGGCCTTTCCTGAAGGAGCCCTCGATGGTGTCGCCGTTCTTCTTCGACAGCTTGCCTTTGCCTTCTTGCTTGTCGTCTCGCCACTGGCCTGTGTACATATCACCGTTCTTCCAGGTGAACGTCCCCTGACCGTATTTGTCGCCATTGACGAAGGCACCCGTGTATTTGTCGCCGTTGGCGTAGCTGAAGATGCCTGATCCTGTACGATTGCCGTTCAGGTAGTCACCCTCATACACGTCACCATTCTGGAACTTATAGATACCTTTCCCGTTCATCTCGTCGTGGGCCCACTGCCCGGTATAGCTGTCACCGTCGGCATAGCGGAACGTGCCCTTGCCTGAGCGCATGTTGTCCTTCCACTCACCTTTATAGGAGGAGCCGTCGCCCCAGTCGAAGGTACCCTGACCCTGTTTCTTGTCGTTCACCCAGTCGCCGTCGTAGTAAGCGCCGCTGGCAAAGGTATAACGGCCCTTGCCCGAACGCATGTCCTTGAACCACTCACCGTCGTACTTGTCGCCGTTGAAGTAGTACATGATGCCGTGACCGTGCTGGTAGTCGCGGAACCACAGGCCCTCGTAACGGTTGTTGTTTGCGAAATAGTAGACACCCTGTCCGTGCTGCTGGTCCATGAACCATTCGCCCTCATACTTCTCGCCGTCGCTGAAGGTATAGGTGCCGTAGCCCTGGCGCTTACCCTTGTCGTACTCGCCCTCGTACACATTACCGTTCTTATACTCTGCACGGCCTTTACCGTGGGGTTTCCCCGCCTGCATTTCTCCGCTGTAGTCGCCTCCGTCCTTGGTCTTCGTCGTACCAAGTGTAATCTTCTGTGCACCAACTGGTAACAGAATCAACAGGGCTAATATTGTAATGATATATCGTTTCGTTGTCATGAGTAGTCATTTAAAAACTGTTGCAAATTTAGTAATATTTTCGTTGCCACACAAACTTTTCCATATAATTTAACGATAAAATGGAGATTTTTCATTACCTTTGCAACCAGTATGAAGTTTATAGCTATAATTCCCGCCCGCTACGCCTCTTCGCGCTTCCCGGGCAAGCCGCTGGCAGTACTCGGCGGCAAGACTGTGATACAGAGGGTCTACGAGCAGGCTGTCAGCGTGCTGCCAGAGGCCTATGTTGCTACCGACGACGAGCGCATCTTCGCATGTGTCGAAGCTTTCGGAGGCCGTGCCGTCATGACGCGCACAGACCATCAGAGCGGTACGGACCGTATCGAGGAGGCGGTGGAGAAGATAGCCACCGACGCCGACGTCATTATCAACATCCAGGGTGACGAGCCGTTCATCCAGCCTTCTCAGATCGAGACGCTCATGCACCTCTTCGACGACCCCTTGACACAGATCGGCACCCTCGGCAAGCCCTTCGAGACCATAGAGGCTGTGCGCAATCCGAACTCTCCGAAGATTGTCGTCGACCGTCGCGGTTTCGCACTCTACTTCAGCCGTAGCGTCATACCATATATAAGAGGTGTGGAGGCCGACGACTGGCTACCCCGTTACCCCTTCCTCAAGCACCTCGGTGTCTACGCTTATCGCCGTGAGGTGCTGGCAGAGGTCACCCGCCTGCCGCAGGGCCTGCTGGAAAAGGCTGAGAGCCTCGAACAGCTCCGCTGGCTTGAAAACGGCTATCGCATCCGTGTGGGACTCACTGACGTAGAGACCGTCGGCATTGACACCCCCGACGACCTCGCCCGTGCAGAGACATTCCTATCCCAATATCTGTCGAAACAGGTAACATGAAGTTGACTAAAGCCATTCTCCGCTCCCTGTCGCTCAGGCTCAGCCTACTAATGGTCTTCGCGATTGCCGTGCTGCTCATAGCGGCGCTATCCGTGATGTTCCATTTCTCACGACAGGCACTCAGAGAAGAGGCTATGCTTACTGCAGACCACACGCTGGATGCCACTGCCCAGCATATCGACAACATCCTGCTGAGTGCGGAACAGACGGCAGGCAATTTCTACTGGGACGTGATTCAGCACCTCGACCAGCCGGAGCGGATGGAGGACTACTGTCGTGAGCTTGTGAAAAGCAACCGCTATATCGCTGGCTGCGCCATTGCCTTTGAACCGAACTTCTACCCTGGCCGCAAAGAGTTCATGGCCTACGTCAGGAAAACGCCGAAAGACGGGCATTGGACGATTGAAGGCTACGACACGCTGGAGGTGCAAGAGACCTTCCACTCGCAGTCATATACGGTGCAGGATTGGTTCACGAAGCCCATGAGCACAAACCGCACCTACTGGATGGAACCGCTGAAAGACGGGGCCGCTGAAGACGCGCTGATCACCTTCTCGCTGCCTATTTATGCCCCAGGACAAAGCATGGGCACGGAAGGAGAAATGAAGAGTGTGGGCGTCATGGGCGTCGACATACCTCTGTCGCTACTCTACGAGTTTATCCTCGCTACCAAGCCCTCGGCAAACGGCTACGTCACGCTCCTGGGAAATGGTGGTACCTATATCGTCCATCCCGACCCTAACAAACTATTCCGCCAAACGGTATTTACACAGTTGGAACAGAACCCTAATGCCTCCATCCAAGAGGCTGGCGAGGCGATGGTGAAAGGAGAGTCCGGCTTCATGCCATTCAACATGAACGGTGAGCAGTGGTATGTGATCTTCAAGCCCTTCCAACGCACAGAGGCACCGGGGCGCGTGATGGACGAACTGAACTGGAGTGTTGGCGTGATCTATCCCGAAGACGACATCTTCGGCGAATACAACCTACTGCTGTACTATCTGCTGGCTATCGTCATCATCGGACTGACCGTCTTCTTCATTCTCTGCCGCCTCTACACCCACCGCCAGCTGTTGCCGCTGGTACAGCTCACACGCTCTGCCCAGCGCATTGCCGACGGCGACTACAACGAGCCCATTCCCCCTGCCAAGCATGAGCGGGAAGACGAGATCGGACAACTGCAGCAGCACTTCCAGGAGATGCGAATGGCACTCACCGCCCATATCGACGAGCAGGAACGCCTGTCAGCCGAGTTGCAGAAGCATGGTGAGACCCTTCAGAAAGCCTACAGCCAGGCACAGGAGGCAGACCAGATGAAGACGTCGTTCCTCCACCACATGACCAACCAGATGGTAGAGCCCACTGACGTCATTCTCAAGAGCGTCAAGACCCTCTGTAATGATTGTAACACGGCTGGCGAACCCAGCACAGAAGAGCAGCGCCGGGAAGAAATGAAACGAATGGCGGAAACCATCCAACAGCAGAGCAAGCTCATCATCGAGCTACTTAAACAGATGATCCACAAGGCAGGAAAGGAGGGAGCCCATGTTTAAGTCCAACACCCGATTCTCGACGAAACTGGGCTTGGGCATTATGCTCATGGCAGTACCCATCTTCATACTGGCGCTGGGCATACTGTTCATCAATTCCCGAAACTTCATCCGCCAGAAGGCATCTGAGCGGGCCACAAGTGCGCTCAACGTCTCTATGCACAACGTGAAGAAATACCTCCTGACCGTTGAGAACGCCACGAATGCCAACACCTGGTTTATAGAGAACAACTTCCACCCCGACTCCCTGCTGGCCCTCTCGCGACGAATTGTCATGATGAACCGTAACGCCTACGGCTGTTCTATCAGCGCCGAGCCGGATATATTCCCTGAGTGCGGACGCTACTTCTCCGTCTATACTGTCACGGAGGGTGACACCATCATTTCCGCCAAAGAGGGTGATTACGAGTATTTCAAGAAAGTATGGTATAAGACAGCTATCGACGCCGGCAAGGCAATCTGGGTAGATCCCTTCGAAGATGATGCGGAGGGTGACATCAAAGCCTCAGAGACCATTGCCTCATACTGTAAGCCGCTCTGGAAAGACGGTCGTGTCGTGGGAGTCATCTCCACAGACATTTCCTTCAATAAGCTCTCCAAGATCATCAACAGCGCGGAGCTACCCTACCCCGACGCCTACTTCGTGGTCGTTGGCAAAGAAGGGCGCTATCTCATGCATCCTGACTCCACACGCATATTCAAGAGCAATATCTTCAATGATTACAGCGCCTATAACCAAGCCGGTATGAGAGCCTTAGGCTACGAGATGATTGAAGGTAAGAGCGGACAGATGCATGTTGACATCAACGGCAGGCAGTGCCACGTGAGTTATCGCACCATCCCCAGCACCTCCTGGAGCATGGCCCTCATCTGTCCCGACAAAGAGATACTGAAGAACTATAATCAGCTGACCAATCTCATCATTGTACTCATCCTCGTCGGACTGCTCCTTATCCTCTGGCTCTGCCGCCAGGCCGTTGGGCACGCCCTCAAGCCTATCGCCTACCTGTTAGACACATTGAAGAAGATTACCAACGGTGAATATGACAACCAGATTCCCCACACCCAGCGGGAGGACGCCATTGGCAAGCTGCAGAACGCCTTCGCCACCATGCAACAGTCTATAGACGACCATGTGTGCCGCATCCGCCAAGCCTCACAGGAGGCACAACAGCGTAATGAAGAGCTGACGAAGGCCATGCAACTGGCAGAGAAGGCTGTTGCGCAGAAGACCCTGTTCATACAGAACGTGTCGCACCAGATACGCACGCCCCTGAACATTATCTCAGGCTTCGCACAGGTATTACAGGATAATCCGTCAATGCCCGAGAAGGATTTGGCTGAGATCACCAGCATGATGAACCACAACACCAGACACCTGAACCGCATGGTGCTCATGCTCTTCGACAGTTCTGACTCTGGGGCAGTTGAGGAACTGAAGAGTCACCGAAACGATCTTGTGCCGTGCAACCAGCTGGCACGGGATTGTATCAGCTACACGCAGGAAATCTACCAGGATGTAACCATCAACATGGAGAGCGACCTGCCCGACAGTTGCCAGATCAAGACGAACCACCTCTATCTGACACGCACGCTGCACGAACTGTTCTACAACGCTGCCAAGTACTCCGACGCCCAGCATATCACCATACGTCTCACGCAGACAGAGACCACCGTCCGCTTCACCGTCGAGGATACAGGCTCTGAACTCCCAGAAGAATTAGTCGAGCAAATGTTCCAGCCATTTATCAAGATTGATGACCTGTCGGAAGGGCTCGGCCTCGGACTGCCTTTGGCTAAGCGCCACGCCATCAGCCTCGGCGGAGACCTCTTCCTCGACAAGTCCTATCACGGCGGCTGCCGATTCATCATTGAGATGCCGAAGGAGTAACAACCATAAAGGTCATAAGAAAAAGAAAGCCCGCCGATTGGCGGGCTTCTTTCTTAGAACGTTCTTCTTAGAGATTCAGGCTCTTCTTGATAGCCTCGATCTTCTCTTCGGCGGCTTTGGTGCAACGCTCGTAGCAACCAGCGCACTTGAAGGAAGGATCTTTCACCTCGGTGTAGAACTTGATCTTCGGCTCGGTGCCCGAAGGACGGACAGAGACCTTCGTGCCGTCCTCGCAGAACCACTGGAGCACGTTCGAGGTGGTAGGCATGTTCAGTTTCTCCTTCGTGCCGTCGGCCTTCGTAGCCTCCAGCGTCTGATAGTCCTTCCACAGGCAGATCTTCGAGCCGCCCAGCTCCTTGGGAGGATTGTTGCGGAAGTCGACCATCATCTGCTTGATCTCGTCGGCACCAGTCTTACCAGGCTTCACCACGTTGATGGTAGTCTCCTTCGAGAAGCCATACTCAGCGTAGATGTCCATCAGCAGGTCGTAGAGCGTGCGGCCGTTGTCCTTAGCCCAGGCTGCGATCTCACAGATCAGACAGATAGAGGCTGGGGAGTCCTTATCGCGCACCTTGTCGAACGGCAGGAAGCCGAAGCTTTCCTCACCACCGCCGATATACTTCTGCTTGCCCTCAGAGATGCGGATCTCGTTGGCAATCCACTTGAAGCCGGTATAGCAGTCGCGCAGCTCAACACCGTTCTTCTTGGCAATCTCGGCAATCTCTTCGGTAGTCACGATGGTCTTCACGAGGAACTCGTTGCCCTTCAGCTGACCCAGCTTCTTTTTGTTGGCAATGATGTACCAGCAGAACATCATACAGGTCTGGTTACCATTCAGGATTTCCCACTCGCCCTTGTTGTTGCGGCAGACGATGGCCAGACGGTCGGCATCGGGGTCGGAGGCAATCACAAGGTCGGCATTCAGCTTCGTACCGAGTTTCATACCTAAGGTCATGGCCTCTGCGTTCTCAGGATTCGGGCTGACAACCGTTGGGAAGTCACCGTCGATGGTCATCTGCTCACGCACCACGTGGATATTCTGGAAGCCCCAGGAACGGAGTGCCTCAGGAATAATCACACGACCCGTGCCGTGCATAGGTGAGTAGACGATGTTCAGGTCTTTCTGGCGCAGGATAACGTCCTGATCTACCATAGCCTCCTTGACGGCCTGCAGGTAGTCCCAGTCCATCTCGCCACCGATGATCTCGATGAGGTCGTAGTTTGGTTCGAACTTCACGTCGTCGATGGTCACCTTGTTCACCTCCTCAATGATACCTACATCGTGCGGAGCCAGCACCTGAGCGCCGTCCTCCCAGTAAGCCTTGTAGCCATTATACTCGCGGGGGTTGTGAGAAGCCGTCACATTGACACCTGCCTGTGCGCCGAGCTGGCGGATGGCGAACGAGATTTCCGGCGTCGGGCGGAGGCTCTCGAAGAGATAAGCCTTGATGCCGTTGGCCGAGAAGATGGCAGCCACAGACTCTGCGAACATACGTCCGTTGTTGCGGCAGTCGTGACCTACCACCACGGCGAGGTCCTTACGTCCAGGGAATGCCTTCAGGATATAGTTGGCGAATCCCTGGGTAGCCATACCCACGATGTACTTGTTCATACGGTTGGTACCAGCGCCCATAATACCACGCAGACCACCTGTACCAAACTCAAGATTCTGATAGAAGGCGTCGATCAGAGCGGTCTTGTCCTCTGCGTCGAGCATTGCCTGTACTTCTTTACGTGTCTCCTCGTCAAAGGCTGGAGAGAGCCATTCCTTAGCCCGTGCCTCGCACTGAGCAATCAACTGTGCATTATCTGCCATAATTCTTAACTTTTTATTTGTTTTAGATTGTTAATGAATATTCCAAAAGACAAAGATAGGCATTATTTTGGAAACAACCAATATAATGCCTCATCTTTTTTATTTCTTTAAGACTTTGTCTATCTCATCGAACTGTTTTCCGAGGTTCAGATTGAAATAGATGCGATATAGTGCAGGTCCCCATTTGTCCTTTGCCTCTGGTGCCAAATGACGGTAAGTTTCCATGTAGGGCTGGGCCTTCTGATACATCTTCCGGATTTGTTTCTTATGACGGCGGGAGTCCATGTTGAGGATGATGTTCAGACAGGCGGTACCGGCATTATAATAGGCATCTGCCATCTGGTCGTTGACGGCGATAAGACGGTTGCTGACATCCAGGCACTCGGCATTGCGCCCCAGGTTGAGAAGCATGGTAGACTTCGCGAAGAGGTAGAGCTCGTTGAGGGAATCAGTCTTCAGGGCTTCGTCAACGACAGAGAGTCCCATTTCATAGTTACCCTTGCGCGTATAGGTGTCGAAGAGTCTTGGGAAGAAGTAGTTCGACTGTGGGAAGAAGGCAAATCCCTCCCATAGGATCTCCGTATAGCGTTGTTCGTCGCCCAGACGATTCCAGGCCTCCGCGGCATATTGCAGGGTGTACTCCAGCTTGGAGGTGTCGCGACGGGCAAGTTCACAATGGCGGAGAATCAGCACAGGGTCATTCATCCGGTAGCCACTATAGGTAGCCCAGTAGGCAGCCTCGCCCAGACGTGAGTCGGTGTTGAGCAGATCATGGTCGGAGAAGAGCGGCTGCCGCGCACAGTCGATGTATGTCTCGAAGTAGTCGTAGGCCGTCTTGAATTCCGCACGTCGCAGATGGCTGGCACCGCCGAAGAAGAGATTCGGACGATAGCCCAGCAGCCGTTGGGAGTTGTCCTTACGATAGCTCAGGTCCACCCTCCCCTTCTTGTCGGGCTGCATGTCGATAGAGTCGAGGCACTCGGCAATGGTGAAGATGCGCCGTGTGAGATTGAAGAGCTGGGTGGTGTCGATACTCTGGTGCTTGTACATCCGTTCGTTGAGGTCATCATATTGTTTCTCGACGGCTTGCAGCCAGAGGTTGTAGATGCGAGGGTTCTGCTGGTTGGCCGAGTCTTTCAGGAGCTTCGTCATGAGCTGTTCGGCCTTGTCGTAGTTCTTGCCGCTTCGCAGGTAGTTCTCCGCCTCTGCCATCTGTCGCTTCTGCGCTGAGACAGGGGTGAGAGGTAAAAGGAGAGTGGTGAGAAGTATCAGTAGGTATATGGTCTGTCTCGTCATGATCTCTTCAGTTCTTGTATGTCTAAATGTCTAATTGTCTGATCGTCTCGTAAATGCGTTGTACGGGGAGTCCCATCACGTTATAGTAGCTGCCCTTCAGGCTGGTGACGCCCACGTAGCCAATCCACTCCTGAATGCCATAGGCCCCCGCCTTGTCGAAGGGCTTATAATGGGTGATGTAATAATGGATCTCGTCGTCGGAGAGAGGCTTGAATGTGACGTCGGTAGTGACGGCAAAACGGCGTTCTGCTGACGTGGTGAGCATGCAGACGCCTGTCGTTACCTGGTGAGTGCGCCCGCTGATGAGTCGGAGCATGCGGGTGGCATCTGCCTCGTCGACAGGCTTCCCGAGAATCTCCTTTCCCACAATGACAACGGTGTCGGCAGTAATGACGAGCTCGTCAGGAGCGAGTGTGGCCCGATAGGCGTCGGCCTTCTTGCCGGAGATGTAGAGTGCCACCTGATCCACAGGCAGGTCTGCAGGATAAGACTCGTCGATATCCTGCAACGTCCGCACCTCGAAAGGAATACCCAGCCCGGCAAGCAGTTCCTTGCGCCTCGGCGAATTACTCGCCAATATCAGTTTATACTTCTTACTCATCACCTCTCACGTCTCTTACCATCCGAATGCCTTGGCGTTCATCACCCATTTGCCTTGGGCACGCAGCGTCTGTTCAATGACGTCGCGCCCGCAGCCATAACCACCCTTGCGGTCGCTGACATAGAGTGAGACAGCCTTGATCTCGGGGCAGGCATCTTTCGGACAGACGGGACACCCCACACGCCGCATGATCTCAAGGTCGGGAATATCGTCGCCCATATACATCACCTCTTCGTCTGTAAGGCCGTATTTCTCTAAGAACTGCTCATAGGTCTGAATCTTCACCGCACAGGCGATATAGACATCCTCCACGCCCAGTCCCTCGTAACGGTGGCGAACACTCTCTACTTTGGCACCCGTCATGATGGCAATGCGCAGGCCAAGCTTCATGGCCAGCTGGATGGCGTAGCCGTCTTTGATGTTCACCGTGCGCAGAGGTAAGCCGTCGGAACCCATCGTGATGGTCTCCGCACTCAGCACCCCGTCGATATCAAAGATGATGGCTCGTATCTTATTTAAGTCGTAATCGATCATAATTATCAATTATCAATTGTCAATTATCAATTAATACTTATTCAAGTGCACATTCTCCCATTTCAGCTTGTCCTCGCTCTGCGGCTTCCGCTCGTCCGTCCAATGGCCGACGGCGACGATGCAGAGGCACGAGAGGTTCTCGGGAATGTCAAGGATGCCACGGATGACGGTATCGGCAGAGGTGCCGTCGTCGAGGCCACGACCACGCATCTGAATCCAGCAGGAGCCGAGCCCGAGGTCTTCGGCCTGATACTGCATGGAGATGGCGGCGATGGAGCCGTCTTCCACCCAACAGTCGTTCTGCATAGGGTCGCCCAGCACGACGATGGCCACAGGTGCGCCCTTGAGGAACTGGGAGCCGAGGTTCTTTGCGTCGGCGAGCTTCTCGAGGTCAAGCTTGTCGTCGACGACGACGAACTGCCAGGCGCGCTGGCTCTTCGAGGTGGGTGACATGAGCGCTGCACGCAGGATGAGTTTCAGGTCTTCTGCGTCGATCTCCTCGTCGGTAAACTTCCTGTGACTGCGGCGCTGCTGCGCCAGGTCTTTGAATGTTGTCATAATTGTTTCCTTTTGTTTATTCGCTGCAAAGTTAGTGAAAAGTTAAGAGTTATGAGTTAAGAGTTAAGAAAAATTGCCGCCATAACACATTTTTTCTTAATTCTTAACGCTTAATTCTCAATTAATTTGTATCTTTGCAGTATGAATGGACTAAAGACAACCATCTACCGGAATTACGAAGAGCTGCCGGCGCTGAATGATGCGAACTTCTTCCACAGCCCGAGACTCTTCAAGATGATGAGGGAGACGCCTCGTCAGAAGCCGTACATGGCGGTTGTCACCAACGAGGCGGGCGAGGTGGTGAGCCACATGCTGGGCATCATCCGCTACCGCATCTACCTCTTCCCCCTGCTCATCCATTGCCGCGTGCTGGGTGAGGGTGTGTACTACAACGACGACCTTTATCCGCGTGACCAGCTCTTCGGGATGATGCTCGATGCGCTGACCAAGACGCTGAGCAGCCGCACCTTCTATATCGAGGTGAGTAACCTGAGTCAGAAGATGACGGGCTACAAGCAACTGAAACAGCAGCACTTCTTCCCTGTCCATTGGATGAGCATCCACAACTCCCTTCACAGTCACGCCCCGGAGGAGCGCATCAGCGAGAAGCTACAGAAGCGTATCGACAACGCCCGCCAGAAGGGAGTCGTCACCAATGAGGTGCAGACAGAGGAGGATTTCAAGGCATTCTCAAAACTCTTGCGGAGGCATAACCTGCTGAAGCCGAAGCGCTTTATACCCGACGACCTGTTCTTCAGGAAGATAATGGAAAGCGAAGACGGCAAGCTGTTCGTGACGAAGTACCACCAGCGGGTCATCGGCTGCGCCGCCGTTGCATATAGTGAGGGGAATGCCTATCTGTGGTATTCGGCGTTCAGGAGGAAATCATATATAACCGTTCACCCTGACGTGATGACCATCTGGGACACGATGCAGGACTGCTATCAGAAGGGCTTTCAGCACATGTGCTTCATGGACGTGGGCCTGCCATTCCAGAAGAATCCTTTCCGCGAGTTCATCCTGCGGTTCGGCGGTAAGGAACAGAGCTCTTTCCGTTGGTTCCGTTTCAGCATCCGATGGCTCAACGGGCTCCTCACCTGGCTCTATCGGGAATAGGACACCCCCTACTCTGCCCCTCTCATCATCTTTTCAAGCTCATAGTTGTTGGCATTCATGTCCACCTCGCGCTCCTGAGGGATATCGGGGATGGTATAGATTCCCTCGTCATCAGCGAAGGGGTCGTCGCCATCATCCTCCGGAACTTCCAAGGAGTCGGTCTCTGGCGTGATGTACTCGATCATCGACGACGAGTCGGCCACATCTTCCAGATAGCGCTCATAGCGGTCAGCCTGCGTCTGCTTGCAACCGACGAACGCTGTCAGCAGTAACATGATTGTGATGACGGAAGTCATTAATCGTCTCATATCTTGATGGTTTTAGTTATATTCTCTCCACTTGTTTTACGCCCTTGACGGTACGCAGCTTCTTCAGCAGTGCCTCCAAGCGCGACGTGTCTTCGAGCATCACGACGAGGTTGCCGCTGAACAATCCGTCGTGGGAGTCGATGTTGATGGAGCGCAGCACCAGCTTCTCGTCTTTCGAGATGATGCTCGTCAGGTTGTTCACGATGCCGATATCGTCGTTGCCCACCACGCGCAGGGTGATGGAGTACTGCGACGAGCCCTTGCCGCTCCAACGGGCCTTCACGACACGGTAGCCGTAGCGGCGCCGCAACTCCGGGGCGTTGGGACAGTCCATGCGGTGGATCTTGATGCCGCCGCTGATGGTGACGAAGCCGAAGATCGGGTCGCCATAGATGGGCGTGCAGCAACGCGCCAGCTGGTAGTCGAGGCCTTTGAGATGACGGTCTATGACCAGCACGTCGTCCGTAGGATGGGTGTTCAGGCCGGCGATCTTCGACTCGTCGAGCTCAAACTCCGATGCGGAGCGTGCCACATTGTCGCCCGTGATGGTCTTCGCGCCCTCACGTACCTCTATATATTTATCTACGACGGTGTTGGCATCGATCAGCCCGTCGGCAATCTGCTTGTAGAAGTCGCTCACCTCCTTGAAGCCCATCTTCTTGACGGTGTGCATCATGATCGATTCGTCCTGCTCCACCTTACGGTTCTTGAACTTCCGCTCGAGCATCTCCTTGGCGAACAGACCTTCCTTCACCTGCGTCTCCTTCAAGGCCAGCCGTATCTTCGACTTGGCACGGGAGGTCTTCACGATGGAGAGCCACTCCTGACGGGGCTTCTGCGTAGAGGATGTCAGGATCTCCACCTGGTCGCCGCTCTTCAGGAGATAGCGGATGCTCACCACCCGGCCGTTGATGCGGCCGCCGGTACACTGGTTGCCCAGCTTGGAGTGGATATGATAGGCGAAGTCGAGGACGGTGGCGCCGACCGGGAACTTATAGAGGTCGCCACGCGGCGTGAAGACGAACACCTCGTCTTCATAGAGGTCCATCTTGAACTGGTCCATCGCCTCCAGGCCGTCGGCATGCTCCAGCATGGAGCGCACGCCCGCCAGCCAGTCGTCGAGGCCAGCCTCACCCTTCACGCCCTTGTAGCGCCAGTGGGCTGCCACGCCCTTCTCCGCTATCTCGTCCATGCGCTCCGTACGGATCTGCACCTCCACCCACTTCTGCTCGGGGCCGAGGACGGTGATGTGCAGACTCTCATAGCCGTTCGACTTCGGCACGCTGAGCCAGTCGCGCAGGCGCTTCGGATTGGGCTGGTACATATCGGTGATGATGGAGTAAGCCTGCCAGCATTGCATCTTCTCCTTGTCCTCAGGACAGTCGATGATGATGCGGATGGCGAAGAGGTCGTAGATGCCCTCGAAGCCGCACTTCTGCTTCTTCATCTTCTCCCAGATGGAGTGTATCGACTTGGTGCGCCCCTTGATGTGGCACTTGATGCCTGCCGCCTTCACCTTCTCCTCCACAGGGCGGATGAAAGCTTCGATATAAGCGTCACGCGAGGCCTTCGTCTGGTTCAGCTTCTCGCGGATCATGTAGTAGGCGTCGTGCTCCATATACTTCAGCGAGAGGTCCTCCAGCTCACTCTTCAGCTTATACAGTCCCAGCTTGTGGGCCAGCGGCGCATAGAGATAGGCCGCCTCCTGCGACACCTCGTTGACGAACGCCTGGCGCTCCTCGCGGTTCTGGTCGTCGGCCTCCTCGAGCAGCGCCTTCATCTGCCGCATCAGGTTCACACGGTCGGCAATCATGATGAGCACCACCCGCATGTCCTCGGCAAACGAGAGCAACAGGTTGCGGAAGTTCTCGCTCTCCACGACAGGATTCTTCTCGTAGAGCTGCCGGATGCGCCCCAGACCGTCGATGATGCGGGCCACGACCTCGCCGTGACGACTCCTCACCTCGTCGGGAGTGATCAGCCCCGCGTCGACGTCGGGCACCAGCAGGCAAGCCGCCACGGCATCGTCACCCAGACCGATCTCCTCCGTCAGGATGGCAGCCGTCTGGGCAGCCATTTTCTTTTTTTCGTCGTAGGTAAACGAGAACAATTCTGCCATATTACCACTAATTTCGTGGGCAAAGTTAGTGAAAAGTTAAGAATTAAGAGTTAAGAATTAAGAAAAAATGTTTGGCAATAGCTATTTTTTCACTTTTCACGCTTCACTTTTCACTTTTTATTGTATCTTTGCACCATAATTTTTAACTAATAACCACAATTATGTTATCAGAAAAAGACTTAAAACAAATTGCTCAGAAGGGTATCACCCAGGAGCAGATTGAGAACCAACTGAATGAGTTTAAGACAGGCTTCCCCTTCCTGAAGCTCGAGGCCGCAGCAGGCATCGGACGAGGCATCATCGCCCCCAATGCCGACGAGCGCAAGCAGTTTGAAGACACATGGAACCAGTACAAGGCCGCAGGCAACAAGATCGTGAAGTTCGTGCCCGCATCAGGAGCCGCCAGCCGCATGTTCAAGAACATGTTCGCCTTCGTCGACGCCGACTACGACGTGCCCACCACCGACTTCGAGAAGAAGTACTTCGACAGCATCGAGAAGTTCGCCTTCTACGAGGCCCTCGACGCCGCCTGCCAGAAGAACGAGGGCAAGGGCATCAAGGCCCTCATCGCCGAAGGGAAGTACAAGGCCGTCGCTGCCAACATGCTCAAGGCCGAGGGACTGAACTACGGCCAGCTGCCCAAGGGACTCCTCCTGTTCCATAAGTACCCCGAAGGAGCCCGCACGCCGATGGAAGAGCACCTCGTGGAGGGCGCCCTCTATGCCGCCTCGAACGGCGAGGCACACGTGCACTTCACCGTCTCGCACGAACACATGGAGCTCTTCAAGGCCAAGGTAGCCGAGAAGGCCGACACGTTCGCCAAGAAGTACGGCATCAAGTACGACATCACCTTCTCCGAGCAGAAGCCCTCTACCGACACCGTCGCCGCTAATCCCGACAACACCCCGTTCCGCAATGACGACGGCTCGCTGCTGTTCCGTCCCGGCGGCCACGGAGCACTCATCGAGAACCTCAACGAGATCGACGCCGACGTCATCTTCATCAAGAACATCGACAACGTCGTGCCCGACCGCCTGAAGCCCGAGACCGTCGAGTGGAAGCAGGTCATCGCAGGCGTACTCGTCACCCTACAGAAGCAGGCCTTCGAGTACCTCCGCCTGCTGGACAAGGGAGCCACCGACGCACAGATCGAGGAGATCGCCAACTTCGTCAGCCAGTGCCTCTGCACCGACGCGAAGGGCCGCAAGGCCGACGCTGCCTACCTGCGCGAGAAGCTGAACCGCCCGATGCGCGTCTGCGGCGTCGTGAAGAACGTCGGAGAGCCCGGCGGCGGACCGTTCCTCACCTACAACCAAGACGGCACCGTCAGCCTCCAGATCCTCGAGAGCTCACAGATCGACACGAACAACGAGGCCTACATGAAGATGTTCACCCAGGGCACCCACTTCAACCCCGTCGACCTCGTCTGCGCCGTCAAGGATTACCAGGGCAAGCCCTTCAACCTGCCCGCCTTCGTCGACAAGACCACGGGTTTCATCTCTTCTAAATCGAAAGCTGGTAAAGAGCTGAAAGCCTTAGAGTTACCGGGTCTGTGGAATGGCGCCATGAGCAACTGGTCGACCGTCTTCGTCGAAGTGCCCCTCGGCACCTTCAACCCCGTGAAGACCGTCAACGACCTCCTCCGCGACCAGCACCAGTAACGCATACCTTCGCCACACAGGGGGACAGATATCCCCCTGTGTGATTCAAAATATTTACTTAATATTATTAGAAGGTAAAGGAAAAAGGAACGACTTTCCAAAACTTTTCGTATATTTGCACCCAAATAAACAAGGCATGGGTCAATTAGCATTTCTACGGATGTTTATCTTGGTGGCAATATCTATCGATGCCAATGACAATCTCCGACATGTCCACGTGTTCTACAAGGGCAAGCGACACCAGCGTTCGCTGGCAAAGATTTGGATAGAGTCAAATGGCCAGCAATGCGTTGAGATTGCCGAGTCGAGCCTATCAGCAAAGGACAACGAAATGCTTGTCGCCGCCATCAACCGCCACTGGGAGCTCATCAACGAACAGGTGACCAGGGCCTTCAACGGTGAAAAGACCATATCAATCGACATTGAGAAATAAAAGAAACAGGAGGATTAGATTATGTGCAAAATGAAAGATGTAAGCGTTGGAATCAAAGACATGGACTTCAAGGCGTATCGTGGAAAGATGGTTGTGCGCCTGACCGACGGGCGGACGGTTATCGTGCCCGTCTCGTTCTTTCCTGACATCAAGCAGATGCCAGTGAAGGAGCGCGAGAAGTGGATGGTGCTCGATGACCAGTATTTTACCTTTGAGAATATGACGCGAGTATATTCTGTGCTCGACTTACTTAAAGCTGCCTAATTGTTTTAACATATAACACAGGGACGGTTCTTTTGTTATGTCAGAAGAACCGCATTCTATGCTAAATTCCTAACATTAATTGATTTTTAACTATATATTTAACACTTGAGGATCTAAGCTTACCTTGTTGACCGCACGGTATACGTTATCGGGGTTGTATTTCACTCTATCTCTGACCATCG
>JAFTFO010000039.1 GCA_017449495.1 Prevotella sp. | reverse complement strand
GCCACTGCGAGTGTCAGCAAGACGTTCGGCGATGCCGCCTTTACGAACGAGTTGACGAAGACGGGCGACGGTGAGGTGACCTATGCCTCCAGTAATACGGCCGTGGTGACGGTGGACGCAGCAACGGGACAGGTGACCGTCGTCGGCAACGGTACGGCAACAATCACGGCTACGGTTGTGGACGGAACGAACTATGCCTATGCCATGAAAACCGCTTCTTTTTCTGTTGAGGTTACAACTGTGACTCCAGAACCAACACCGAAACCCGAGCCAGAGCCCGAACCTGTGGTAGAATATCATATCACTATCTCGCCTACTACTGGCGGAACGGCCATTTCCACCCATCTGGATGCTGAGGCAGGTCAGCAGGTGAACCTGAAGATTACCCCGGCCACTGGCTATCATCTGATAGGACTGGATGTGGTCCACAAGACAACTGGCACCATTGTCCCGACAGGCTTCATCGTTGATGCCAACGAAGGCCCACTCAACTACTTCACGATGCCTGCCGCCGATGTGATTGTTACCGCCATCTTTGAGGCTGACTTGCCAGACCAAAACATCTTCATCTTCAAGGCCAAGTACGGCGAGGTCATCTCACATGTACTCCATGCTGACGAGGGTGAGCAGGTGAACCTGAAGGCAAAGCCTGAGGAGGACTGCGAACTCGACGATCTGATTGTAATTTCCAATAACGGTGAAAGACTCCAGACATTCACCTTCGACGATCCGAAGGAAGGTTTGATCTACTACTTCTATATGAAGGGTGACAAGGTTCAGATACAAAACAACTTCAAGGGTACCAACGGCACGGTCGATGAGTCGAAGCCCGTTCCGACAGACGGTATGCTCTTCCTATTGAATGAAACCAATACGAGCCTGCTCAATGCCAACGACAACGCCAATGGCGTGCAGATGGCGATGTCGCTCACAGCTAATATCCTAGCGAAGTTCACGCCGGAGGGCGAACTATCAGTGAAGCAGGGAGAAGACAATCTGGTCATGGCTCTTCTAAACCTGAAGAGTGGCTGGCAGATTAAGATCGACTTCACAGGTATGATCAGTATCATCAACCCTCAGATGTTGGGTCTCATTAGTGGTGCCGTCTTAGAGTCTGAAGAATTCTACAAGACTCTTTCTGACGGTAGCCTAAATCTGTTACTGAACTCGAGTTCTCTGCCCCTGCTCATCAAGTCGATTACCATCATCGCCCCAGAGTCAGAAGAACCTACAGCCATCAACCGTCTGAAAGCAGACGATAAGAATGGATACACCTACGATCTCCGTGGCCGTAAGGTCGACACCACGCGACTACCGAAGGGCGTGTATATCAGATATGGCAAGAAGTTTATCGTAAAGTAAGAAGTCTCAGCTAATGATAATCCGCAAGGCCCTTAAAGAGCCTTGCGGATTATTCTTTCTGCTATTTCTCCTTTTTCTGGCTTATCTTTTGTTGATTTCGGAGAAAATGACTAATTTTGCAGCAAATTCATAGGAATGATGTACAATATCAGTCAAATACGGGAAGATTTCCCGATCCTGTCTCGAGAAGTCTACGGCAAGCCGCTGGTGTATCTCGACAATGCAGCAACGACGCAAAAGCCGCTGTGCGTGCTCGATGCCATGCGTGACGAATATCTGAATGTGAATGCCAACGTGCATCGCGGTGTGCACTATCTCAGTCAGCAGGCCACCGACCTGCACGAGGCTGCCCGAGAGAAGGTGCGGCAGTTCATCAATGCCGATAAAATCGAGGATATCGTCTTTACCCGTGGTACCACGGAGGCCATCAACCTCGTGGCATCATCGTTCTGCGAGAGTCAGATGCAGCCAGGCGACGAGGTACTTGTGACGGAGATGGAGCACCATTCGAACATCGTCCCGTGGCAACTGCAGGCGATGAAACGGGGGATTGTTGTCAAGCATCTGCCCATCACCGACGACGGACGTCTTGTTTGTCGCGAAGATATCGCGACTTACTTGACGGAGAAGACTAAGCTTATCAGCATTGCCCACGTCAGCAATGTGCTGGGCACGGTGAATCCTGTCGATGAAATCGTGAAAATGGCCCATGAGCATGGCATCCCCGTGCTGGTGGACGGTGCCCAAAGTGCTCCCCACTTCAAGGTGGATGTGCAGGCGATGGACTGCGACTTTTTCGCCTTCAGCGGTCATAAGATGTACGGGCCTACGGGCATCGGTGTGCTCTATGGCAAGGAGGAGTGGTTGGAGAAACTGCCCCCGTATCAGGGCGGTGGCGAGATGATCGACAAGGTGACGTGGGAAAAGACTACCTTCGAGCGTCTGCCGTTTAAGTTCGAGGCAGGCACACCCGACTATGTGGCGACCCACGGACTGGCCAAGGCCATCGAATATATCGATTCCATCGGCTTCGAAGCCATCCAACAGCACGAACAGGAGCTGACCCGTTACTGTATGGAACAACTGCAGACCATTGAGGGCATGAAGATCTACGGCCCTCAGAGCACACTGGGGACAGTCCCCTGTGTGCGAGACGCCGTCGTCTCCTTCAACGTCGGCGATATCCACCACCTCGACATGGGTACGCTCCTCGACCGTCTTGGCATTGCCGTGCGCACAGGCCACCATTGTGCCCAGCCTCTGATGGACCGTCTGGGCATCTCTGGCACCGTCCGCGCCTCGTTTGCCCTCTACAACACCAAAGAAGAGATTGATATGCTCGTGGCTGGCATCCGCCGCGTGGCGCAAATGTTTTAGTAACCTAACCATACCCCTATGACGGCCAAATCCATTATCGTGACCGCCCTTTTCAGTTTGACGCTGTTGCCCCTTCAGTCGCAGAAGATTGAGGTGGAGCGTTTGCCTGACCTGAATGTTCCTCGTGCGGGTCATCAGTTGTTCTTCGTCAATGGTGAACTGGTTGTGGCAGGCGGCCACACCAATGGCTTTGTGCCCACGCCGACGGCCGAATACCTGAAAGACGGGGAGTGGCACGTGATGCAGATGGTGTACAACCACGACTTCGCTGCCTCAGTCATCCTGAAGAATGGAAAGGTGCTGTTTCTTGGCGGCACCGAACAGCCTATCGGCATCGGCCAGACCTTCCTCGCCGAACTCTACGACCCCACGACCCACATCTTCGACGGCTTCGGCATCATGGAGCGGAAGCGCACCTTGGCTTCTGCGCTGGAATTGGACAGCGGGCAGGTGGTTGTCAGCGGCAACTGGTATCATGATGATGGCATCGAGGTGTTCGATGGCCAGAAGCGCTTTACTTATATAAAAGATGTGGCTGATCAGCGTTGTGCGCCTCACATTTTCCGTATCAGCAAGGACGATGCGCTGATGGTAGGCTTCACTGACGCAAGGGGTGATACCCTCTTCAGTGCAGTCGCCGACCGTCTCAGGGGTGACACCATCCACATCCCTCTCTTGGAGTCGTGGCTTCCGCTGTCTATTCAGTCTCATCGCGACGAGGAGAGTTTCATCGGCGATGCTTCGAAGGACGAATACATCTATCTGATGCCCGTGCAGAACAAAAGCGGACAAGTAGCCATTGCGAAGGTGGCTAACGGCATGTTCTCGCTGCTGCCTACCGACGGTCCTGTGCCCATGCAGTGCCAGGGGACCGATATATTTTATTCAGGACATATCGTCGTCGACCGCAAGACTGGGCGTGCCTATATGATGGGGTCTGCTTATTACATCAGGACAATGCCTGAGAAGGAGAGCCCCCTCTATATCCTCTGTATCGATTTTGCCAAGGCCGTCTCTGGTCAGCCCGCCCCGCTAACGCTCTACTATACAGATCCGCTACCCGCTGTGCCTGACTGTCCGCCAGTTGTCACCGATGAAGGCGACCTTGTGATAGCCGGTGGTCTGACAGGAGTAAGCAATTTCACACCCTCGCAGGCCGTCTATCTACTGCATCTTGGCATACCCCTTGCCACTTCAGCTCAGGGCCGGAACTATTGGCTGTGGGTGTTGCTGCCTGTGGCTATCATCGGCTTGTTGCTGGGCATCCTGCTCTTGAGGCGACGCCGGACTCACGGGGACTGTCCCCCGTGTGAGCAGCGTAGCGGATTACATGGGGACTGTCCCCCTGAGACCCCTGATTTGCCTCAGGATTCTCCCAACAACGAACTGATGCAGCGCATTCAGGGTTTGATGGAAGGGCAGCGGCTCTACACAAACGTCGATCTGAAGGTCTCTGATTTTGCGGTCTTGTTAGGCACCAACAGCCGTTATGTCTCCGATTGTATCAAGGCCAGCGAGGGCTGCACGTTCAGCCAGTTTGTCAACAAATACCGCTTGGAGCATGCCAAGCGCCTGCTGCGTGAGCGTCCCGATATGAAACTCTCCTCTATCTGGGCGGAGGCCGGTTTCGCCAGCGAGCAGTCATTCCACCGCACCTTTAAGCAGGACACGGGCCTGACACCACGCGACTGGAAGGACAGAGGATAGCCAGCCATATCCCTCTCAGAAACAACAATCGACTAACAATTTCGGAAATTGTTAGTCGATTTTCGATTATTGTTAGTCCCATCAACCGATATTATGCCTATCTTTGCACCATAATTGATCACTAAACTTAACAGTTATGAAGAAAACTCTACTCTTATTCGTATTCGTGTCGGTAGCATTGATGGCTAAGGCACAAGGCAATGACATTATTGTCGGTGAGTTCCCCGATACGCAAACGGCCTATGTCACATTCAAGACCGATCAGTACGGGAATCGCATCTCAAACAGTTATTCGGGTAATGTTGTCATACCCGAGAAGTCTATCTCGGGTTATCCAGTCACTATGATTAACCATGAAACGTTTGAGGGATGCATTAACCTGACGTCGGTGACGATACCTAAGACGATGAAGTTCATCGACTACGATGCCTTCAGAAACAGTAGTCTGACTGAGTTGACAATCCCCGCATCGGTGGACAGCATCTCAGAGGGTGCGTTCTTCGGAATGCCATCTTTGAAGAAGGTTATTTTCGAGGATGGCGAGTCGGTGCTTCACTTCGCTTGTGGTCAGCAATACGGTGGTGAGGGTCAGTTCAGTTTCAAACATCAGGAGTCTCTAGAGGAAGCCTACATCGGCCGCACATACACTACGACATGGGGTGAAAGGGGCCATCTGGACGCTCCGTTGTTCAAGATGAGTGAGAGCATCAAGAAGGTGACCTTCGGCGATTACGTCAAAGCCGTCAATCCGGACGATTTCATCAGATGCTATAAGCTTGAAACTGTTGTGTTCGGAAAGGGCATCGAGACTATTGGTGAAAGTGCTTTCGAACACTGTGAAAATCTTTCGTCCATCAATTTGGCCGAAGGTGTGAAAAGGATTGAGAAGGAGGCCTTCTATGAATGCTCGGCAGCCACAACGCTCTCGCTACCGCAGACGCTGGAGTATATTGGCTGGGCAGCATTCGAGAACTGCAAAAGTATCTCCGAACTGACCATTCCTGCCAGCGTGACCATGATAGAAGACGAGGCTTTCCTGTATATGGAAGGCCTAAAGAAGGTCACCATTGCCGATGGTACCAGTGACTTGCAGATGGGCTATGGTATGATGTATGGTGGCGAAGGCATGTTCAAACGGCAGCCACTTGAAGAGGCTTACCTCGGCAGAACGATTGTATCTGATGCCTACGGTCTCTTCCGCAGCAATGAAACTCTTAACAAAGTAACAGTCGGGCCAAACGTAAAATCACTGAATACAAGGGAATTTGCCTATTGTGACAAGATAGCAAGCATCACCACACTGGCTGTTATTCCCCCTACTTGTGAATCGAGTACTTTTGCCGACATAGACAAGAATGCCTGTAAACTCACCGTTCCTGATGGAACCGTAGATGCCTATAAGGCAGCAGAGGGATGGAAGGAGTTCTTTAACATAGAAACAGGCATCAATGGCATTCTGACAAATGCGACCACTGTTATAGATAGTTATTCTCTCAATGGTCAGCGCACCAGACAGGGACAACGTGGTCTGATCATCCAGCGTACCAATAATGGTGTCCAAAAGGTTGTCATTCGCTAATCATAATTAATCACAAACCAATATTGATAAAGTATTCATTAATCAACATTCTTGCGTATGAAAAAAACTAATGCGCTCTGCCTCGCGGCAATAACCGCCTTGGCAATGACCTTGTTTCCACAACCTGTACAGGCACAGGACGAAGTGGATGAGTTTGGCATCTTCGACCACCTGTCGGTAGGCCTCACAGCGGGTACTACTGGTGTCGGAATCGACGTGGCTGCCCCTATCACCGAGTATCTTCAGGTGCGTGCCGGCTACAACTTCTTCCCCACCTTCAAATACAAGGAGGATGTGGACTATAGGGCAAAGGGCAAAAAGGAAAGAGGTAAGACCGAGGCAGAAGGAAAGAGTCATTTCAGCACTGGCCATCTGCTATTAGACGTTTACCCCTTCCCCGAATACTCGTTCCATGCTACCGCTGGATTCTATTTTGGGACCGATGAAGTGGCCACACTCGAGAACCTTATCCCCGTAAAGGACTTCGAACCTGGTGAAGGTATCGTTATCGGCGACTATATCGTTGGCTTCGACCAGAACGGCTACGCCCATGGTGCTATCAAGGTCAATTCGTTCAGGCCATACGTCGGCATTGGCTTCGGGCGTTCCGTCCCCCGCAAGCGCTTCGGTGTCAGCGGCGACCTTGGTGTGCAGTTCTGGGGCAAGCCCAAAGTGTATGAGAAGCAAACAGGCATGGATCTGGAAGTGACGAAGGATGACTTAGGCAGCGAGAGCAACAAATACTACGACGTTATCTCCAAGTTCCCCGTATGGCCCGTACTGACCATCCGTTTCACCTACAGATTGTTCTAATCAACGACAGTTATGAAGAAGATTTATTTGATGATGACCCTTGCAGCCACAGCCCTTCTCTCCTTTGTGGCCTGCGGGGGCGACGATAATGACGATCTGCCTGATGGCGGCAAAGGCACCAACGTGGAACTCAGCAGCCCAACCTACAAGGATGAGGCAACGATCATGAATATCACGGGGGACAACGCTGAAGGCATCAAGCAGCTTCGCATGATGGAGAGTGGCGCCTATATGATTACCCGTGAAGGTGCTAATCTGACAAGATCAACACGAGCTGGCAATGATGAACTCACTTATGAGTTCGGCAAATACACGTACAGCGGCGGCAAGTTCACGTTTGACAACGGTATGACCATCTCGTACGAGCCATCTGGAAAGAACTATGATGTCAGCATCACATGGAAGAACGGAACGACCATCAAGACTACTGGCGCCATTGATCCCGGGTCATCTGTGACCGCAGGCGTACAGACCAACAATTTGTGCAGCCGTCCGTGGACCATTGAGAAAGTCATGGCCACCGCCGTTGTCGGAACCACAAAACTTGGCAAGGAGTTCAAGGTGCCCGTCAATCTGTATGACGTCAAAGCGTGGTATGAAGAAAACTTCGGAACACTGAAGGATCAGTTTGACGCTAACACCATCATTCTGGGTATCTACTTCGATTCCAAGGGGCTGTTCGCAATCAACTATCAGAACCGCAAAGCCGACGTGGGTGTATGGCGCTGGCAACAAATGGATTTAGGCAACCTGACTTACACCTGGAACGACAAAGCGCATGCCATTTCGCTGTTCACAGGTAGCGCTTCGGTATCCTTTGAGAAGGCCCCAGAGAGGTGTAAATTGATACTCAAAGGCAATGTGGATGGTACTGACATGGAGTTTGTCTTCACATTACGTTAATCTATCCCAATAAAAGGAAAGTGTCCACACGAGGGTTAGGGCACCTTTGTGGTGGGCACTCTTTTCCTAAGAAGGCACCTTTTGATCGTTTGACCAAGGTCAAACGATTGACTGACGGCCGTCAAACGATTGTTTGACCGAGGTCAAACAAGCAAGAATAGCCTCCTTAGGGATAAAGACATCGGCCTACAGTACCTCTGAAAGCTGCCCTCGGTACTGTTATCGAGATATAGAAATAGCCGGAAAACATTTGGTACTTTCCGAAAAATGACGTATCTTTGCATCGTTTAAGAGAAAACGGATGTTACTAAGTCATTATTACGAAGGGAAGATAGAGGCCGGCTGCGACGAGGCGGGGCGCGGCTGTCTGGCTGGGAGTGTGTATGCCGCGGCAGTCATACTGCCTGAGGGCTACCAGAACGAACTGCTGAACGACTCGAAGCAACTATCGGAGAAGAAGCGTTATCAGCTTCGCGAGATCATCGAGCGCGATGCTGTGGCTTGGGCTGTGGGCATCGTCACGCCCGATGAAATCGACAAAATCAATATCTTGAACGCCTCGATACTGGCCATGCATAGGGCGCTGGACCAGTTGAAGGTGCGCCCAGAGGCCATCATCGTGGATGGTAACCGCTTCAAGCCTTGGATCCCTAAACAGACCAAACAAGGGGACGGTTCTTTTGTTACATCGGGCGATGTAACAAAAGAACCGTCCCCTTGTTATACCACCATCGTGAAGGGCGACGGGAAATATCTGTCGATAGCGGCTGCGAGCATCCTCGCCAAGACCTATCGTGACGACTACATGAACCAGTTGGCAGAGGAGTATCCGCAATATGACTGGCTCTCGAACAAGGGCTATCCCACGAAGAAACACCGCGAGGCCATCAAGCAGTTCGGCATCACGCCCTACCACCGCAAGAGCTACAATCTGCTGGGCGACGGACAATTAAGTCTGGATTTTGGTGAATAATTCCGAAATTATTTGTACCTTTGCAGGCGATTTTAAGAACGTACGTTTAATTAGTAATAAGATTATGGCAAAGAAAGCACTTTTGATGATTCTCGACGGATGGGGAATCGGTAAGCATGGTAAGGGTGACGTGATCTATAACACCCCGACTCCGTATCTCGACTTGTTAACAGCTACATCGGCCCACTCTCAGTTGGCAGCTTCAGGTGAAGACGTGGGTCTGCCCGACGGACAGATGGGTAACTCTGAGGTGGGTCACCTCAATATCGGTGCTGGTCGCATCGTGTATCAGGACCTTGTGAAGATCAACCGTGCCTGCAAGGACGGCTCCATCATGGAGAACCCGCAGGTGAAGGCTGCCTATACATACGCCAAGGAGAAGGGTAAGAAGCTCCACCTGATGGGCCTGACCTCCGATGGTGGTGTGCACTCAAGCCTCGACCACCTCTTCAAGCTCATCGAGATTGGTAAGGCTTACGGCCTGAAGAACCAGGTGTTCGTACATTGCTATATGGACGGCCGTGATACCGATCCTCACTCTGGTAAGGGCTTCATTGAGCAGGTGCAGGCAGTCTGCGACAAGAACGACGCAGCCATCGCCTCGATCGTGGGTCGCTTCTATGCGATGGACCGCGACAAGCGCTGGGAGCGCGTGAAGGAGGGCTACGACCTGATCGTGAAAGGTACTGGTAAGCAGTCTGTCGATATGGTGCAGGCTATGCAGGAGAGTTACGACGACGGCGTGACGGATGAGTTCATCAAGCCTATTCACAATGCCAGCGTCAACGGCTGCATCGAGGAGGGCGACGTGGTGATCTTCATCAACTTCCGCAACGACCGTGCCAAGGAGATGACCATCGCCCTGACGCAGGAGGATATGCCTGAGCAGGGTATGAAGACCATCCCCGGCCTGCAGTACTACTGCATGACCCCATACGATGCCAAGTTCACAGGTGTTCACATCCTCTTCCCGAAGGAGAACGTAGAGGATACCCTTGGCGAATACCTGAGCAAGAAGGGGCTGAAGCAGCTCCATACGGCCGAGACCGAGAAGTACGCTCACGTGACCTTCTTCTTCAACGGTGGCCGCGAGGCACCGTATGAGGGTGAGGACCGTATCCTCGTGGCTTCGCCGAAGGTGGCTACTTACGATTTGAAGCCCGAGATGAGTGCCTACGAGGTGAAGGACAAGCTGGTGGGTGCCATCAACACGCAGGAGTACGACTTTATCGTGGTGAACTTCGCCAATGGTGATATGGTGGGTCATACGGGTGTCTACAATGCCATCGCCAAGGCTGTCTGGGCCGTTGACAACTGTGTGCGTGAGGTCATCGAGGCTGCCAAGGCCAACGATTACGAGGCCATCATCATTGCCGACCACGGTAATGCCGACAACGCCATCAACCCCGATGGTACGCCGAACACCGCTCACTCGCTGAACCCCGTGCCGTTCATCTACGTGACGAACAACAACTCGGCTACGGTGAAGGACGGTCGTCTGGCCGACGTCGCTCCCTCTATCCTCCACATCATGGGACTGGAGCAGCCGAGCGATATGACTGGCGAGTGCCTCATCTCAGACAACTAAAAACATTACCAATATGGAAAAGACCCTTGTATTACTGAAGCCCAGCTGCGTACAGCGACAGCTGATTGGTGAGATCGTGAACCGTTTTGAGCGTCGTGGATTGCGCGTGGCAGGCATGAAGATGATGCAGCTCTCCGACGAGATCCTGCGTGAGCACTATGCCCACCTCGTAGACCGTCCCTTCTTCCCGTCGCTGGCAGCCTCCATGCAGGCCTCGCCCGTGGTGGCACTCGCCCTCGAGGGTGTGGATGCCGTACAGGTGGTGCGTACCATGACTGGCTCCACTAATGGACGTGAGGCAGCACCGGGAACTATCCGTGGTGACTACTCGATGAGCAACCAGCAGAATATTGTGCATGCCAGCGACTCAACGTCGAACGCAGAGATTGAGCTAAAGCGTTTCTTCCGCGACGAAGAGATCTTCGACTATACCAGCGGCGCCTTCGGCTATATCTACGGCGACGGCGAAGCAAAATAATGAATGTACAGATAGAATCCTCATGGAAGGTGCATCTTGGACAGGAGTTTGAGAAGCCTTATTTCACACAGCTGACAGAGGCTGTGCGCCAGGAGTATATGCAGACCATCTGCTATCCTCCTGGCAAATTGATTTTCAATGCCTTTAACCTGTGTCCCTTTGATCAGGTGAAGGTGGTGATTATCGGACAAGATCCCTATCATGAGCCGGGACAGGCCCACGGGCTGAGCTTCTCCGTACAGGATGGGGTGATGTTTCCTCCTTCCTTGCAAAATATCTTCAAAGAGATTCAGGCAGATCTTGGCACCCCTATCCCCACCTCTGGCAATCTGACGCGCTGGGCTGAACAGGGTGTGCTGCTGCTCAATGCTTCGCTGACAGTCAGGGCGCATCAGGCTAACAGCCACTCTACTTTAGGGTGGCAGAGGTTTACCGATGCCGCTATCCAATCATTAGCCACACAGCGTGAACATATTGTCTATATGCTATGGGGTGGTTATGCCCGTAGTAAGGCCTATATGATCGACAGACAAAAGAACCTTGTACTCGAATCAGTACACCCTTCACCTCTTAGTGCGAATCGTGGTGGTTGGTTTGGACAGCACCAGTTCTCCCGCTGCAACACCTATTTGGAGCAAAATGGGTTGTCGCCTATTGTATGGTAGTCATCTTTTCAAAATACTAATTGTGACCTCCCTTCCTCCCATTATCCAAGTAGGCGATGTGCTGCTCTCGTCGGATATCCTGACAGAGAAGTTCTGCTGTGATCTCAGCGTTTGCAAAGGAATGTGTTGCGTCGAGGGTGACGCAGGAGCCCCTGTGACACTCGATGAAATCGCGGAGATTGAAGATTGTTTGGATGCTGTGTGGGGTGATCTCTCTGCATCTGCCCAAGCCGTCATCGACAAACAGGGGGTGGCGTATACAGATAAGGAAGGTGACCTGGTGACGAGCATTGTCCGAGGCAAGGATTGTGTGTTCACCTATTACGCTGATATTGAGGATTTCTATACACAACAGCCTGTCCGAGACTGTTGCCTCTGTGCCTTGGAGAAGGCTTATAGAAGAGGCAAGACACAGTTCTGTAAGCCTATCAGCTGTGCCTTATACCCTATCCGTGAAAAACGATTAGGCAATGGTCTCATAGGACTCAACTACAACCGTTGGGAGGTTTGTAAGATGGCTGTGGCCAAGGGTATTGAGAAAGACATCCGGCTATACCAGTTCCTGCGTGAGCCGCTGATCCGCCGTTTTGGTGATGCTTGGTATCAGGAATTGCTGGATGTCACCAAGTTTTTACTGGCATCGTCTGGCCAGCCTTGAGTTTAAACGTCTTCTGCTGTCCATTATATAATAAGGTAACAGTTCCGTTCTTACGGGCTTTAATGCTGCATGTACGGACCTTAGCGTCCTTCCATTCAAACGACACCTCATACCCACCACGTGCACAGAGTCCGCTGACAGCACCATCTTTCCAAACCTCTGGCAGGGCTGGGAGGAGTTCAATGACGGAGCCTGGCTGTTTACTATTGGCAGTTTGCTGATGGCTTTGCATCAGCATCTCGCAGACTCCAGCGGTACCTCCGAAGTTCCCATCAATCTGGAAGGGCGGGTGGGCATCAAAGAGATTAGGATAGGTGCCACCTCCATAACTATAGTTGGGATAGTTGCTGTGCTCGGGGGCAACAGCAGTGAGCAGTTTACGGTATATCTGATGGGCTTTCTCTCCGTCTTTCAGTCGTGCCCAGAGATTGATGCGCCAGCCTGTACTCCAGCCTGTCGTCTCATCACCTTTGATCTCCAAGGTACGTTTAGCCGCTTTCTGTAAGGCAGCATCTGTGAGGTGATGACCTGGATAGAGGCCGATGAGATGACTCTGGTGACGATGCTTGAAATCTTTGTCGTCCCAGTCGTAGTACCATTCGTTCAGATCACCCATGTGGCCTATCGTATAAGGATGCAGTCGGGCGAGAGCCTTTTCGATATCCTTATGAAGACTGGTACTTATCATCTTCTTCTCCCCTAAAATCTTCCCTGCTGCAAGTGTGTTAACAAAAAGTTCACGGATGATGGCAAGGTCGGCTGTGCCGCCATAACAGGTGACACCGTGATAACCTTTGTCAGTGATATACTCATTCTCTGGCGACGTACTTGGGGCGGTAATCAATTCACCATGCGCTTTGGGGTTGTCGATAAGCCAACGAAGGCAGAAGTGTGCAGCCCCTTTCATTAGCGGATAGACAACGGAACGTAGATAGGTCAGATCTTGCGTGAACTGATAGCGCTCCCAAAGTGTGTTTACAAGCCACGCGCCGCCCATATTCCAGTTCGCCCACATTGGACTCTCTTTTTTTTCACCGACAGGGTTTGTCATCGCCCAGATGTCAGAGTTATGGCTTGAGCACCAACCTTCATCAATGCCGTAGTAGTTCTTCGCAGTAAACGTGCCATTGGCAGCAAGGGCTTGGACGAAGTCGTCGAGAGGCTGTGCCATCTCCGCCATATTCGTCACAAAGGCAGGCCAGTAGTTTTCTTCGAGGTTGATATTCACCGTATAGTTGCCTCTCCAGGGCGACCAGAGATGGGGTGTCCAGAGACCTTGTAGGTTGGCTGGCACACCTGGTGTACGAGAACTGGAGATTAGCAGGTATCGTCCAAATTGGAAATAGAGTTCTTCGAGATAGCGGCTTTGGCCACCATTGTTAGTGTATTCTTTGAGGAGGTCGCTGGTATTGCCGTCGAAATACGACCGTGTACTTGATGGGGAATCGAGGCGGATCTTCACGCGATCGTAGATGGTTTTGTAGTCTGCGAGGTGACGGCAGTAGAACTCGTCATAGCTATAGTTCTGTATATGCCAGAGATCATTGGCGACATTCTCCAAATAAGGTGCTCCTTCCATGACAGGATGCTTGTCGAATCCGTTGAAACTGGTCTCGTTGACGATGTAGAGGATGGCCTCATGGGCGTTGGTAATCGTCAGCGAGGAGTCGCTGACTGTCGTCTCTCCGTCGGTCTTCACGTTAATCATCGTACAGAAGTGGATACTCTCCTGTGGATTTCCTGTGGCATGTCCTGTCATTGTGAGTTGACCAAGGGTGCTTTTCACCTGATGAGGCACTTGTGCCGTGAGAGCAATCCTACAGTTGATATCGCCCCGTAGGCGGATGGCAATAAGCTTGTCGGGATTCGAGGCAAAGTACTCGCGCTCTATCTTCCTACCATCTCGCAGATAGCTGTCCTTCACGATGCTGCTGTCAAGACTAAGGCTTCGGTGGTAGTCGCTGACGTTTCCCAGTCCGAGATCCTTGATATGCAGGGTACCAAGAGGCTGGTAGAACTGTGAGTTCGGCCCTTGTACATGCAATTGCAGGGAGTCGGCGAGTGCGTAATCTTCGTTGAACAATGCCTCTCTAATCTTTGGTATCCACTGATGGGCGTCGGCATCCAGATTCCTGTCCACAGGCTTACCCGTCCATAGGGTGATATCGTTCAGATAGATGATGTTGTCATCCGTCCCCCCATAGATCAGGGCACCGAGCTTGCCGTTGCCGATGGGCTGTGACTCTTCGAAATAGTTAGCAGGACTATCATAGTTCAGTACCATTGGTGCCTGCTGCTGAGCTGCTGCCATTTGGCAGATAAAGGTTAGAAGTGTTAGTAGCTTTTTTTTCATATCGTGGTTGTAGTTTGTTGTTTCGAGTGTCATGCCAGTAGTCGTTTGGCGAAATATCTCACAGGATACCATACGGAAAGGAAGCCCACGAGCAGGACGGTGATGAAGACAAGGATGATATCCTCTGGATGCACGCTGACAGGATAGGCATTGATGATGAACGAACCGCTGCTGGAGCCGAGGGCTACGAGGCCAAACTGTTGCTGTGCCCAACAGAGCAACAGTCCCACAGCAATGCCGATAATAGCACCAATGGCGGAGATCATTCGTCCCTCAAAAAGGAAGATGCGCACAATCTGCTTATCCGAAGCACCAAGGTTGCGCAACGTCACCACGTCGTCTTTCTTGTCGATGATGAGCATCGAGAGTGAGCCAATAATGTTAAAGCAGGCCACCATGAGGATGAAAGTGAGAAAGATATAGGCTATTAGCTTCTCGATCTTCATGATTTTAAAGGTGTCGTCCTGCTGTTCGAAACGATCCCTCACTACAAACCTCGTACCGCAGAGCTGTTTGATCTCCTTTTTTACAGCATCGAAGTTGCTGCCGGGCTTCAAACGCAACTCTAAGGATGACACCATACCCTGTTGGTCGAAGATACGACGGGCAAAGCCAATATTCGTGAGGATATAGTTCTGATCATATTTCGACTGCTTCACGTTGAAAAGCACACCAGGCGAATAGAGCTCATCCTCCTCAAAGGCATTTTCTGGATCTGTCATGTCGAACTGCCCTTCTCGTCGTGGGGCATAAATCTTCATGGGTTCCTGATAAGTATAGCCCGTAGCTAACTGTTCCGCCAGTCGTATGCCCAGAATGCCATAGTCGAGATCTGCGGCGTGCAGACAGAACTCTCCGTCGCCGATTAAAATCTCGTTAATATGAGTGAGCTGGGAGAAGTTGTCCTCCACACCCTTCACCACCACCATCGCCTGACGCCCGTGGTAGATAGCCATCGCCTGGTCCTCTACGCACTCTGTGGCCACTTCTACCTGTGGCAGTTGGCGAATCTCCGTCAGGATAGGGTCATCGGCAGCGACGGTCTTTCCCTCCACAGGCTGAATCTTCAACTGTGGATCAAACGAGGTGAAGAACGAGGCCACGAGGTCGTGGAAGCCATTGAACACAGAGAGCGTCACAACCAGTGCCATCGTAGCTACTGCTACACCTATTACTGAGATGGCACTGATTACGTTGATGGCGTGTGTAGACTTTCTCGAGAAAAGATACCTCCTGGCGATGAAAAACGGAAAGTTCACCTTATTATTATCTATTATTTATCTTTTTACTTTTTCAACAACTCGTCAATGCGGTCGATGTAGTCGAGCGAGTCATCAATGAAGAAGCGCAGTTCTGGTACAATGCGCAGTTGGTTCCTTACCCTTGTACCCAGCTCGTATCTGATAGCCTTCACGCTGGCATTGATATTGGCCAGAATCTCCTCACCTTTCTCGGAAGGGAATATACTGAGGTAGGCGGTGCAGATGCTCAGGTCTGGCGAGATTTTCGCCCGTGTCACACTAACCATCGTACCGTGAGTGGCACGTGTCTGCTGCTGGAAAATCAGCGACAGCTCCTTTTGCAGAAGCCTTGCTATCTTGTTTTGTCTTGTCTCTTGCATTTCTAATTTATTAAATATTGACTTGAATTCACTTTTTCCTGATGAGCGTGAGGCCATCGCGGAGAGGAAGAATGAGTTTTTCCACCCTTGGATCTTGGGCGATGTAGTCATTGAAAGCCTCGATACCCTGTGTCTGATGGTCGCTGTCGTAGGCGTGATCCACCACATGTCCATCCCAGAGAGTGTTGTCCGCCAGAATAAAACCGCCTGGTCTCAGAATCTCCATCACCATCTCATAGCACTCACGATAAGTCCTTTTGTCGCCATCGATGAAGGCCATGTCGAAAGTGATACCTAACTTTGGTGCCTCCGTCAGTGCGTCACCGATGATAAACTCAACCTTGTCCGCCACGTCTGACCCTTCAATCCATCCACGTGTGAAATCCTCCATCTCGTCATTAATCTCGAACGTATAGAGTCGTCCACCTTCGGACAGTCCCTCGGCCATCGAGATAGCACTATAGCCACTGAACGTTCCCACCTCAAGGATTGTTTGTGGTTGGAGCATCTCTACCAACATTTTCAGCAGTCGACCCTGGAGGTGGCCACTCGCCATTCGTCCGTGAATCGTGTACACGTTCGTTGCCCGCCATAACCGGTATAGGTACTCGGGCTCCGCCTCTGAATGGCTCAGGATATAGTCTTCGAGTTCGTCGGACATGTGTCTCTTGAGTCCCCTTGGTATCTTGCTAACATCTCTTCAAGGCCTCTATCGCCAAACGATAGCTGTCGAGACCGAACCCACAGATCACTCCCTTACATGCAGCAGAGATCATCGACTGATGACGGAAGGTCTCCCGCTGGTGTACATTTGAAATATGCACCTCCACCACGGGACACTTCAGGCTCCGAATGCAGTCGTGCAGAGCCACGCTAGTGTGGGTGTAAGCCCCTGCGTTCAGCACAATACCATCAAAGCCTTCGAAGAAGCCCACTTCCTGCATTTTGTTAATCAGTTCACCTTCTATGTTGCTTTGATAGTAGTCTAATTCCACATCAGGGAACTGTTTTCTGAGTTCTGGCAAATAGTTCTCGAACGACTCTGTACCATAGATGCCCGGCTCACGTTGCCCCAATAGGTTGAGGTTCGGGCCGTTGATAATCTGTATCTTCATATTGTTTTATATATTACTATCAGACTGCAAAGATAATGAATTTATTGTATCTGTGCAACAAATTTTCGAAAATAATTCCTTTCTGATAGTTTCAAGGATCGCCAGAAGGTCAGGCATCGTTTCTGCCCGTAACATGGCGATACGTGTCTGACGGAAGTTAGGAATACCTTTGAAGATGGGTGTGGCGGCGAGGTGTCTTCTGGTGTGGAGGATGCCTCGCTTCTCGTCGATACGTTCCACATTGATGCGCAGCAATTCTTCCAAGATGTCAAGTTTCTCGTTGAAATCGAGGTTCTTGCGACTGAAGAGCCAAGGACAGCCGAAGGTAGCACGCCCAATCATCACGGCATCCACACCATAGGTGTCGAAAGCTTTGTCGGCTTCGTCGAGTGAATGGATGTCACCATTGCCGATAATAGGAATATGTATGCGAGGGTTACGCTTCACTTCACCGATGAGTGTCCAGTCGGCATTGCCCGTATACATCTGGCTGCGGGTCCGGCCATGAATGGTCAACGCCTGAATACCACAGTCTTGCAACTGCTCAGCCAACGAGGTGATGATCAACTGCTCATGGTTCCAGCCCAAACGGGTCTTCACCGTCACTGGTAGGCTAACGGCATCCACCACCTTCTGCGTAATCTCCAGCATCTTGGGGATGTTCTGTAGCATCCCTGCCCCAGCACCTTTACCAGCCACCTTCTTCACAGGACAGCCGAAGTTCAGGTCGATGAGGTCGGGCCCTGCCTGTTCGACAATCTTCGAAGCCTCCACCATCGCCTCCACGTCGCGACCATAGATTTGAATGCCCACAGGTCGTTCCTCGTCGCTGATGGTGAGTTTCGAGATGGTCGACTTCACGTCACGTATAAGAGCCTCAGCACTCACGAACTCCGTGTAGACCATCGCTGCCCCGAACCGCTTGCAAAGCATTCGGAACCCGATGTCCGTCACGTCCTCCATCGGAGCCAGGAACACGGGACGCTCACCAAATTCTACGTTTCCAATATTCATGTCGGCTGTACGCCCCGTCAATCAATCGGCCTGATATTATATCTTTCGTTTGAATTGTAGTCTCGGTCCTTATCCTTGCCGAAATACTCAAGCAGGTACTTCTTGCTCTTCTGTCTGGTGACCCGGATTAGCACTTCTCTGTAAGTCACCTGACCGTTTTCCAGATAACTCTCAAATGCATTAAAGGTAGTTGACTTCTTGGTTTCCTTGTTCTTGACCAGCTTGAATGCAGAGATATTGCGCTGGCTTTGAGCGATGTCAATATATAGGCTATCACCCTTGAATACGAACAACAACTCCCCGCTCTGGGACAGATACTTACCACTCAACTCAATAGCATGCAGCTCATAGGAGCAACATAACATCAGAAATAGAAACAAAAACTTTCTCATCATCTTCTTTTTTTAAATTATCGGCCACAAAGGTACGAAAAATATTCTTTCCGTGCAAAAAAAGTGACTGACAATGAATGATATTTGCAGAATATTTATTACCTTTGCACCCAGTTAGACTTTAAAACTTTTTATGAAGAACAATTATGGAACAATTATTGCACTATGTGTGGAAGCACAAGTTGTTTCCTCTGAGGGAGCTACAAACAAGTGATGGACAATCTGTCGAGGTCATCGACCCTGGACTACATAACAGGAATGCAGGGCCCGACTTCTTTAATGCAAAAGTGAAAATCGGCCGTACGCTGTGGGTGGGAAACGTAGAGATCCACGACAAGTCGTCTGACTGGTATCTTCATGGTCATGACAAGGACAAGAACTATGACAATGTGATCCTTCATGTGGCTGGTATTCTCGATGCTGAAGTGATGAATACCAACGGTGAGTTTATCAAGCAGATGCAACTCGATGTGCCCGACAACGTCAAGCACCATTACGAAGAGTTGCTGAAGACAGACAGTTATCCACCTTGTTACAAGGTGATCCCTGACCTGACACGGCTGATGGTACACGCTTGGATGGCAGCCCTCCAGACAGAGCGCCTGGAACAGAAGACAGAGGCCATCCGGCGGCGGGCAGAGTTGTGTGGCGGTTCGTGGGAAGGCGCCTATTTCGTAACTTTAGCCCGTAACTACGGCTTCGGCATCAATGGTGACGTGTTCGAGCTGTGGGCACAGAGCATCCCACTCGATGCTGTCAGTCACCACCGTGATGATCTCTTTCAGATAGAGGCCATTTTCTTGGGGCAGGCAGGATTACTGGAACTGGAAGCCATACCCGAGTATTATCAGAAAGAAGCGCTCAACGAAGGTTATTTCGCCAAGTTGCGCAACGAGTACCTCTATTTAGCTCATAAGTTCTCGATGAAACCGATAGATTTCCATCTCTGGCGATTCCTCAGACTGCGACCACAGAACTTCCCTCATATCCGTATCTCACAACTGGCGAACCTCTACTATCAGCAGAAGGCAGGACTTAGCCGACTGGTGGAATGTGAGACCATCGAGCAGTTGAAGACCCTCTTCTCGTCGCACGTCACACCCTATTGGGAGACACATTACACATTCGGCTCTACCAGTTCGAAGACAGAAAAACATTTGACATACGGCTCACTGAACCTGTTGATGATCAATACCGCCATCCCTATGCTTTTTGCCTACGGACGTCATCGCTCGAAGGAGGTGCTCTGTGACCAAGCCTTCGATTTCTTAGAGCAATTGAAGGCAGAGAACAACCATATCATTCGCATGTGGCAGCAAGTGGGTCTGCCTGTTCAGACGGCAGGCGACTCACAGGCCCTCATCCAACTCAAGAAAGAATATTGCGACAAGAAGGACTGTCTTCGTTGCCGCTTCGGATACGAGTATCTTAAAAGGAAGTAGGGTTTTATAGTTTACAGTTTACGGTTTACAGTTTACAGATGATTACACTGGAGGCCGATAAATGGTAGAAGAAAAAAATTGAAAGTAAAGATATAGTTGTTATGATAGAGTTTGATTTTTCATATCGTAAATTGAATGTTTATCAGTTATCAAAGAAGTTGGTGACTGATATCTATAAATTGATTGGGACTTTTCCCAATACGGAGACCTATGCATTGGGTGACCAATTGCGCAGAGCCGTGATCTCTATTCCCTCTAATATTGCAGAAGGCACAGCCAAAGCCTCGCCGAAAGAACAGTTCCATTTTCTAGAAATTGCCTATGGTTCATTGATGGAAATTATGTGCCAACTGGAAATCTCTTATGATTTAGGGTATATCGACCAAGTCCAGCTTCGTCAGTCAGAAGAGGAAATCGTGATGATATATAAGATGTTGTCTTCTATGCAATCGACACTAAAATCCCGCATGCAAGGTAATCATCTGTAAACTGTAAACCGTAAACTGTAAACAAAAAAAGTATGGACCAGGAAATATTCTACGCGATGGCGCTGACGCGCCTGACGAACTTCAACTACCAGCAGGCGCTGGAACTGTATAAGGCAGTAGGGAGTGTGCAAATGTTGTATGAGCACAGGAATGAGATAGGCGATATCATCAAGGACGCCTCGCCGCGACTGATGGAAGCGCTGAAGGACTGGGACGAGGCGATGAGAAGGGCGGAGGCAGAACTCCAATTCATGGAGGAACACCGTATCCGGGCCCTCACGCTGAATGATGATGACTATCCTCAGCGGCTCACAGAGTGTCCTGATGCACCTATTATTATATATTATACTGGCAATGCTGACCTGAATCAGGAAAAGATCGTCAGTATTGTGGGAACACGTCATGCTACGCCATACGGTCAGGATCTCATACACCGTTTTGTGAGTGAGTTGCGAGGGCTTTGTCCGCAAGTGCTGATTGTCAGCGGTCTGGCCTATGGTGTCGATATCTGTGCCCATCGGGAGGCACTGGCCAATGGCTATCCTACGGTGGGGGTCTTGGCTCACGGACTGGATCAGATCTATCCCTATCGCCATCGTGACACTGCGGCACAGATGCTGAACCACGGTGGACTGCTGACGGAGTTCATGAGCCAGACGAATGCCGACAAACCCAACTTCGTGCGCCGCAACCGTATCGTGGCAGGTATGGCGGATGCCGTGATTCTCGTGGAGAGTGCGGCTAAGGGTGGAGGCCTCATCACCGCAGAGATTGCCCAGAGTTATGCCCGTAGCGTCTTTGCATTTCCAGGCAATGTGGGACAGCCCTATTCCGAGGGTTGCAACAATCTGATTCGCGACAACGGGGCAGGACTCATCTCCAGTGCCCAGGACTTCGTGAAGGCGATGGGGTGGTGGGAAGAGACCCATCGGCAGCAGGCTTTTGCCGATGGAATCGAGCGAAATCTCTTTCCTGACCTTACGACAGAGGAGCAGCAGGTGGTCAGTCTGCTCCAACAGACCAACGACCTCCAACTCAACATCATCACCGTCAAGACCGGCATCCCCATCGGCCGTCTCACGGCCCTGCTCTTCCAGTTAGAGATGAAGGGTGTGGTGAAGCCATTGGCAGGGGGAATGTATCATCTGTTGTTGTAATCGATGCTTTGCACGACAGTCATCGATGCCTTGCACGACAGTCATCGATGCCTTGCAAAGGAGTAAGGGATGCCTTCTATAGGGGTATAGGAGGCATCCCTTACTGTCGTACTAAGCATCCCTTACACTCATGCAAGGTATCGGAACGACAGAAACCAGGCAGGATCCCCCCAGCCACTAAAAGCCTTGATTTTTTTGAAGACTTCTCACGATTTTCGGCCCATCCCTCACATAATCTTCTGAAAAGCCTTTGTACAAAGGGGAAAACGAATGTGAGGGATGTTTTTTATCCCTCACATATCTCTCACATCATCCCTCACATCATGCTTATGCAGCCCGAAGCGGATACGCTTACGAAAGACAGGCAGACAGGAGGGTTGACATGAGTGTTAATGTGAGGGGTAAGTGAAGGATCATGTGAGGGATGATGTGAGGGATGAATCTCTCGAAACCCCTTTATATAAAGGATTCTTGCTCAAAAACGTGAGGGATGGGCTAGTTCAGGAAAAAGCAGCATGCGTCATCACGACGGATGCTGCAGGTTGAATCAAAATCAGAGTTTAATGAAACTCCTATCGCCTGCAAAATTATTCTATCCATTTGGTTTTTGCAAGAAAAATGCTGATAATATGAGGCAAGACATGTTACAACGTTTTTGGAGTTAAAACTTTGATAATGAGCAGCGTAGTCTAAATGTTACAAACGAAAAAGTGCTGAATTGTAACACCTGACGAAGGGCGATACTCTTAAATTCCTTGAAATATTCTTTAAAATATCAATCGGGCGATATCAAGTCGAATATAATGATTAACTTTGCCAATCAAACAAAGAAACATGAAGAAGATTCTCTGCATATTGGTTGTAGTCACCTTGATGGTTGGTTGTGGTGAGGCGCGTCATCCTGTGCTGAAGGAGGCAGCCGGCATCGTACACCAGCATCCTGATTCTGCACGCATGCTGATAAGTAAGGTGGACACGACTTTGCTTTCAGAGGCGGATAGGACGGAATACCATCTGCTGAAGGTGATGACAGACTATATCGTGCTGCATCAGGCTGATGGCGATTCGCTCGTTACGACCTGCGTGGATTACTACGACAAACATGGCGACGCTTGGCATCGTGGCCGTGCCTATTATTACAGGGCTGGTATCAGAAGGCATTTGCTGGGCGAGACGTATGAGGCTATCAAGGATTACAAGACGGCTGAGACCATTGCCGAGGATGCTGACGACGAACTGCTGAAGAACATGGTGTACGAGAATCTGGCCTTTGCAAACTACAGATGCATCAACTATTCGCTCGGCATGAGATATTCGCAGAAGTTCTTGGAGAGCAGTGTCAAACTCAACGACACCATTATGGTACTAAGGGGTCTGCAGATGTGCGCAGCATCTTATGCACAAATGAATCTGAAAGACAGTGCTTATGCCTGTATTCTCAAGAGTTTGGACTATATCGACTTGTGCGATAGTATCTTGCGCTCAGACATCTATCACAATGTGGTGGTAATGTATCAAGAAAAGGGGGATGATGAAAATGCCCAGAAGTATCTCGACATTTGGAAACAGAATAGGTCTGCCAGTAGCACGAAAGGGTATATTAGTGAGGCCCGTCTCTTGAAAGCACAGGGACGCTATGAAGAAGCCATCGAGAAAGCAAAGGCTTGCAATCCTGAAGGAGATCCCTTGGTACGCATCAATTCTATGGAACTGTTGGCAGAACTCTATGAACTGGCTGGCGACAAGAGCGAGGCTTTGGAGACAAAGAAGCAGGTGGATGCTTACAGAGACTCGGTGATGACGGCCAATCACAGCATAGAGATAGCCGACTGGCAGCAGAAGTATGACGAGGAACGTTGGAGGGCTACAATAATGTCAACAAATGTTAAATGTGGGGGGGGTAATTTTAGTCTTCTCAGTTATGTTGGCATTAGTCGTTTGGTGGCACCGTCGCAGGGTAAGGAACATAAGATTCCAACTTGACGAGCATGCCAGACAAATCGCCGAGAACCAGACAGAGATAGAACGGCTGCAACAGAGCGGCGAGGCCAGTGAACAGACCATTGCCGAACTGAACAGACAGATAGAGACCAGCCGAAGGCGCATCTCCAACAAACTGCTCATCGGCACGCGGGCCTTTGTGAAGCTTCAGCAAAAAGAGTCGGTAGCAGACATGAAATCAGAGGAACGCCATTGCTTAATCGACTACTTTGCCCAGTTGCGTCCCAAGCGCTGGCAGGAGTGGGAGCGTACCTATTCCTCCCTCACACCAGCACAATACATCTTCCTCATTCTTCAGGATGACCTGCACTACGATGATGACACCATCGCCCAAATGCTTGCCGTGAAACCCGCCTCCCTTCGCACCCTCCGCTCAAGGCTCAAAGGCCGGGAGAGGTAAAGTTGCCATTGAAAGGCTGATAGTCGGCAGTGAATAGCAACCGAAACCCTTTATACAAAGGATTCTTGCTAATAAAATGGAGGGATGAGCGGTTTTCAAGCGATCAGAGATTTAATAAGCGTCATCCACTTATCGAGCCAGCCTGCCAATGGAGCAGGACTGCTTAGCAGACCACTGTTGTATTGGAGATTCAACATAGAAAAACGCATGCGATAGCGGGGACTGTATGTCTTGAAATAGACAGAGAGGCTGTTGCCGCTGATATTCTCCTCGGCCTTGACCTCCACGGGGATGATCTCATCGTCCCATTGTATGACAAACTCCACTTCTGCTGTTCCTGGTGATGTCCAATAATATGGCTTCTGGTCATCCATGAAGGGCATGATGGACTGAAGAACGGCATTCTCGGCCATTGCACCCTTGAACTCCGTATAGTTGGCGATGGGGTCTGTAACAACGGTTGCAGGCAAGTGAGCCAGACGGCGGAGCAGACCACAGTCACAGGCGTAAACCTTAAAGGCTTCCGTCTCCTCGTATGCAGACAATGGCATGCCAGGCTTACTTATACTGAAGATGCGATAGATCATTCCCGCATCCTCCAACCACATCAAAGCATCTTCATAGTCTTTCGAACGGGCGCCTGTCTTAATGACCTTATAGATAAATTTACGGTTCTCTTTCGACAACTGTGCCGGGAGTGAGTGCCAGATGGCATGAATGCGGGGAATCTCGCGTGGCTCAGCGTATTTGGCGAAATCAAGTTCGTAGAGGTCAAGAATATCCTGAAGTGCCGACTCCACCTCGCCGATACCTTTATTTTCGAGCAGTGCCACTATGGCCTCTGGCATACCGCCAGACACCTGATAGCGCCGGTATTCAGTGCGCAACTTGTTCATGATGACTTCAGGCAAATGACGGATTTCATCCAAGGATTCTATATAGTCGTATGTACGCACATCGCTGGCACGAAGGAATTCACGGAAGGTAACGGGGAACATATCGATGATCTTCACTTTTCCTACAGGCACCGTCATCTTGCGTTTCTTAACTGCCACACCCAAAAGCGAACCTGCGGCAACGATATGATACTGAGGCGCTTCTTCGCAGAAATATTTCAGACTATTCAGCGCTTCTTCACACTCTTGTATCTCGTCGAATATCATCAATGTCTCGCCTGCTATTATCGGCTGATCACAATAGAGCGTCAGTTCCTTGATAAGTCGCTGAGGGTCTTTGGATACTTGAAACACCGACTTCAATTCAGGATGTCGGTCGAAATCAAACTTGACACAATACTTGAAACACTCTTTGCCGAATGTCTCCATCGCCCACGTCTTGCCTATCTGACGGGCACCTTTCAGCAGTATAGGCTTTCTGTCAGGAGCCTCTTTCCATGCTTTAAACTGATTGACAATATCTCTTTCTATCCTCATAATTTACATCAGAAAGTTCGGTTTTGTGTATATTCTCTACAATTTTCCTAACTTTCGGGTGCAAATATAATGCTTTTTTCTATTTCCGCAAAATTTATTAGGCTATTTTTTCACAACGTGCCTCTGTCCCCTGTGAGTGCGAAACCATCAGAAATATAGCAAAAAATAGCCAAACAGTTCCTCACCGCTAACCCTCCATACACGGCAGGGCATCCCCAGCTCCTTAATCATCCGCCATAGGCATTTTGCTCTAAGTCCGAAATATAGTTTCAATACATCGTGCATGTTGTGTCGTAATTTCGCTGCAAAGGTACGAAAAGTTTTAAGATCTGATGCCCGCATGACGTTAATGTTTTGTAATCGTTTTGTCATATCAGCAATTATTCGTAACTTTGCAGCGTTTTAATTAGAACGCATTATGAAAATAGCATTAATCGGCTACGGCAAGATGGGCAAGATGATCGAACAGATAGCCTTGGACCGTGGTCATGAGATTGTAAGTATCATTGATATTGACAACCAACAGGACTTCGACAGTCCAGAGTTCGCATCGGCCGACGTGGCCATCGAGTTCACGGCGCCCCAGGTGGCATACGGCAACTACCTGAAGGCCTGGGCAAAGGGCGTAAAGGTGGTCAGCGGCTCCACAGGTTGGCTGAAGGATCACGGTGATGATGTCCGCAAGGCATGCAGCGAGGACGGTAAGACCCTTTTCTGGGCCTCGAACTTTTCTATCGGCGTAGCCATCTTCTCTGCCGTCAACCGTTATTTAGCGAAGATCATGAATCAGTTCCCGCAGTATGACGTAGAGATGGAAGAGACACATCATGTGCATAAGCTCGACCACCCCTCTGGTACGGCTATCACGCTGGCAGAGGAGATTGTGGAGCGCATCGACCGCAAGGAGGCATGGGCAGAGGATACCACGGATCCGAAGCTGTTGCGTGTAGACAATATCCGTCGCGGTGAGGTGCCCGGTATCCATACCATCCGCTACGACTCGGAAGCCGACTTGATCACTATCACCCACGATGCCCACAGCCGTAAGGGCTTTGCCCTCGGTGCCGTACTGGCTGCCGAGTACACAAAGGAGCATCAGGGGTTGCTCACTATCAGTGATATGTTTAAGTTTTAGTTATGGAGAAAAAGAAAGATTTTAATCCAAAAAAGCAGTGGGCGAAATTCATCGTTGTACTGGCGCTCTATCTGCTTTTCCTCTATTGGGTGAAGTCTTGGTGGGGGCTGCTGGTTGTGCCGTTCATCTATGATGTCTATATCACCAAGAAGATCAAGTGGCAGTGGTGGAAAGAGGCCGAGCGACCCGTGAAGTTTGTCATGTCGTGGGTCGATGCCCTCGTGTTCGCTCTCGTAGCCGTCTACTTCATCAACCAGTTCTTCTTCCAGAACTACGTGATCCCTTCAAGTTCTTTGGAGAAGTCACTGCTGACAGGCGACTACCTCTTCGTGTCAAAGGTGTCGTATGGTCCTCGCATCCCGCAGACGCCGCTGACGATGCCACTGACACAGCACACATTGCCTGTGGTAGAGTGTAAGAGTTATCTCGACTGGCCCCATTGGGACTACCGTCGGGTGAAGGGCCTTGGCCAGGTGCAGCTGAACGATATCGTCGTGTTCAACTTCCCCGCTGGCGATACGCTCTGCTCTGCCCCACAGTATCAGTCGTACGACTATTATCAGATGTGCTACAGCATTGGTTATCAGATCTATCCGAACCGTCCTAATCCCGACTCCCTTTCAGCGGAGCAACGCCTTAAATACTTTGATATCATCTATGAGGCTGGACGCAACGCCATCCTCCAGAACCAAGCAGAATACGGCGAGATTATCACCCGCCCTGCTGACCGCCGTGAGAACTACGTGAAGCGTTGCGTGGGACTGCCAGGACAGACCCTCGAGATCCGTAACCACATCGTCTATCTCGACGGCAAGGCAAATAAGGAGCCAGATAACGTACAGTACACCTACCGTGTGAAGCTGAAGCAGTCCATCCCAGAGGAGGTGATGGACGACCTGGGCATCTCGATGGAAGACCTGACGAGCCTGAACACCTTAGGCTATATGCCCCTGACGAAACATGCCGTCGCCTCACTTCAAGGCAGAAAAGACATCGTGGAGAGCGTCACATTGAACACCGACGCCAACGATTTGGAAATCTATCCGCTGAACGGCAACAAGCACTGGACTCGCGATAACTACGGCCCCGTATGGATTCCGAAAAAGGGAGAGAAGATTCGTCTGACGCTCGACAACATCGCCATTTACGAACGTCCCATCAAAGTCTATGAGGGCAATGAACTTGAAATCCGTGACGGCAAGATATATATCAACGGCCAAGAGGCTCGCGAATATACCTTCAAGATGGACTACTACTGGATGCAGGGTGACAACCGTCACAACTCTGCCGACTCCCGCTATTGGGGCTTCGTGCCAGAGGATCATATCGTGGGTAAGCCCATCTTCATCTGGTGGTCGAGCGATCCTGACCATAGCGGCATCGGTGGCGTAAGATGGAGCCGATTGGGAAGAATCGTAGATAACATTAAGTGAAAGGTAAAAAGGTAAAAAAGTAAAAAGGTAAAAAGGTGGAAAGAGACGTTCTGCTGAGTACAACCTATTTCGGCCCGGTGCAGTGGTATCAGAAACTGCATCGGGCCGAACACGTCTGGATAGAGCGATGGGAGAACTTTCAGAAGCAGACCTACCGGAACCGTTGTCTCATCGCCACCACTCAGGGCATCCAGGCACTCACCGTTCCTACTGAGCGAGGAGGCTCCACCCTCATCAAGGATATCCGTATCAGCGACCATGGCAACTGGCGACATCTGCATTGGAATGCCTTACAGAGTGCCTACGGTGAGAGTCCGTTCTTTGATTATTACCAGGACGACATCCGTCCGTTCTTCGAGCTGCGCTGGGATTACCTACTCGACTTTAATGAGGCCATCATGGCTAAGATGTGCGAACTACTCGATATACATCCTCAGGTAGACTTTACAGAGGAGTACGTCCACGAGCCCATCACCCCTTCGTATCGCATGGCGATTAGGCCTAAGAATCCAGAAGCGGATGCCGACTTTGAGCCAAAGCCGTATTATCAGGTGTACCAGCAGAAACACGGCTTCCTGCCCAATCTCTCCATCCTCGACCTTTTATTCAATATGGGGCCTGAGAGTATCTTCTATTTATGACATTAAATAAAACTTTTTGAGATATGAAAAAGATTGTGTTCCTTTTTATTATGTTTTGCTTTGGCAATTCACTGTTTGCAGGACAAGTGACGTTCCCCTTCCCCATCCTTGGCGGAGAGCTCAGCAATAGTGCCGCTACATGTGTAGATGACATAGATGCTGTGATGCCTCGTATGCGGCTATTGGGACTAAACACTGTTCTCGTACCTGCCTATTGGGAGTTTATTGAGCCCATAGAGGGACAGTTTGATTTCACACTCACCGACCGCGTGATAGACAAGGCCCGTGAGAACGACCTAAAGGTAATCTTTCTTTGGTTTGGAGCATGGAAGAACTCTATGAGTTGTTATACACCACTCTGGTTCAAGACAGACACGAAACGCTTCCCAAGGGCTATGACGAAGATGGGCAAGCCGATGGAAATAGCCTGTTGTTTCTCCGAGGATGTATTGCAGGCAGACAATAAGGCCTTTGGAACTTTTATGCGTCATCTGGCAAACAAGGATAAGGGCACAGGCACCGTCATCATGATACAGATTGAGAATGAGATAGGAATGCTTGAGGATGCACGTGATCACTCACCATTAGCCGAGAAAACTTATCGTTCACAGATTCCTAAAAAACTGTGGAAGGTTTTGGATATCCGACAACCAAGAACATGGCTGGAGTATTTTGGCGATGATATCTACGGGGAGGAAAAATTTATGGCATACCACTATGCGAAATATGTGGAACAATTGGCTCAGACTGCCCGTAGCGTCTATGACATGCCTCTCTATGTGAATGCTGCAATGAACAGTCGTGGACGTCAACCAGGACAGTATCCTTCAGCCGGGCCGTTGGCACATCTGATAGACTTTTGGCATGCTGGAGCTCCGAGCATCGATCTGTTGGCACCAGACATCTATGACACAGGCTTTCAGGGTTGGGTGGAGCGATATGCACTTCCTAATAATCAGTTATTTATTCCTGAGAGTCGGTGTTGTGTTAATAGTGGGGTAAGAGCGATGTATGTTTTTGGCGAACACAACGCTATTGGATTCTCTCCATTTGCAATCGATCAGGCCACAGAAACAGAAACAGAATCGGTAACAAAAGCCTACGATTTAATCCGCCAGCTTTTTTATCTCTCATCACATAGGTCTTGGGGGCTCTTGTTCAATCAGCAGGATAAGGAATGTATCATCAATGATAATCAGACTATCCTCACTTGTCGCCACTTCTTCACCCTTCCTTGGGACCCACGTGCTACTAATGGCTCAGAATGGCCTGAGGGGGGAGGGATTTTGCTCAAACTTGATACGAACGAGTATCTCCTAGCTGGCTCTGGCATCGTCGTTAGTTTTGCCACTACATATGAGAAGGCCTTTGAGGATGAGAAAACACTAGGCGAGGATGGATTTGTTATTGAGGGAGAAAAGGATCAGAAAACAAACGATACAAATCAAAAATCTGTCGCCAAGCTTCAAAAGCGTTTTTCTGGAAAACGAAAGGGTATTGCCTCTGTTGATGAGGTACGTATCACCCCTAATGGCAAACTCACTTACCTCCGTCGAGAAAATGGTGATCAAGACCATCAGGGGCGTCACGCCCGCATCTCCTGTGGCGAATGGAAAATCCTCCACATCAAACTCTATGAATACTGAATCACCTCGAGGGCCTTCTTGACAATCTCGCTGCTCTCGTTGAAGATGGAGAAATATTCGCTCATATCCCAGAGGTCACGCGCTATCAGGGCTTTCATCTGCAAACGGAGATAGGGAAGTGTCTTTTCAAGTTCCGCCTCATCCTGTGGTTTGACATTCTGCTTCTCCCCTTCTGCCACAACGGCATCTATGAGACTCTGGGGCACCTCAAAGCGCTGCTTGAAGTCAGCAAAGTTCGTCCATTGCGCTTTCAACTCCTTACGATTGTTGTCGACATAGCGCAGGTTCTGCTGTATGATAATACTTTTTGCTGCCAATTGCCGATGGAATCGGGTATAAAGCGTGGTGTCAAGAGGCACGAAGTAATCGGGCATGATGCCTCCGCCACCATAGACGATGCGATGCTCGCGCAGCGTCTCATATTTCAAGGAGTCGATGAAGTGGACGCTGTCAGCGTTGGTCAACTCACCACTCTTTAGACGGTTCACCATATCCATCGCATAATCTTTGGCCTCGCCTTTCTTATATGGCTTCTGAATACAACGGCCAGAGGGAGTATAGTAATGAGCGACGGTGAGACGGATCATCGAGCCGTCAGGCAGGTCGATAGGCCGTTGTACCAGCCCCTTGCCAAAAGTACGACGGCCGACAACAACACCACGGTCCTGATCCTGAATGGCTCCTGTCACAATCTCAGCGGCAGAGGCCGTATAGCCATCGACCAAGACAACCACCTTACCATCCATGAAGGCACCATTGCCATTGGCGGTATAGTCTGTACGAGGTGCTCTACGACCATCTGTATAGACGATCAAGTCGCCACGCTGCAGGAACTCGTCAGCGATGTCGACGGCTGCCTTCAGGTAACCTCCACCGTTTTCTTGCAAATCAAGGACGAGATGCTGCATGCCTTGCCCCTTCAATAGACGGAGTCCTTCAAGGAATTCCTCATGGGTCGTCGCACTGAAGTTGCCGATGCGGATGTAGCCGATACCAGGACGGATCATATAAGTTGCATCGATGGAATGGACAGGAATCTTATCGCGGCGGACCGTGAACTTGAGTGTCTCACCGATGCCCTGTCGCACCACTCCCAGCACAACCTTAGTCCCCTTCGGACCACGAAGGCGTTTCATGATCTCTTCCTTTGACATCTTCACGCCTGCAATGGCCGTATCATTGACAGAGACGATACGATCGCCTGCAATAATGCCTACCCGTTCAGAAGGGCCATTGGTAACAGGTTGGATGACAATAAGCGTATCCTCCATCATATTAAACTGTACGCCAATTCCCTCGAAGTTTCCGTCGAGAGGCTCCTTTAGCTCTTTAACCTCTTTAGGTGTAGAGTATGACGAATGGGGATCCAGCTTGCTGAGCATGCCACGAATGCCGTCCTCGGCCAGCTTGCCTTCGTCGACACTGTCTACATAAAGACTATTAATCACTACCGCAGCATACTGCAACTTGTGTAACGGGTCACCTATTCTCTGAGCGTTTACCGAGAAAGAGAATAAGAGAAAACCATAAACTAATAACCGTAATCTAATCATAACTTTCTTCCGGTCTATCTTCCTCGATGACAAGGTTATCGATGATAAAGTTCTGGCGCTCCATCGTATTCTTACCCATATAGTATTCGAGAAGCTTCTGCACTTGGTCATTCTTATGAAGCGTTACTTGCTCCAATCGGATATCTGGTCCGATAAAACCAGCAAATTCATCTGGGGAGATTTCGCCAAGTCCCTTAAATCGGGTAATCTCTGGATCTGGTCCCAACTCGCTGATAGCTGTTAGGCGCTCCTCCTCACTATAACAATAGCGAGTGATGAAGTCATTCTTCTTGTCCGACTTGGCATCCGCCTCAGCAATGACTTGTTTGCTACGAATCTTCGTACGGCGATTGCGTACTCTGAAGAGTGGTGTCTGTAACACATAAACGTGTCCCTTCTTTATAAGCTCTGGGAAGAACTGCAAGAAGAAAGTAATGATCAGCAAGCGGATATGCATACCGTCGACATCTGCATCGGTAGCCACAATGACCTTATTATAACGCAGGGTGTCCAGGCCTTCCTCAATATCGAGAGCCGCCTGTAAAAGGTTGAACTCCTCATTCTCATAAACCACCTTCTTAGTGAGTCCAAAACTGTTGAGCGGTTTGCCTCGCAAAGAGAAGACAGCCTGCGTATTGACATCACGGCTCTTCGTGATGCTGCCACTGGCAGAGTCTCCTTCGGTGATGAAGATACACGACTCCTCCTTACGGTCGTTCTTCGTGTCGCTATAATGGATGCGGCAGTCGCGAAGCTTACGGTTATGGAGGTTAGCCTTCTTGGCGCGTTCACGAGCCAGTTTCGTCACGCCGGCTATCGCCTTACGGTCGCGCTCACTCTCCTTGATCTTGTTCTCCAGCACCTCGGCCACATCGCTGTGGATATGTAGATAGTTGTCTACACCCTGCTTGATGAAGTCGCCAACATATTTATTAATGCTGACGCCTTCGGGCGACATGGTGGTGGAGCCTAACTTGATCTTAGTCTGACTCTCGAAGATCGGTTCCTCGACGTTGATGGAGATGGCGGCCACGATGCCCGTACGGATATCGCCATATTCATATTTATTATAGAACTCCTTGATGGTTCGGGCGATATGCTCCTTGAAGGCACTCTGATGGGTGCCACCCTGAATGGTATGCTGACCGTTGACGAACGAATAGTACTCCTCGCCATACTGATTGGCATGGGTGAAGGCAATCTCGATGTCCTCGCCCTGCAAGTGAATGATGGGATAGAGGGCGTCACTGGTCATGCGATCCTTCAGCAGGTCTTCCAGACCGTGACGTGAAAGGATACGACGACCATTGTACATGATGGTGAGACCTGTATTCAGGTAGGTATAGTTACGGAGCATGTACTCCACAATCTCATCGTGGTAGCTGTAGTTCTTGAAGAGCGTATTGTCCGGCTCGAAGAAGACGTAGGTGCCGTTCTCGTCTTGCGAGGGCTCCGTCACATCACTCACCAACTTGCCACATTCAAAGACGGCCTTGCGCACCTTACCGTCACGGTAACTGCGCACCTCGAAACGACTGCTCAGGGCATTGACAGCCTTCACGCCCACTCCGTTCAGGCCGATGGACTTCTTGAAAGCCTTCGAGTCGAACTTACCGCTGGTATTCAGGATACTCACCGAGTCGATCAGTTTTCCCTGCGGAATGCCTCGACCGTAGTCACGCACCGTCACCCGAAGGTTATCCTCGATGGTCACCTCAATGCGGTCACCAGCCTTCATCTTGAACTCGTCGATCGAGTTGTCGAACACCTCCTTCAGTAGCACGTATATACCATCGTCGGGCTTTGAGCCGTCATCGAGCTTTCCAATATACATGCCAGGGCGCAGTCGGATATGCTCTAAACCCGTCAGGGTGACAATATTGGTGTCGTCATACTGCACCTGACCATCCTGCTGATTATTCGTGATATTGTTTTCAGTTTCCATAAATCCCTAAATATTTTGTGCTGCAAAGGTACAAAATATAATTGATAATTGAAAATTGATAATTGAAAATTATTAATCGTTAGGAGATTTTTCGGCAAAAGAAGAGCCTATGACCCTGATTTGCTACCGTTGTGGCGAAGATATAGATGTCTCCACCGTCCAACAGTTTGAGTCGCTTGCGAAGATCTGCCGTTGATAGCGGGAAGTTCCTCACGGCAATGTTGGCCTGCGTCACTCCAGCAAGACTGTCTCTCAGTTCACGCTTGTTCATCGACGTCGTCCTTTCTATGACAAACCCACGACCAGGGAAATCAGCCACCTCTGCATCTGACACAAACAGATGACTGTTCCGATGGAGTGGCATCACCCCAAAGCGTTCTGCTAACAAGTCGAAACAACCGGCTTTCATGACGGAGGCATTGGGCTCGTATAAGAAGTGAAAAGTGAAGAGTGGAGAGTGAAGAATCTTAATCGGTGATGGTGCCTGAGCATCGAACTCAAAGCGCTCCTCACTACCGTCAGACAACAGGTTGACACAATGCACAGAGTAATCTCCCTCCACACTCCACGCTCCACACTCCACGACAAAGAGCAACTCCTTGCACTCATTATTCACAGACACGATATGAACAGCGGAAACATTCTGCTCCCCCAAGTCTGCAACCGCCTTGCGCCAATCGAGCATCGGCGAGAGCTTAATCATCACACGCTGGGCTTTCGCCAGCAACTCGTCGATCATCTCAAGCACATTCGGCGTGCAGTCTGCGATGCCGTAAGTGCGCCCCCCGTGCTCATCCCTTCGGGCTGGGTCGATAAAGACCAAGTCGGCTGGGGGCATCTCATGCAGATAGTCCACACCATTACCATTCACCACCTCTGTCTGGTGAAGTCCCAGAAGTTGGAAATTTGCCGATGAAATGGCGCATAACTCTGGTTGTACCTCCACACAAACGGCCCTTTGGAACCCCTGGGCAATAAAAGCCGCATCGACGCCAAAGCCTGCCGTCAGATCGACAAACGACTCTCCACATCCTGCCACCCCTGCTTTATAAAGGGCCGTCCTTTCACTTGAACATTGTTCCATCGACAAGTGCGATGGCCAGACGATTCCCTCTATGGTCGCCCACGTCGACAGTTTCTCCAGAGCCCTTCGATGGCCGTCGATCTGCTGAAGGGCAAACGCCAAGTCCACCTCAGGGTCCTTTGTCCCCCGAAGAGCCAGCTGTCGGATATCATCCTGCAGATGCTGACGGATAAACAGTCGTGTCGCCTCGTTCATCATTCGCCTGCAAAGATACATTATTTCTGCGGCTTTTCCAAATTATTACCGCATTTTCCAAAATCTGTGATAGCAAATTTTCTGTAGAAAAAAATGAAGAAAAATGGCTCAACTATTCACTAAACGATTTAATACGCTGGTTTTCAGAAAGTTATTGAGTGAATAGTTAGGTGTCAACTATTCACCATCTATTCACTCATTAATTATCTATATTTTGGGAATAACATAGTGAATAATCCAGTTAAACATGCTATATTTATCTGTATTACAGGCTGTTAAATGCCATAAAGGATGCTATTTAATGATAGTTTCTCGACTTGAAACTCGGAGTTTCCTAAGGGGAAACTACCAGTTTCCTCAAAGGAAACTCACAGTTTCTGGCTTGAGAACTATGATGAACTGCCGTTAGAGATGAGTGCCAGCAGCAAGTTAACTCAAGGTTACAAGGTAATTAGTGAATAGTTGGTGAATAGTTGACACACAACTATTCACGCCTTAATATTCTGACTATAAGATGTTTATCATCAAAAGTGAATAGTTAAGCCATTTTTGATGATGTTTCTCAAGAAAAAATCATTATAACATATTTCGAGGAAAGGAATACCACCCTGCACACAGAAAGACTAAAATAGTTACCCAAAAATTTGGACGTTACGAAAAAAAGGCGTAGCTTTGCAGAAAAATAACACTTTTCCAGACCTTGATGTGAAAATTTGTAAGTATGAAAAAGAATTGTTTGTTGGTTTTAATATTGATTGGTTTTCCTCTTCTGATGGCATGTGGAAACGAGGATGAGGGTGTTACTACAGGAAATGAGAATCAGCCCGAAAACGAGAATCAGCCGAGGAACAACCCCAAGAACCCTGATAGCGTACCTGATGGGACATATATTGCTCTCTGGGGCTACGCTGTAGACGGGGCGTCATATACTATCAACCCTAACACTGGGACAGCCTGTTACAACTTTCCGCATAATGGTGATAGCGTCACGACTATCATTGTTCCTCAGCAGATAGAGGTAGAAGGAAAGACTTATACCGTCACACAAATAAGAGACAATGCATTTAGTGGTTTACACCAACTGACTTCCGTGACACTCCCCAGCAGCATCAATTATATTGGAAAAAATGCCTTTTCTTGCTGTGAGAAGCTTGCTGCCATCAATTTACCTGAAGGTCTGGAATCTATTAAAATATATACCTTTAACGAATGTACGTCGCTCACTTCCATCACACTCCCAAAGAGTCTGACGAGTATCGAGAACTTTGCTTTTTGTTCATGCCGGAATCTGTCTACTATTACCCTGCCCAGCACGCTGAAGACCATTGGCCAAGAGGCTTTCAAGGGTTGTGGATTAACAGATATCGTCATTCCTGACGGTGTGACGGAACTTGGGTTGGAGTCCTTTGCCAATTGCAAGAGCCTGACATCAATCTCTGTTCCTGCGAATATAATGATCTATGAGGCCCCTTTCAATGGTTGTGATGCCCTAACCTCCGTCGCCATTTCGTGTAGGTTTGTGTTAGGGGAATTTGGCCCAAACCTTACGGAACTCATTCTTGGTGAGGGCGTTCAGACCATAGGCACAGATGCATTTCGGGGTAGCCACCAGCTCAAGAATGTGACGTGCTATGCCGTAAACCCGCCATATATTCAAGCCGATGAAGATGGATACAGCCCTGCCTTCGAGAGGGAAACACAGGAAAACGGTACCCTCTGTGTCCCTTCTACTTCTTTAGATGCCTATAAAACCACGCCAGGTTGGAGCGGATTTAAAACCATTGTGGCGATACAATCGTTCTAACAAGAGATTGGCGAAATAGAAGAATTACCCAAAGGATTAAAGCATTCCTCAACAAATGAGCAATGGAAAGAATTCAAATGAAAGAAGAAAACCAGGCACTATGTGACGCTTGGGACTTTGTAGAACACACAGGACGCAGCATCTTCCTCACAGGGAAGGCTGGCACGGGAAAGACTACGTTCCTGAAGACTGTCGTAGAACAGAGCAAGAAACGGTCCATCGTCGTTGCGCCAACAGGCGTGGCTGCTATCAATGCTGGTGGTGTGACCATCCACTCTTTCTTCCAACTACCCTTCTCACCCTTCGTGCCCAATGCTCATATCAAAAGCAAGTTCGACTTCGGAAAGGAGAAGCGTCGCATCATCGCCTCGCTCGACTTGTTGATCATCGACGAGATTTCTATGGTGCGCAGCGACCTGCTCGATGCCATCGACTCTGTGTTGAGACGCTATCGCGACAGGTATAAGCCATTTGGAGGTGTGCAACTGCTGATGATTGGTGATCTGCAACAACTAACGCCTGTGGTGACGGCAGAGGACGAGGTGCTGCTTAAGCCCTATTACGACACTCCCTACTTTTTCGGCTCAAAGGCCCTGCAACAAATCGAATATGTCACGATACAGTTGGAAAAGGTCTATCGACAGGAGGACGACACATTTATCCACATACTCAACCATATCCGCGAGGCGCATCCAACGGCTGATGATATCGCTCTGTTAAACAAGAGATGCCTGCCAGGTTTCATCCCCAAGTCTGGCGAGGGATGCATCCGTCTGACAACCCACAACCACTTAGCAGACAGCTATAACGACCGTGAGTTGTTGAAGTTGCCTGGTAGCAGTTATACCTTTCAGGCAAAGATCGAAGGAAACTTCCCAGAATACTCCTATCCGACGAGTGACCTGCTGATGCTGAAACAAGGGGCACAGGTGATGTTTGTGAAGAATGACCCTACAGGGGAACATCGTTACTTCAATGGCCGCATCGGCGAAATCGTTGAAATCAGCAACAACCACGTCTTCGTGCTCTGCCCTGGTGACCACGAAGCAATAGAAGTGGAGCCGCTGACGTGGGAAAACAGTCAATATCAACTCAACCCTGAGACACGCGAGATAGAGACAAAAGTCCAAGGCAAGTTCCACCAACTGCCTCTGAGACTGGCCTGGGCCATCACCATCCACAAGAGCCAAGGCCTCACCTTCGACCACGCCATCATCGACGCCAACCTCTCTTTTGCCCCAGGACAGGTCTATGTCGCCCTTAGCCGATGCAGAACCTTAGAAGGTATGGTTCTCTCTACACCCATCGAACTACGTGCCATCATCTCAGACCAAAGAGTAGAGAACTATATAAGCCATCAGGAGGAAGAGGCACAGAAGAGCATCTGTCAGTTGCCCCAACTAAAGGAAGAATACTATCGGCAACAGTTGCTCGAACTCTTCGACTTCCATGACATCTTCTATAAAGAGGAGCATCTGCTGCGGCTGATGACGGAGTTCTTTTACCATAGTTATACTGATATCACCGAACTGCACAAGCGTGTCTTGGCAAATTTGAGTGCAGAGGCGATGGCTGTGTCGGACAAATGGTTGCAAAAGATACTGCAGACGCCTACGGAACAGTTGCATCAAACTTCATTCTTAGAGCGCGTGAAACGTAGTGCTGCCTATTTTGAGGAAACAATCCGTAAGACCTTCAGCAACTCTCTGGAACTGGCCGCCACTATCAAAAGCAACAACAAACAGGCCATGTCACGATTCACTGACTCACTCACAGAAACGAGACAAGCCGTCCTATCGAGACGCTATCTGTTGGCCAGGATTGCCGAAGAAGGCTTTTCCATCACGACCTACTTGAGAGAAAAACAATACTCCATGCTCGACGCCATCGATGAGGGGCAAGTGAAAAAGAAATCTAAGAAAGAACCCAAGCCCAAGAAAGAGCCAAAACCTAAAACGTGGAATGTAACCTATCAACTGTATAAACAGGGTTTGAAACCCCATGAAATAGCCAAAGAACGCGCCTTGACCGTCGGCACCATTATCAACCATCTGGCCCGATTCATCCCAACAGGCGAGGTGACCCTCTCTGAACTCGTCCCCCCAGCGCATCAGGATGCTATCCACAAAGTCATCCATACAATTGGTATCAACGAGGGCAAGACCGCCATCAAAAGCCTCTGTCCGCCAGAAGTAACCTTCCAGGAAATCGATCTGGTGCTGTCGACGATGGGCAAGTAAGTTCTCGTTTATTCCCAACAATCAAGCTCTGCTTCCAGTTCTGGCAATTGGCTGCGGTGGAACGTTGGCTCCTTGATGCCTTTCCTCTTCTGGTTACGATAGTCATCGAGCAGATAGAAGGCATAGCGCCCCAAGAGTACGATAGCCGTCAAGTTACAAGCCGTCAGGAAGGCCATGAAGAAGTCTACAATATTCCACACGAGTTGAAAACTGGCCAAGGCACCAAAGATCACCATCACACCTGCCGACAAGATGCGATAGACAGTCATCACTGTCGTATTTGGCGTAATGAAGCGAATGTTGGCCTCACCATAGTAGTAGTTACCAATGATGCTGGAAAAAGCGAAAAGGAAGATGGCAATTGCCACAAATATCGGTCCTACTGAGCCCACCTCCGACTGAAGAGCAGACTGTGTGAGGGCAATGCCGTTGAGTTCTGGCACATTATAAAGACCACTGATGAGAATGATAAAGGCTGTACAGGAGCAGACCAGCAATGTATCAGTAAAAACTCCGAGTGCCTGAATAAGTCCCTGTTTCACTGGATGCGTCACGGCTGCCGTCGCTGCCACGTTGGGTGCGCTTCCTTCACCTGCCTCATTAGAGAAGAGCCCTCGCTTGATGCCGTTCATCATCGTTGCACCAATGCCACCACCTGCTATCTGTTCTATACCAAAAGCGTCGAGTACAATAACCTTTAACACATGCGGGATATGCTCAATGTTCATTATTATCACCACAATAGCCAATATCACATAGCCGATAGCCATCACGGGAACTAAGACAGAACTGACATGGGCAATACGTTGGATGCCACCAAAGACAATGAACAATGCCAGTGCGGCCAGAACGGCACCCACCCATACTGGCGACAAGCCAAATGCCTCCTGCATGGCCCCACAGATGGTGTTCGCCTGAATGGAGTTGTTCGACAGACCGAACTGACAAGTGATGAGTATAGCAAACAAGACCGCCATCCACCGCTGATGCAGACCACGCTGGATATAATAGGCAGGACCACCAATGAAAGAGTCTTTACTCTTCTGTTTGAACAGTTGCGCCAGAGTCGACTCCACGAAAGCCGTCGCAGAACCCATAAGTGCTATCACCCACATCCAAAACACGGCCCCTGGACCGCCAATGGCAATAGCCGACGCCACACCTGCCAGATTACCCGTTCCCACTCGGGTCGCCACAGAGACGGCAAAGGCTTGAAACGAGGAGATGTGCTTTCTATTGACCGTAGGCTCTTTTACCTGTTCATTTACAGTATCCACAGCAGAATCCGTCAGTAGCCGTAGCATCTCACCCACCATACGGAACTGCACAAAGCGGGTCCGCCACGTGAACCACAGTCCACAACCAATCAGTACCCCTATCAGCACATAGTTCCACAACCAATCGTTCACAGAGGTTATCAGTTCGTTCAGTTCCATCTCTTCCTATCTATATGATGGTGCAAAGATAGTCTTTTTTATTGAAAACCATGTTGTTTTCGAAGAAAAACACTACCTTTGCAACCAAAAAACGGATTTATGATGCAAAACATGATACGCCTGAGCCGCTGGCTCGCAGCAAATGCCTCACTCTTCATCATTGCCATTGCAGCAGTGACATTCTTTGTACCCGACCTCTTCGGATGGGTTCGCGGAACGACGCAGACCGTCATCCTCGGCATCATCATGCTGACGATGGGTCTGACGCTGACGACTGATGATTTCAGGATCCTGGCCCGCAGACCATTAGATATATTAATAGGTGCATGTGCCCAGTTCTTCATCATGCCTTGTGTCGCTTATCTGTTGGTGCATGTGTTCAGGCTGGAGCCTGCGCTGGCTCTGGGCATTCTGCTGGTGGGATGTTGTCCTGGGGGCGTATCGAGCAATATCATGTCGTACCTCTGTCATGGCGACGTGGCTTTCAGCGTGGGAATGACCTGTGCCTCTACCCTACTCGCCCCTGTGATGACGCCGCTGCTGATGGAACTGACGGCTGGTGAGATCATCGAGATCGATGCCATCGGCATGTTCCTGAATATTCTGATCGTGACGATTATCCCCGTAGGAATCGGCTGTTTCCTGAATTACACCTATTCTAAGAACGAGCATTTCCCAACCATTCAGAGTCTGATGCCAGGACTGAGTGTGACCTGTCTGGCGTGCATTGTGGGAGGTGTCATCTCTACGGTCCACGACGATCTCGTCGCCCGTGGACTGTTGCTCTTCCTATGGACCTTCGCCGTTGTGTTCTGTCACAACACCTTAGGCTATATCCTCGGCTATATGGCTGGTCGGCTGGCTGGTTTCTCGAAGGCCAAGAAACGCACCATCTCTATCGAGGTGGGTATGCAGAACGCGGGGCTGGCCACCGTTTTGGCTGGCAACTTCTTCGCTGCCCAGCCACTGGCCGTCCTTCCCTGTGCCATCAGTTGTGCCTGGCACAGCATCAGCGGCACCATCCTTGCCGGCCTCTTCCTGAGGCATGACCAGACCACAACCTCCGAATCATAAACATCATTCATGAAGATATGCATACCAAAGAAATGATCATCAGTCTGCTTCTGCTTTTCTGTGCAAGCATCTCTGCACAAGAGCGGACAGAAGTCGTGCTGGAAACGACTGAGGGGAACATCCGTATTGCCCTCTTCAACGAGACCCCACAACATCGTGACAACTTTTTGAAACTGGTTCGGATGCAGTTCTACGACTCGTTGTTAGTACACCGCGTCATTAAAGATTTCATGATTCAGATGGGCGATCTCAACAGCCGTAACGCCCAGCCAGGACAACTGCTGGGAGCGGGTGAATTGGATTACACCATTGAGTCCGAGTTCAGACTGCCTCAGATTTACCATCGCAGGGGAATGGTCGCTGCCGCCCGTGAGTCGGATAAGGTGAATCCTGAGAGGCGCTCTGGCGCTGCCCAGTTCTATATCGTTTGGGGAAAGATCTATGATGACAGACGGCTGGCTCAGGTGCAGGCTCGCTTAGATTCGGCTACCAACGGACAGGTGAAGTTGACACCAGAAATGATGGAGACCTACAAGACCGTTGGCGGCACGCCTCACTTAGACGGACAATACACAGTGTTCGGCGAGGTGACAGAGGGCTTGGACGTAGTAGACCGTATCCAACAGATGGCTACAGACAAGAACGACCGTCCGACAAAAGATGTCCGCATCCTGCGTGTCACCATCATCTGATCACAGACAATCGTTCACGCTGCCTGCCTCCAACAGACGCTGGCGGGCTTCGTCATAGTCCAGCCCCAACGACTCCTGAAGCATCCGCGTACCACGATCTATCAACTTGTCATTGGTCAACTGCATGTTTACCATGCGGTTTCCCTCGACACGACCCAAACGGATCATGAGTGAAGTAGAGATCATATTGAGCACCATCTTCTGGGCTGTGCCGCTCTTCATGCGGCTGGAACCCGTCACAAACTCCGGGCCGACGATCGTCTCTATCGGATAGGCAGCAGCCTCAGCCAAGGGGGTGTGGGGGTTGCTGGTGATGCAACCAGTCAACAGGCCGTTCTCCCGAGCCTGACGGACAGCTCCCACTACGTAGGGGGTTGTCCCTGAAGCAGCAATACCTAATACAGTATCGTCTGTCGTTGGTTGATAGGCCAACAGGTCTTTCCATCCCTCTTCAGCAATGTCCTCGGCCTTCTCCACCGCATGGCGCAATGCCTTGTCGCCTCCGGCAATGACGCCTATCACCCAGTTGTCGGGCACGCCAAAGGTTGGCGGCAGTTCGCTGGCGTCGAGCACACCGAGCCGTCCGCTGGTGCCTGCGCCGACATAGAACAGTCGCCCGCCGCGCTTCATCCTCGGCTCGATGGCCTCCACCAGCGCCTTTATCTGAGGGATGGCCCTTTGGACGGCCTCAGCCACCCGCAGATCCTCGTCGTTGATGTGCTGCAGCAGTTCGGCTACCGACATCTGTTCCAGATGGTCGTAGTGCGAAGGTTGCTCTGTGATCTTATCCTTGATATCCATGAGTCTGCCTAATATTACTTCCCAAACTGATAGCCGAGAGTGAGCCACAGGGAGTTGCTTCGCCAAGTTTCGTCGAGCACACGGTCGCAGAGATTTGACAATCCGATGTTGTATCGCAAGTCGACCACCACATTGTGATACTCGTAAGAGACACCGGCTGGTATGGAGATGCCCACACGATGGTAGGCGTCGGTATTGGTTGCGGTCTGTCCCGCCAACTTCTCCTTACTCTGCAACAGATAGCCCAGTTGCACACCCGTCTTGAGCGACAGGCCCGGCAGCACGTTTGGCTCAATGTAATAGTTCACCAACAGGGGAACATTCAGGAAGTGTAGCGAGGCTTTCCACTCGTCCACATCGCCCATCTCGTCGAACTGAAAGCCCTCATTGGAATACATCAGCCCTCCAGAGAGGCCGATATGCGGCCATACCTGGTATTGCGTCTCCACACCAGCCGTCAGACCCAGCTTGTGTTTCGCCTTTATTTTTTCCACATTCCCGTCAGCAGACATATATTGTACATCGTCCATCGTGAGAACTGACGAGTTGATACCTATACGAGGAGTGACGCTCCACGTACCTATTTCTTGTTGTGCCTTGGCACCGAGGACGGTAACCAGAAAGGCAAAAAGTAGTGTAATGCGTGTCATAACAAACTGTTTTTCCTTAATAACGCAATCGAAGGCGTTTTATTGCCTCACCAAGACAAGCATGCGGACAGATTATATCGTATCTCTCTCAGATGAGACAAAAATGAGAAAAATTTCCGAATCCATCAAGATAATACAGAATTATTTCGTAACTTTGGAAGAAAAAGCAATCTTTCTTTATATAAAGGCAGTTCCGAGGATTGGGAAAAATCGGGGTTACGGATAAGAGACCTTCCTAATTTCCTCATTCTGCTATGATTTGCGTATCAAAGAACTCCCGACGCTGAGCCACCAGCCTGTTTCAATGGCTCGTTGTCGGGGACAAAGGTACACAATTATTTGGAGAAATCCAAATGTATTGCCATTTTTATTGTTCATCATCAAAAGGCAGTTTTCCAAGATAGCGATCGAAGTCACTTTGGAAAAGACGGTCTTGTACGATACGGTATTTCTCATATTCAGTTTCTGCGTGGAGCACTGCCTCTTCGTGGCTCACACTACCTGCATTGTCAAGAAGAGGCCGCTCGTCGCTACTCAGATAGGCATCAATTCGCTTAGCCCAGTCCTCCATCGTCATAGGGATATGTCGTTTGGCCCGGCTCTCTGCAAACTCTAAAATTGCCGTCACGATGCGCCCCATATCCTCAAGTTCCATTTGCTTTAGATAGTTCTTAGCTATAGAGACATCGGTTTTTACAATCTTCCCGTCAGGAGCATTCTCCCAGGTGGTCAGCCCCATGTGCTCCTTTTCTGCATCAGCTCGTTCAACGATTAATTCTGCTGCCGTACGCCCATGAACAGCATAATGCATCTTGTTCTGGATTCGTTTGAAGAACAGACGGGTCGTGGGCGCATCCTTGTTGTAGTCCATACTGGTTGCATAGATGTCTGTCAGTTTCTGATAGAATCGCCTTTCCGAAAGACGTATCTCTCGTATCTCGGCCAGCAGATGCTCAAAATAATCTTCACTCAGGAAAGTCCCGTTCTCCATACGTTTCCTGTCGAGAACATAGCCGCGGATTGCATATACTTTCAGAATGCTTGTAGCCCATTGCCTAAATTGCGTGGCACGGACGCTGTTCACACGATAACCAACGGCAATGATGGCATCAAGAGAATAGAACTGCGCCTGATAATGTTTACTATCAGAGGCAGTTATTTCCATTTTGGAAACAACTGAATCTATATTCAACTCTCCTGATTCAAAGATATTCTTCAGATGCTTGCTGATTGCAGGAACATTAACATCAAACAATGTGGCCATCGCCTTCTGCGTAGCCCAGATGTTTTCGTCCTTGTAGTACACCTCGACACCTTGTTCTTTTGCTTCAGCCTGAAAAATCAGGAACTCAGCCGTACTATTTCTTATTTCTTTACGCTTTACCATACCTATATAACGTTTTTGTTGCTAATTCTATTGCCTGATTATAATAGAAGTTCCCTATTCCATCACCAATTATCAAGAATCATATCCTCCAGCTCTTCGTCTGTCACATCCGGATAACCTAATGGTAGAAGTTTTTCTTCCGAAAAAGACCTGTCGTAATCATCACCTATGAGAAGCACCAACATCCTGTCGATAATATCGCTAATGGCCTTTAATTGCGTTTGATTCAGATTCGTTGTCACCATATAGGCAAGAGCAACGGTTTGAGTACATTCCATCATGCCCGACCAGATGTTTTCCACTCTATACAGACTTTTCCTGTAACGGAACAATGCTTCAAACAAATCCTTTCTTTCTTGTACGCCTTTGAAATCCTCTGGTTTAACGAAGGCTGTGGAATATTTGTCGCGAAGATTCTGACTCAGCAACTGGCACAATTCGTTTATCTTATCTCCAGAACAGGTTTTGCTAATAACATACCCAATTCCATGATACAAGCAATCTTCTTTCCCGTATGCTTTCATCACTGCAGCAAATCTGCGCATCTTGATGCCGTATGGGGAATTATCAGACAGATTTTGACTTCTGATATTCCCGCAGTCATCCGCAAAACGCAGAAGATTCTGCAAGAGCCTCTCCGCATTCCAAATACCATTCAGTTTTCTTTCTGCCATATTCCCGATTCTTTGCCCATCCATTATATGAAAAATCATTATCAAAATACCAATTCACCTTCTTGGCTTTGATTTACTCGTTGAATCACCTCCAAGTTGAGACGCATTGTTGCACTGATAATCTTCAGAGTCTTTAGCTTGTCCTTAGTTTGGGGGGAATCATCAGCCATTGCTTTTCTCCAATTTCAATCTGACCATTATACTGCTTGGTAGATGTTATAAGTGGTTTCCCGCTATACTGCGTTTCCTTTCTCATCAACAATTCAACACCTACTTTTTTTATTGTGTGAACGAATGTGTCTACGGGGTTTGCTTCACAAATACAGGTTCCATCAGGAAACTTCACCATCAAACGCTGTGCTTCACGCTTTTTTCGCTGTGGAACTTTGTCATCGCTTGGCGTAAAGTCTGCACCTACCTCAACCTTCCAATCTAAGCCCAATTGCTGTTTAATGGAAACCAATTGCATATACTTCTGGTTGCTGTCACTTTGCGTGTTTACATACCATCCTTCACCTATAGACTTCATCCATTCTTTATATCGTGGATATACCTCTTGGGAAATGAGTGGCAGATGGCAGTTCTCCAATTTAACTTCTTGCAGCCTGTCTGTACCAATCAATCGCAGAGCCTCCACAAACGTCATTGTTGCACTCTTATAGCACAGCACTTTCCCATCAGGGAGAGTTAGACGGAGTAATTGCCGTAGTTTTCTTTGTCTTACTTGTTCATCCATGTTAATCGATTATACCAATTGATCAATCAATATTTTCAGCATCAACTCTTGGTGTTTTTTAATGTCGTTAAACATCCATTCCAAACCGACTTGACGTATCTTATATTCGTAGTTGTCTTGACATATTTGCATCATAACTCTGAATTTCAGAGAAGCTACACCCACCCGTCTAATCTTCATCGAAGGATCGAGGTAATGATCGAGCTTAGCCTTAGGAGTCCAGTCTGAACCTGAACTGTTGGCATCGCTGCCTATCATTGCGAAATTGCCAAAACAGTTGATTTGGTCTTCATTTATGGCATCAAGATACTTTTTGACCAAAGCCTGTGGGTAGTAATGTTCCAATGAACGACGTGTTCGAGAGAAATAGAATTGTTTGAATACATCCAGCCCAAAGTCTGAACATCCTAATTCATCAAAGAAGGCTCTACGTTTGCTATCATCCTTTTTCAATTCTTCTCCTGCTAAGGTTGTTGCGTATTTATACCATAAGCAGTAGTCCATATAGTTAAATACGAACAAGGGTATTCCCTTTGTCTTTTTGCTGCCATCACCATAAATCCTATTAAATTTGTCTAACGAGATATCTGGATTAGAAATATACAAGTCAACACATCCTTCTTTGATAATGGTCAGGTCAAACGCTCCAGGTTTAGGTGTGTTAATTTCATTGAGATATTCAGAATCCATATAAATGTCATAGAAATATTTCTTTGCCAAGTCTTCCAAAAAATTGCAATAGCTTTCCAAATCCCGATTCCTAAACAGATGGAAGAGAACATAGAATAGATAGTTCTTGCGTTGTCGGGCGGTAAATGACACCTCAAACATTGAAAGCAACTGAACCATCTTGTCTTGTTGGGTTTGGTCGTTGGAAAGATTCTTGGTTCTGGCTTTCTCTTCCTTGTTCCAGTATCGCAGTTGCCAAGGATTATGATCATACGCGTCTTCCTCATTCGTATGGTGTACTACATAATTATCAAGCAGATACCTGACAAGTAGAAGATTAAAACAGAAACGTTTTGCAAAAGCAGAATCAGATTCAATCTCTATAGCTTTATCAAACTCGTTGATTAGTTCTTTGTCATCAAGTATAAAGTCATTGGGGATGAAACCACTATCTCCCATACGTGTTATCTTGAGAACAATAAGCAAAAAGTTGGGGAAGTCTATGATGGGCTGGAACTTGCTGTTTTTGCTGTCAATATTATTATCAGAATCCTTGCCAGTTGGAACAGGTGCATTAATCAGATCTTTTAGCGTAGATGTTCTTGACTCAGATTTATCAGCATTTGGAAGGTCATCAAAAGAATCCCCATAATACTTGAAGGCTTTCATATTGTCTTCAAAATAGTCTTTCATTCCTTCTTTCGACTGAATGTAGGTATTCATCTCGCTACATGCCTCCCAGATGGCAGCAAATTTAATCTTATCGTTTTCGTCATCAAGTTTGTCCATGAGTTTAGCCTTGATAATCTCATGCTTCTCCAATTGCTCGCCACGAGAGTTCATCACCTCGAAATAGTGGTTCAAGTCAACATCCTTTGGAACTCCGTAATGAATGATATGGACATTATTCAAAAGATAGTTCGTAAACAGGTGCATCTTTTCCTCAGTTACAATTTCACCTATAGCCAGCACCACATTCTCATATCCGCTCCTGATAGCATTGTCACGACTATCATGCTTGAAAATTGGAATCTTTTCTATCGTTTCGTTTGAACGTCTGCGAGCTCGATAAGTTAGTTTGTTTCTTACATCCTGCTTCAGCGCCTTCAGTATAAGAAAGAGCGTGGTTAGGCGTTGTTGTCCGTCGATAACCTCAAACGTGTTATCGCCTTTGTCATATGTCACCAGAGTTCCGATGAAATATGTATCCTTATCCTTTTCATAAGCATCCCAGACATCACGTACCAATGCTGTTATCTCATCCTTTTCCCAGGCATAGTTGCGCTGATAGATGGGGATTTCGAATTTGACGTTGTCGTTTCCATTGAAAACGTCGTTTATCGATAACTCTTTGAGTGGCAAATTCTTATCCATGTCTTATCTGATGTAAAAGTTATGTATGTTGAAATAATGAAGATAGTATGAATAGATACCACTACCATCTTTCTCTTTTTCGTCAATATTATCAACTCGCGCATTTGTGGCTAATCTTCCACTTGGAAGAGGTTTAATCCTGTCAGCCAGTTCGCTCAGTAATGCAGTGGGGGCTGGGGCTTCTGAAATGCATTTGTAAAGATTGAAGGAATTGATGACACTTGAGCTGCCCATAATGTATTTCTGAGCAGACGCCCATCCAAGACTATAGTATTGTGCACGCAGCGAATATGCCCAAATGAAGTCTAATACTAAAAATTGTTCAAAGAGATCGAGGTCATTCTTTGTAGGCTTGTCAGGGCAGAATCTGTCTACGTAGAGTAAAGCCGCCAAGTCAAATAACTTTCGAGTAATACGATTGCCTACTCCATTACGGTATTTGGGCAATTCCAATGTCATCACAATCTCGTTACCATTAACAAAGTATCCTACATACTTATCATTGTTCTGTATGTCCTTCAATATTTCAAAGTAGCGATGGGTGTAGTCAAAGAAAGGCTTTCCGGCTATTATGGGAGCATCTAATTGGAACGGATTCAAATCGTGCATCCCTGAGACAAATGGCATTGCCGACCTGTTCACCATATCAGCGTAAGCAAAGGCACCCTTGAAGTACTGAGCGTATGGTGAATTATCGCGTTTGCTGATACCTTTGAACTTGTCGATATTGTGCTCATTCAGTTCCCAGGCATAATTTCCGCGTAGCCATTCCCTCACACGGAAGAGATATTCTCCAAACAGGTCTGCCAACTCGTTTTGTTTTGTATCTTCCCATCGTTTTACGACCTTTTCAGTCTCTTCAATACTGATGTCGCTCATTTCTCGCAGATGGTAAGCCTTCAGAAGGTCATGCGGATAGAGCTTCTTGCCACGGGCATTCTGAGAGTCGAAGAACTGGAATGCTTCCGATATGTCACTTGTTATTACTACAATGAACTCGCATTGATTCTCAATGAATTCTCGCAGGTCTTTCACGTTGCGGTCATCGTTGATGTTGTCATTAAGCATAGCATCCCTTCTCCGCACAAAAGCCCTGTAGTTATTGGTCACATTCTCTCTGGTATAGGGATTGTCTGTAACCTGCTGCTCGAGGAATTCAATATGGCGTGTCTCCAGAAGAGCTAACAACAAAAGTGCAAAGGTGGTGACACGTTGCTGACCATCCACAATGTTGTAAACGCTATTATCCTTATCATGGTGAAGAATAAGCGTCCCCACACGATATACCCCCTTGTTGCTATTCCTCGCATCGATGATGTCATCAAGTAGTTGAATGGCATTCTTTGCTGTCCACTTGTAGGGACGTTGGTAATTGGGTATCGCCAACTTTACATTAATGAGAGGATTTCCATCATTAACTCTTGACACCTCCCCATGTAATAGCAATTCGCCTATTTTTGCTATGCCAAGTTTTAGGTTTGTAATGTTGCTCATATTCCTTATTTGTTTGTATATGCCCTACATTTCGCGTACAAAGATAGCGAAAGTTTTCCAAAACTCGTCATTATCATCCTATGTAATAACATCTTTTAGTCTTTCGACATTCCACCCAGATTCAACAAAGCGTAAGTTTCATTAATCCTAATGCCACCTTTTTTATACTCTACAATATTAACTCTATTTGCCCTGCTTTTTTTACATGGGCCGACATCATTATAATAGTATGCAATGGAATAATCACCACCACTTGGAGTAGGGTTGTCGCTTCTTTCTGTGAAGCGCGGATTAAAGGCAATTTCTGGAATCTTTACTTGCTCTCCTGCTATTTCGCGAGTCAATGCCTCAAACTCTTCATCAGTCATTGACTCAACGTCTCTAAATTTCTTTTTCTTTGACATTGGTTTTTAGTTTTAAAAGCCATTTTGGCTGGCAGCCGCGCTATCCACATGGGACTCCCCCGGCCTCTCCACGAATATTTCTATTCGCTTCTCTAAGCCTATACCAAGATGGCAAGATTTGTCATTTCGTCATTCTTTCAATCAATTCTTTGAGTCTCTCATATCCGTCCTCAAAGGACACATATTTGTAATAAAGCCAGTCTTTGCCTTTGATGAAATCGCTGTTTGCATTGATATCGCTTAATGCTTCTTGCATTTCTTGTCGCAAGGCTTCGTATTCTGGCATAAAGGTAAGGCCGTAATAAAGACTCTTGTAGGCAATCTCAATACGAACTGTCATTGCGTCAGGAATATCCTTATACGGAATGGTGATACCTGTATAGACGATATTCGCAGGGCCAAGGTCTTCTATGATTCTGCCATCAGGAAAGTCCTTTGAAAGCCGTTCGCTCCAACCCTTCATCACCTCGTGACTATAGTTACGTCTGATTCGCTCCAGATGGCTGATACAGGCAGATAACTCTTCAAGTCTGCCACTAAGCAGGTTGAAGTTGTAACCATTGTCATCATCCTTTAAACACAATTGTTTGCTGACGTAATCGTCAATATACTGATGCTGTTCCATATTATGCACTGCTTTAACATTTTCAATTCCTTCATACAACTCATGTGCCTCATTGACTACGCAAGCTTTAGCGCGATTGATGACAGTCGTCTCCTCCAATGGTGCCCCCATCGTCCAATACTTGTAGTCGTCAATGTAGAGATAGGGATTGTTGTACTTCCCCCATCGCTCCTTTATTCCGTGCTGTCTCTGCATTTCCACGAAATACACAAACTCCTCGTCCGTCAATGGACACTTGTCCCTCACGATATACTCATGAGGAGCAAATGGCATCGTCTTCGCGAATGTCCATTGGCAGCGAGCTACCATCGAACGAAGTTTGTCATAATTCAATTCTTTCTTCATACTCATTCGTTTTAAATCTTGATGTGTCCACGACATATAGAAACAAATCAGATTTACCTTGATTAATGACTTGATACCAGGCTTTTTCTGGAGCAGGTACGTCTCTCTCATACCTATTTGCTTTAGCAACACTAGATTGATTAATTCTCAAGTCCTCGGATTTTTTAAATTCATGCCAAGAGACTTCCCTTTGTGGATACAATCTTACGTATTCCCATAAAGATGATGATATATTACACATTCCACTTATAACGGTAAAACGAAGATAATCATCTATGACAAGAAGTTTTCCTGTCGTGCAACCTTTTGGAATTCGCCATAATTGTAATGGTTTCACTCTATCGATTATTACCACCTTTCCATTTCTGTCTTCAGAATGATAGTGTTTTGTCTCAATAATCTCCCGAACGTAATACTTTTGATTGTAACCTTTTTCAATAAGCATTTCCTTTATTCCTGCAAATGAGGATATAAGATTGGACTTCTTTCTATAAATTGAGGGAAGATTACATGGATATCCCATTCTTCTTCCACCTCTAATCGCGCTATCTTCTATGAATCCTTTTCTTTGGACTTTTGTGGCAAACAGTTGGGACAGAGTGATACTTTGCTTCATATCATGTAACCAAAGAGCATTATCAAAATCCCATTTAATGTGGTTATGTAAATAACTGCCATCATTCATCTTTATGTCTGACAGTTTATAGCCAGAGATATGGTTGCCTTTATTATCTTTGCTTTTTATCCACGCAGAATGAAATGTTTGAGTGAACAGATCTGTAACAGACAATTCAGAGTTATCAGGTAGAGAATCAAGTTTGTCCACCAGCAAATTTGCAATAAAATGCAACTCTTTTTTGTTAAATATCCAATGCTCCATTCTGCTAGTTTTTTTAAGGCAACTCAAGCACCTGTATTGCCACACATTCTTTCCTTCTTGCCGGGCAGGGGTGCTCCTGTGGACCGGCACAAAGAATACGCCACAAAGTTAGGAGTAGATTGTTTCAAATCATGGAACAACCTCGGACTTTTTTCACCTTTTGTACCGATTGATGGCATTTTTGTGCCATTTCACGATTTCATCAGCCAGAGATTTTGGCACCAGCACCTCTATCCATTGACCACGAGACATAAGCTGGGCTTTGAATTCTGCTGTTGGGCGAAGTCTGAATTCAAAGTCAGAATAATCCTCTGTAGTATTGATTTCGCACTGGCTATGATGTAGGGGAAGGTCCCGCAAGTAATGTGGTTCATAACCATAAGCACGAAGTACAATACGTTCTGGCTTAACGCTCTCGTCCACCACAATTCCATAACTATCGCTGAAATAGTCTGCCGCATCGAAAGTATCGTCCACTTTGAATTTTTGATTAAGGATTTCTATATCTACAATGCGATCAAAGGCATAGATACTCCTAAGCCCACTTTCAAAACTTGCGAGAAGATACCATCGTTGATGAAACAGTTTTACGCAATAAGGTGCCAACTCATATTCGCCTTCAGTATCTGAGCCATAGCGACGATAAGTTAAGGAAATCATCCTGTTTTCTTTCATTGCCTTTATAACAATCTGTAGATTCTCCCCTCCAGATGGCACGTTTTCCAGAAGAATACGATGATTCAGGCTTTGACTTTCGCCAACAAGATTACCAACACTAAGGGTTGACAGCATCCAGTTCTGGATAGAGTCTTCATTCAAGACATGTGCATTGCCTATATAATACCGATTCCCATTCTTCTTGTCACACTCAATATACAGGCCAAACATCTCTTCAATGGCGATTCTGTGGCGATGGAATGTCGTGCGTGAGATTGATATTCCCTCACTCATTTCTGTTTCAAGCCAGCGTTTATTAATATCAGCCAGCGTAATGGCCTTGGCATGATAAATGGTATTCACTAACCAGATGTATTCTTTGAACTTTGTATATGTTGTCATGATTTGAGTATCTTCAATCAGTGCAAATGTACGACTTTTCTGCGAAAGTTTGTTCATACATCCTTAATTTTACACATCTTTTAAATATAGGACTGGATTTCTTTGTAAGATGGGTAACCTTTTCGTTTCTCTATCCCTTTAATATCCCACTTGCCAACTTCGGAGGCAATTCATTTTGAGTTACTTGAATCGTTTTGAGTAACTCAAAAGACATCTTGCTATGTTCATTTGAACATAAGTTTGCCATAGAGAAAAGATGCCCTTGGTTATGCGTGTAGTAAGGTAGATATTGCCTAATCAATAAATCAACAAATCAGTTAATCAGTAGATTTGTCTATCATACAATCGATAGATGGTACGATGGATTGTTAGATCGTTCAATCGTACCATCTATTGATATATTGATTCATTAATGAATAAATCGACAAACTTCATATACAATTGATTGAAGTTAGAATGACCTCAAACGGCTTATGGTTACGCCCGATACGCTCCATCAGTTCTCTGCGGAATGCCCTTGTCTGATAGGTGTTAAGGCGGAAGGCAAGCAGAAGAACGACCTCCAAATTATATACGGTAAGGTAAAGATTGTCTCTCTTCTTGATTGTCCGCTCTGCCTCAAAGGGCTTTATCAGTTCCTCCTTGTAGAGGGCTTTGATGGCATTTCTCAACTTGGGGATGAACACTCCGAACAAGTCCACCAGTTCGGACTCGCTCATCCATATCTCCCCACTCGGTATAGCCAGTTCAGTGTACTCACTATACTCACTCCACTTGATGATGTTTCTCTCTTCCATGTCTATACTATTTTTATGTTATTGAATGATGCGTTTAACTTGTTACCCAACATGGTTAGGTCATTATCCAGTTTCTGCGTGGTGATGCGGGCATAAATCTGTGTCGTGACGATGTTGGTGTGCCCCAATACTCGGCTCACACTCTCAATGGGCATGCCATTCGTTAGAGACATGGTGGCAAATCCATGCCTTGCGCAGTGTGCGGAAATCGGCTTGTCAATGCCGCACTCTTTCATCGCGGGTTTCAGTTTCTTACATACGCTCCAGTAGTTCACCTCACCAAATACTGATTTGGGATTTTCCTTCGGATAGTCACGGTATCGTTCGATAATCTGCAAGGGAACAGCCAGCAGTTTTACCTGATAGGGTACACCTGTCTTATGACGTTTACCAACAATCCACTTGTCACCGTTGACCTCTACAATGTTGTCCGTTGTCAGTTCCTTCAAGTCCACAAACGACAGGGCGGTGAAGTTCATGAACACGAAGAGGTCACGGACGAATGCGAGGCTAGAATCTTCAAACTCATGTGCCATCACTTTCTTCAGTTCCTCTTCTGTCAGGAAAGTACGCTCCTTGCACTTGGGGCTGATATGGAACTGCGCAAACACATTGCGCTGTATCTTGCCGTTGTCATGGGCACGGCCTACAACTCCTTTCAGGTGCATGCAAGACAACCAGATGGTGGACTTGGCTAAATGGCGGTCATTGGCAAGGTACACGGCAAACTCCTTGATGAAGTCGAGCGTGAGTTCCTGCATGGATATGTCTGACCGTCTGTAGTACATCTGCAGAAAGTCGGCCACATAGTTCCTTGACCTCACTTGCAGTTTGTATGTTCCCAATGCCCTGTCCTTGCCGACACGCCGTTTCAGACTCTCACAATCCTTGTCAAAGGCACGTAGCAGGGTTTCGTACTCGCTGCCGAAGCCTTGATAGGAATTGCGTACCATCTCTGCCGTGACGAATGCCTCACGGTCTGACAAGTGCTGGTAGTGCTTGATAATCTGTGCCTTTATGTTGTCAAGGTCGCGGTTCAAGTCCAGTGCCTCCCTCGTCCTGCCTTTGGCGCAGTTGCCCTTGGCATCCCATAATGACAGTGGGATGCTGCGCTTACAACTGAACTGGCTCTGTGTTCCGTTGATGGTGATTCTGCCCATCACTGGCACAATGCCGTCCTTTACCTTACTCTTGTTCGCGTAGAACAAAACAGAAAACGTTGCTCTTCTCATTCTTTCTAACTCAGTTTTAAAATTCGGGCTGCAAAAGTAATACCTTTCTGGGAATAAATTGCTACGCAAATCACGTCAAATTTCGGAAGTTGGAACGGGAAGTGTTAAAGCGGTTTGAACTGCCGCGATATGTCACGAATTGCGTAGGTCGTTAAGAAAGTTTAACTTCCGGAGATGCCTCTGTCTGGGTTACGAATAAGAAACCTAACTCGTTCCGCAATTCGCCGCGATTTGCTTATTGCCACTTTGCGAATTTTCCCCGTTTTGCACTCAAATGCCTTTATTTATGGGGCAAACTGCGTTAATCATCCAAAAATGCTTTTCTATTTCAGCATTATTTCGTAACTTTGCAGGCAATATGAACCAAAGATACGCATTATTCTTCGATATCGACGGCACGCTCGTCAGTTTCAAGACCCATGAGATCCCTGCCTCCACCATCCTCGCCCTGACGCAGGCCAAGGCCAACGGCCATCGTGTTTACATCGCCACAGGCCGCCCACCTATTATTATTACAAATCTGGGCGCCATCGAACATCTCATCGATGGCTATATCACCACCAACGGTGCGCTGTGTTTCGTGGGCGATACGATGGTCTGCCGCCAGCCGATTCCCAAGCAGGATGTGCTGACGTGCGTCGAGGATTCTAAGCAGAAGGGCTACAGCGTCATCATTGTAGGCCAGCGCGACGTGGCCGTGCTCGACCCTACAGGCGATGTAAATCGTATCTTCCGCCAGATGCTTGCCGTGAAGAACCTCGACAAAGCCTCGCCGTTGGAGACGGTGCTTGAGCAGGACATCCTGCAACTGACACCCTTCTTCCCTGCCGACTACGAGCCAGAACTAATGGCCCGTCTGCCCCAATGCATCTCTGGCCGCTGGCACCCTGAGTTCACCGACATCACCGCCAACGGGGCCGACAAGGGCAAGGGCATCCTTGCCATCGCCCGTCACGAAGGTTTCAATCCCAGTCAGACCATCGCCTTCGGCGACGGCGGCAACGACACCTCGATGATTCTTCAGGCAGGCATCGGCGTCGCAATGGGCAACGCCATCGACGAGTTGAAGCAACAGGCCGATTACGTCACCACCTCTGTCGACGACAATGGCATCCTCAACGCCCTGCGTCACTTCGGCATCATTTAGTGGACGTGGCTTTTCTTAATAAGCCCTCGTCTCACTCCACTCATACATCAAGGAAAAACAAACTGACACCAATCACGGAGATAAAGGCACCCAGCACAGCCTTCCACGTAATCCTCTCATGGAAAAACCAATAAGAAGGCAGAAGAATAATAATGGGCGTCATAGCCATCAGCGTGGAGGCGATGCCAGCAGCCGTATACTGAACAGCCATCAGCGAAAAGCCCACCCCCACGAAGGGGCCGAAAATGGTGGTTGCTGTGGCTGCCGAAAGTCCCTTTTTATCGTGCAAGGCCTCACGTAAAGGTGCCATTCCATCGCGATAATATAATAATAAGGTGAAACCAATAATTCCTGCAACGCAACGATAGAAGTTTGCGCTGAAGGGCACCAGCCACTCTGGCATATCAGCCATCGCCTCATAATGGTCCATACCGATCTTGCTCAACACCAGCCCCACTCCCTGACACACTGCGGCTCCTATGGCATAAAGCACACCACGGAGAGGCAATTTCAGCGAAACCGTATGATGCTCGCCCCGTCCAAGCACAGAGATGCCAATGCCAAAGAGCGTCACCAGCATCGCCACGATACTCATCGAGGTCATCTGCTGTCCAAGCGTCACCCAAGCCATCAAGGCGGCAGCCAAAGGGGCCAGCGTCATGAAGAGTTGCCCATAGCGCGAACCAATGATGATATAGCACTGGAAGAGGCAGAAATCACCTATCACGTAGCCCACCAGTCCTGACAGCAGCATCCACCCAGCAGCCTCTGCCGAAGCACCTGCCGGCAAGGGATTCCCTGTGGTGAAGCCAAAGAGCACCAGCGAGAACAACAAAGCCAGGGCCATCCTCAACACATTCAGCGTGAGATTGCCCAAACGCTTGCTGCCAAACTCGCTCAGCAACGCTGTCGCTGTCCACGAAAAGGCCACGCCTATCGATATCAGTTCGCCTATTATATTCTGGTTCATGCTGAATAGGTCATGCAATTCTTTCTAATCGGAAAATAACGGCCATAGGTAAGCAGGCGCCAAAGCCACTCTAACGGGCCGAAACGGAAATAGCGAAGCCACAGGCGGCTCAGCAGTATCTGAAGAAGGAAGACGGCAAGTGCCGTGAGTTCGATATGAATCAGTCCGAACGAGGTGCCAAGGCCGAAGCCAAGGCCATAGAATAGTACGATGCCTATCAGCGACTGTGAGATATAGTTGGTGAGCGCCATACGTCCAGGGGCAGCCAACCATCGGAAGGCCTCAGCATGGGGATGGCGCAGATAGACGAGGCATATACCTATTATATATATAGAAGCCATCGGAATGACACTCACAGCATAGAGCAGCGAGTGGACGGTTCGGCCCCAAGGATGACCACCAACGGCACTCCAAGCGTAGAGCAATGAGAGAGGCAGGGCAAACAGAAGCACTGGCCAGAAGAGTCGCTTCAAGGGGAGTTCCTGCAATCGGGCATAGAGACGATGCTTGCCAATGAGATAGCCCAGAATAAAGAGCCCAACCACCTTCGGCAGCCGATGACCCTCCACAAACTCCCACATTCGCTCACAGGCTCCCTGAAGCAGGAAGGCAAACATCTCATTGTAACTGTCAGCATCGCGCAGCCACGAGGCAAAATTGTCCTCATTGATACCCTGCGCCTCTGCCACCCTCCACCACTGCTGATAGAATGGGGCCGCAAAGTCTACACCCCAGAACTCCGTCAGTGCATCGAGACCAATGGGAATCAGAATCAGCAAGAGGGCAGTCACCAGCAACGCCTTATCTTTCAGTCCTACAAACAGCGTCAGCAGCAAGCCGCCGATGGCATACAGCAACAAGATGTCACCACTCCAGATGAACATCAGATGCAGGAAGCCGATGCCAACCAATATAAGCATTCTACGGACAAAAAGCCTGCGCCCATGACGAGCCAATATCAACGAGAAGCCGCTGCCGTTCTGTCGTGGGTCCTGTTGTCTCCTGATAAACCATCCGTTTGTCGCTGGTATCACTTCAATATTTGCGTGGCGTGTTCCTTTGTCTTGATTTGCTTGCCTGTAAAGATCTGCTCGATGATACCTTCCTCGTTGATGATGAAGGTGGTGCGGATGGTGCCCATCGTCTTCTTGCCGTACATCGACTTCTCACCCCAGGCGCCCATCGTCTCAAGCAGTTCGTGGTTCACATCGGCAATCAGCGGGAAAGGCAGTTCGTGCTTCTCCTTGAACTTCACGTGAGAGGCAGCCGAATCCTTGCTCACACCCACAACCTCGTAGCCTGCCGTCTGCAAAGCCTCGTAATTGTCACGCAGGCTACAGGCCTCAGCCGTACAGCCGCTGGTGTTATCCTTCGGATAGAAGTAGAGCACCAGTTTACGGCCTCGATAGTCACTCAGACGGATCTCCCGCCCCTGTTCGTCCTTGCCCAGTATCTCGGGCGCCTTGTCTCCAATGTTCATAGTGTCTTATTATAATAATGTAAATACTTTGCAAATATACTATGGATTATCTAAGCGTTGACGGTCCTTTTGTCGCTCAAGTACATTCCTCCAAGTATGAGTGTTGTGCCGAGGAGAAAATAGATAGTAATGGGCTCAGAAAGGATCAGCCATGCGAAGAGTATCGTCGTGACAGGATTGAAATAGACATAGTTCGTCACCGTGACGGCTCCCAACTTCTTCATCGTCCAGTTCCAGGCCAGGAAGCACAGCGTGGAGGCTACACAGCCTAGAAACAGCAGGTTCCACAATAGTGACGAATGCTCAAATAGCAATCCCACGTTCAGCCCTGGATATATTATTAAATAAGGTGTCATCGAGAGCAGACCATAGAAAAACACTTTTCGCGTGATGAATACCGTATCATACTTCGCATTGGCAGGAATCATCAGCAAGCTGTATACTGCCCAGCAGAGGCAGGCTACGAAAGCGAGGGTGTCGCCAATGGGCGATAGATGTAGCACGAAATGGCCGTTGAGCACCACGACCACCACACCAGCAGCCGCCATCAGCGTACCTATCGTCTGCGTACGATTCAGCCGCTGCGACTTATAGAAGAAGCTGATGAGGGCCGAGGCAAACAGCGGACAGAGACAGACGATCAGCGAGGTGTTGGTTGTGGTGGTATAGTTCATTGATCCGTTCTCCGCCAAGAAATAGAGTGAGCCACCAGACACACCCAAACCCGCCATCAGCAACTCGTCCTTCCAACTGTCAGCCACCCAGCGGATGCCTCGCCACAGGCAGAACGCCAATAGCATAGCGTAGGCGATGATGAAGCGCAATATGAATATCTGGGCAGGTGTAAACCCAGCCAACAGCAACAACTTGGTATACACGAATGTAGAGCCCCAGATGGCCACCACCAGGAACGCCACGATATGATATAGAATCCTACCATTTTTCTTTTTCATATCTTGTACTGATACGTGTAGTGGCATAATATCTGCTATTAGTTTAGAGCGCAAAGATAAGCAGAAAAAAACAGAGTACCAAGCTTTTTTGTAATTAATTTAATTATCGACCCATCAAAAAGGGGAAGTCATAAGCCACCTCTCCTACCTCACACACCTAAGAAGGTTCAATTCCCATCCCCTAACAAAAGAGTCCCTGTTAGCTCGGCTCTCCCTCTCTCATTACAGGCGGCAATCAACCTCGCTGACTATAGTCAGCCACTTGTCCGACTTAAGTCAGCCGACTCTCCGACTTAAGTCAGCCACCTGTCTGACTTTAGTCGGACACATAGTTTCCAGCCTTAAGACCCAGAGGTTCCTGTCCCCTCTGCATCAGAAACAGGCGATTAAACCCAGCCGCCTGTCCCTGTATTTATAGAGATTCTTAAGTCAATTATTTCGTCTTGGGGAATATCACGACCCAGCCTTCGTTGCCTGCCACAACATCTTCTCCGAAAGCATCGGCATAGTCGATGGAGTTTCCTTTCTCGTCGTAGAGATTGCACATCCAACAAGAATCATAGGCTCGCCAGATATGATATACCGTCTCTCCGTGGACTCCTGTTGCACGGCTGATGCCGAATAATAATGATGGATCCATATCAATGCCCTTAAATTCCTCAGTCATCTCTTGGGCTTGAGGCACCAGCCAAGCAGGCAGTTCATCATAGTTATATACCTTTGTTTGGTCTTCGTCACTGGAGCATGCGAGAAAACCTAAAGTCAAGAACAATACAGAACAAAGGACTGAAAGTTTTTTCATGAAACAAATGAAAAATGCTATGATATATATAAATAATGTGTATCCTACCATCGTCGAACGATGGAGACGAGAAAAAAGACCCCACCCACAGCCCCTCCCTTTGGTTGGGAGGGGAGCTAAGGGAGGGGCTTTTTATTAGTCAGCCAACTTGGCCTTGATGAACTCGCGGTTCAGGCGGGCGATGTTGGCGATGGTCTCGTTCTTTGGACAGACGGCCTCGCAAGCACGAGTGTTGGTGCAGTTGCCGAAGCCAGCCTCTTCCATAGCCATGACCATAGCCTTGGCACGCTTGGCAGCCTCTACACGGCCCTGGGGGAGCAGAGCCAGCTGGCTGACCTTAGAGCTGACGAAGAGCATAGCCGAGCCGTTCTTACAAGCAGCGACGCAAGCGCCACAGCCGATGCAAGATGCGCAGTCCATAGCCTCGTCGGCATCCTCCTTAGGAATCAGGATAGCGTTGGCATCCTGAGCCTGACCAGTGCGGATGGTGGTGTAGCCACCAGCCTGGATGATCTTATCGAAGGCGTTGCGGTCTACCATACAGTCCTTGATCACAGGGAAGGCAGCAGAGCGCCAAGGCTCGACGGTGATGACGTCGCCATCGTTGAAGCGGCGCATGTAGAGCTGACAGGTGGTAGCACCACGCTCTGTCTTGCCGTGAGGCGTACCGTTGATGTAGAGTGAGCACATACCGCAGATACCCTCGCGGCAGTCGTGGTCGAACACGAAGGGCTCCTTGCCCTCGTTGATGAGTTCCTCGTTCAGGATGTCAAGCATCTCCAGGAATGAGGTATCATCGGGGATGTCGTGCATCTCGTGGGTATCGAAATGACCTTGGTCCTTGGGGCCGTTCTGGCGCCAGAACTTTATTGTAAATGAAATATTCTTTGCCATAATTATTTAATTATCTTCGATGATTAAATGGCTTCGCCTCAGCAATGCTCAAGCAAGCTTGGCATTGCGTTCGGCTTGCATATTAATTCTTATAGTTACGTGTCTGTACCTTAATAGCCTCGTACTCCAGCGGCTCCTTGATGAGCTCGGGCTCGTTGCCCTTGCCTTTGTACTCCCAGCAGCCTACATAGAAGTAGTTCTCGTCGTCGCGCTTTGCCTCGCCTTCCTCTGTCTGGTACTCCTCGCGGAAGTGACCACCACAGGACTCGTTACGAGAGAGAGCATCGAAAGCAACGAGCTGACCCATCGTGAAGAAGTCACGCAGGTGGATAGCCTTGTCGAGCTCGATGTTCAGGCCTTCCTTCGTTCCAGGAACGAACAGGTCGGTATCGAACTCCTCTTGCAACTTCTTCATCTTCTCAAGACCGGTCTTCAGACCCTCAGCGGTACGGCCCATACCCACATACTCCCACATGATGTGGCCGAGTTCCTTGTGGATGGAGTCGACAGAACGCTTACCCTTGATGTTCAGCAGACGATCCTGCTCAGCATCGACGGCCTTCTCAGCCTCGGCAAACTCAGGCAGATCGGTGCTGATCTTGCCCCAGATGCTCTGGTCGGCGAGGTAGTTCTGGATGGTGTAAGGCAGCACGAAGTAACCATCGGCCAGACCCTGCATCAGAGCCGAAGCACCCAGACGGTTAGCACCGTGGTCAGAGAAGTTACACTCACCGATTGCGAACAGGCCGGGGATAGAGGTCTGCAGCTCGTAGTCTACCCAGATACCACCCATCGTGTAGTGGATAGCGGGATAGATCATCATCGGCTTATAGTACTTCACGCCGTTGATCTCATTGGCCACATCGCCAGGGAATACGTCGGTGATCTCCTCGTACATCTCGAAGAGGTTACCATAACGCTGCATGATCACATCGAGGCCGAGGCGGTTGATAGACTCCGAGAAGTCGAGGAACACAGCCAGACCAGTATTGTTCACACCGAATCCCTTGTCGCAACGCTCCTTGGCAGCACGGCTGGCCACGTCACGAGGAACAAGGTTACCGAATGCCGGATAACGGCGCTCCAGATAGTAGTCACGATCCTCTTCGGGAATCTCCCAGCCCTGCTTGGTACCAGCCTGAAGAGCCTTGGCATCCTCTATCTTCTTCGGTACCCAGATACGACCGTCGTTACGCAGCGACTCAGACATCAGTGTCAGCTTCGACTGCTTGTCGCCATGAACGGGAATACAAGTGGGGTGAATCTGAACGTAAGAGGGGTTAGCAAAGTAAGCACCCTTGCGGTAGCACTGAACGGCAGCCGAGCAGTTGCAGCCCATAGCGTTGGTAGAGAGGAAGTAAGTATTTCCGTATCCACCAGTAGCGATAACCACAGCGTTAGCGGAGAAGCGCTCCAGTTTACCAGTCGTCAGGTTCTTGGCGATGATACCACGGGCACGGCCATCGACGATGACCACATCCTCCATCTCATAACGAGTGTAGAGCTTCACCTTACCAGCCTTCACCTGACAGCTCAGAGAAGAGTAAGCGCCGAGCAACAGCTGCTGACCAGTCTGACCCTTAGCGTAGAATGTACGAGACACCTGAGCACCACCGAACGAACGGTTGGCCAGCATGCCACCATACTCACGAGCGAAGGGAACGCCCTGAGCCACGCACTGGTCGATGATATTGTTCGACACCTCAGCCAGACGATAGACGTTAGCCTCACGAGCACGGTAGTCACCACCCTTCACGGTGTCGTAGAACAGACGATAGACGGAGTCACCATCGTTCTGATAGTTCTTGGCAGCGTTGATACCACCCTGGGCAGCGATGGAGTGAGCGCGGCGGGGAGAGTCCTGGATGCAGAAATTATACACGTTGAAGCCCATCTCTGCAAGACTGGCGGCAGCAGAAGCACCAGCCAGACCAGTACCCACGACAATGACGTCGAGCTTCAGCTTATTCTTCGGATTAACAAGTCGCTGATGAGCCTTATATTCCTTCCATTTCTCAGGTACTGGACCTGCGGGAATCTTTGAATCAATTTTCTTAGCCATAATCTTATTTTCGATTGACGGATTTACAATTTATTAATTAGCAACACAATGAAGGAGCGCATCCGAAAGCAAATGCGAGAACGACTACGGTGAAGCCGAGCATCAGCAGGCTGACGTAGATCAGGCCGATGCAGTTCCAGCGCTTCTGCCATACCTTGCCGCTGATACCTAAGGTCTGCATGGCTGACCAGAAGCCGTGAGCCAGGTGGAACCAGATAGCAGCGAACCACACCAGATAGAGCACCACGAGGGGCCAGTGAGAGAACGTCTCCTTAATCCAGCCAAAACCGTCAGCGGGATCGATGGCGGTGTAGGTTCCTGCCAGTTCTGCGAACATCATGTTGTACCAGAAGTTCTGCAGGTGAACCAGCAGACCGATGAGGATGATGATACCGAGAACGAGCATGTTCTCCGAATACCACTCCACCTTGCCCGGATTAACCGTCGTAGACACCTCGTAACGATTGTTACCACGAGCCTTACGGTTCTGCGCCGTCAGGATGAAGGCGAAGACGATGTGAATTACTGCCAGGGCAGCCAAGCCAAGTGTAGCCACAACAGCATACCAGTTGGCACCCAGGAATTCGCAAATCATGTTGTAACCCTCTTCCGAGAAGAGCGCGACCAAGTTCATGCAACAGTGGAATGTCAGGAACAAGATCAGCGCAATGCCCGTTACAGACATTACAACTTTTCTACCAATAGATGAATTGATTAACCACATAAGTTGTTGAAATTAAGTTATTTATATATGAATTATTATTCTCGTTTCTTTACATTATGAGACCGTGAAGACAGCCCCAAACCCTTCCTTGCGTACCTTGTAATAAGTACTTAAAGACTGTTTTAGAGCGCAAAGATACTATAAAATAATGATATTTCAAAGTTTTTTGCGGTAAAAATGCATCAAATATTCAAAATTTATTGTTACTTTTGCGGAAAATTAGCAAATAAGGATGAAATTCAACTATGATGTAGTAGTCATCGGAGGAGGTCATGCGGGTTGCGAAGCGGCCTGTGCCAGTGCCAATATGGGAGCCAAGACCTGTCTGGTGACGATGGACATGAACAAGATAGCGCAGATGTCGTGCAACCCTGCTGTTGGCGGCATCGCGAAGGGTCAGATCGTTCGTGAGATCGATGCCCTCGGCGGACAGATGGGTCTGGTGACGGACGCCACATCTATACAGTTCCGGATGCTGAACATCGGCAAGGGCCCGGCCGTATGGTCACCGAGGGCCCAGTGCGACCGAGGGAAGTTCATCTGGGAGTGGCGCAGGCACCTCGACACGACCCCGAACCTTGACATCTGGCAGGATCAGGCCAATGAGTTGCTGGTAGAGAACGGCGAGGCCATCGGCATCCGCACCATCTGGGGCGCAGAGATCTATGCGAAGTGTGTGGTGCTGACGGCTGGCACCTTCCTCAACGGCCTGATGCATATCGGACGAAAGATGGTGGCTGGCGGCAGGATCGCCGAGCCAGCAGTGCCCCATCTGACGGAGAGCATCACTCGTCATGGTGTCACCACCGCCAGGATGAAGACGGGCACCCCCGTCAGAATCGACAAGCGCAGCGTTCATTTCGAGGATCTGGAAGTGCAGCCCGGCGAGTCAAGACCCTATCAGTTCAGTTACCTCAACCGAGGTGGAGCCCTCAAACAACTACCCTGCTGGACGGTGAACACCAACGCTGAGGTGCATGAGATCCTCAGAAATGGTCTGGCCGACTCCCCACTCTACAACGGGCAAATACAGTCGATAGGCCCTCGTTACTGTCCTTCGATTGAAACGAAACTCGTGACCTTCCCCGACAGAGACAAGCATCCGCTATTCTTAGAGCCCGAAGGCGAAGACACCAACGAGATGTACCTGAACGGTTTCTCGTCGTCGCTGCCGATGGACGTGCAGATAGCAGCACTGAAGAAGATACCAGCCCTGAGGGATCTGAAGGTGTACCGACCCGGCTATGCGATAGAGTACGATTTCTTCGATCCCACACAACTCAACCATTCGTTGGAATCGAAGATTATCAGTAACCTGTTTATGGCAGGTCAGGTGAATGGTACGACAGGCTATGAAGAGGCTGGCGGACAGGGTACGATGGCAGGTATTAATGCCGCCTTGAAGGCCGGCGCTGCCGGAGGAGATGGTAGCCGTAGCACAGCAACAGATTCGACGGCCTTCGTGCTCCATCGTGACGAGGCTTATATCGGCGTACTGATCGATGACTTGGTGACAAAAGGCGTTGATGAGCCTTACCGTATGTTCACCTCCCGAGCCGAGTACCGCATCCTGTTAAGACAGGACGATGCCGATGCCCGTCTAACGGAGAAGGCATACGAGTTGGGCTTGGCGACGAGAGAACGTTACGACTGGTGGCTGGAGAAGAAACAACACATCGAAGAAATCGAAACGTTCTGCCAGAACTTTGCCATCAAGCCACGACTCATCAACAGCGCTTTGGAAGCCCTCGGCACTACCCCACTCCAGTTTGGTTGCAAACTCGTAGACCTCGTGAACCGTCCGCAACTCAATCTACAGAATCTTTCGGAGGTTATCCCCCAATTGAAAGATGTGCTGCATCGTCCGACGAATCGACAGGAAGAAATCGCGGAAGCAGCGGAGATCCGAATGAAATACAAAGGCTATATCGACCGTGAACGGATCGTAGCAGACAAGATGCACCGTTTAGAAAACATCAAGATCAAAGGTCATTTCAAATACGACGAGCTGCAAGGACTCTCGACAGAGTGCCGTCAGAAGTTGGAGAAGATACAGCCCGAGACGTTGGCCCAGGCCAGCCGAATCCCCGGGGTCTCGCCCAGCGACATCAATGTGCTGCTGGTGCTACTCGGCAGGTGATGGGAGGCACAGGAGAGAGGATGTTCCACGTGAAACAAAAGAAGGTATGACAATCACATAACTCATTGATTATGAACAACAAAGTACTACTGGACAATCTGCGTTCTATACCAGATTTCCCCAAGAAAGGAATTAACTTCCGTGACGTGACAACGCTCTACAAAAATGCAGAGTGCGTAAAGATTATGCTCGACGAGCTGGAGGCCCTCTACAAGGACAAGGGCATCACCAAGATCGTAGGCATAGAGAGTCGCGGCTTCGTGATGGCGTCTGCCCTCGCAGGTCGTCTGGGCTGTGGCATCGTCTTGGCCCGTAAGCCAGGCAAGCTGCCTGCCACTGTCATCAAAGAGAGCTTCTCAAAAGAGTATGGTGTCGATACTGTTGAGATGCACATCGACTCCATCGATGAAAACGATGTCGTGCTCATCCATGATGACTTACTCGCCACAGGTGGTACGGCAAAGGCCGTTTACAAGCTCGTGCAGCACTTCAATCCCAAGAAGGTCTACATGAACTTCATCATCGAGATCACCGATGAAGGTCTACATGGCCGTGACCTCTTCCAGGACATCGACCTCACCACCCTCATGACATTATAAGAAGAATACAAGACAGCCTCTTCCCCTCCCAACTCAGGAGGGGAAGAAGGCGTCCAAAAGGTTTCACGTGAAACACAGACTGGCGTAAATGCTTTAAATAAAGGAGAATAGCTCATGACGAAGGAAGAGGACGAGAAACGGTTGAGATACCTGAAGGGCATCGTCAGCAGACTACCAGACAAACCTGGTAGTTACCAGTTCTACGATGCCAACAAGACCATTATCTATGTAGGGAAGGCGAAGAACCTCAAGGCGAGGGTCTCGTCATACTTCCATACAGAGGTGGACCGTTATAAAACGAAGGTACTCGTCAGTAAGATCTTCGACATCAGCTACACCGTTGTGAACACAGAGGAAGACGCGCTCCTGTTGGAGAACTCCCTCATCAAGAAGTACAACCCGCGCTACAATGTGCTTCTGAAAGATGGCAAGACCTACCCTTCCATCTGTGTCACCAACGAGTTCTTCCCCCGTATCTTCAGCACCCGTACCATCAACAAGAAGTGGGGCTCATACTACGGCCCCTACTCCCACATCGGTACGATGAAGGCCGTACTCGATCTCATCAAGCAACTCTATCACCCTCGAACCTGTCGTCAACCCATCACAAAAGAGGGCGTTGAGACGGGCAAATATAAGGTCTGTCTCGACTACCATATTAAGAAATGTATGGGTCCCTGTGTGGGTAAGCAGAGCTACGAGGCTTACCAAAAGAACATCCTACAGGCCAGGGAGATTCTCAAAGGCAACACGCGTCAAGTGCTGCGCGATCTGAAGGACGAGATGCTCAGGCTTTCCGAGGACTTGCGCTTTGAAGAGGCCGAAGAAGTGAAGCATAAATACCTCGCTTTGGAGGCCTTCGTCGCCAATAGCGAGGTGGTCAGTCAGACCATCCACGACGTCGATGTCTTCTCTATCACCAGCGATGACAAGATGGCCTTCATCAACTACATCCATGTGAACAGTGGCGCCATCAACCAGAGTTTTACTATTGAGTACAAAAAGAAACTCAACGAGAGCGACGAGGAGCTATTGCAGTTGGGCATTGTCGAACTGAGGGAGCGTTTTGGCAGCCGGGCGAAGGAGATTATTGTGCCTGAAGAGGTCGACGTAGAACTCGAAGATGTTATCTTCACAGTGCCTCAGCGAGGCGACAAAAAGAAGCTGCTCGACCTCTCGATCATGAACGGCAAGCAGTATAAGTTCGACCGTCTGAAGCAAGCGGAGAAGCTGAATCCAGAGCAAAAGCAGACCCGTCTGATGAAGGAACTACAGGAGAAACTGCACCTGCCTAAACTCCCCTTCCAGATAGAATGTTTCGATAACTCGAACATCTCCGGCACCGACGCCGTGGCGGCCTGCGTGGTCTTTAAAGCGCTGAAACCCAGTAAGAAAGACTACAAACACTACAACATCAAAACGGTGGTAGGTCCTGATGACTACGCCTCGATGAAAGAGGTCGTACACAGACGCTATACCCGCCTTTTGGAGGAGCAACAACCCCTACCCGACCTCATCATCGCCGATGGTGGAAAAGGTCAGATGGAGGTAATCCGCCAGGTAATCCAGGACGAACTCAACCTCGACATCCCCATTGCCGGACTGGCCAAAGACAATCGACACCGCACGAACGAACTGCTCTATGGCTTCCCACCGATGCACGTGGCCCTGAAGACCGACTCAGAACTGTTCCATGTACTGACCCATATTCAGGATGAAGTGCACCGTTTCGCCATCGAATTTCACCGAAACAAGCGTTCTAAGCGCGCTTTACAGTCCGAACTTGACACCATCAAGGGCATCGGTCCGAAGGCTCGTGAATCGCTTCTAAAGAGCCTGAAATCGGTGAAAAAGATCCGTGGGGCCACCCTTGATGAACTCTCCGGGGCTGTCGGACCAGCGAAAGCAGCCATCGTTTACAATCATTTTCATGCTTCGGAAGAGACCAAGGAATAGCCCCTTTAAAAGTGACAAAGCATACCTTACAAACCAAATTCACTGAATTTGGTCAGCAATTTCACTGAATTTGCATTGTAAATTCACTGAATTTGGTCGGCAAATTCAGTGAATTTGTGAAATGACTAAGTATCAGCGATTTATGAAAGTGCCAAGAAAAGTGAGGAAAAGAGGCATCAGATTTGGTGGTTTGAAAATAAATATGTAACTTTGCCGACAAATAACAGCCAATGAGAGCCGTCATTCAACGAGTGAGTCACGCCAGCGTCACCATCAATGGTGCCGTGAAGAGCGAGATTGGGCAGGGTTTTCTGATCCTGTTAGGTGTCTGCGACGAGGACACGATGGAGGATGTCGACTGGTTGGTGAAGAAGGTGGCCAATCTCAGAGTCTTCGGCGACGAGAACGATGTGATGAACCTTTCGATCCAAGATGTGGGTGGTAACGCACTGGTTGTCAGCCAGTTCACACTCTTTGCGAGTTACAAGAAGGGCAACCGTCCCAGTTGGTTCAAGGCAGGAAGTCACGAGCACTCTATCCCACTCTACGAGGCCTTCTGCAGCCAGCTCTCAGCAGCCATTGGCAAGCCCGTAGGCACAGGCGAATTCGGAGCCGACATGAAAGTCGAACTGCTGAACGACGGGCCTGTGACAATCTGCATGGACACGAAGAACAAGGAATAAAAACAAGGATATAAAGATGAAGAAGTATCTGAGGGAAATAGAGATTGCAGGCATCATCCTGACCATTATCGGCATCGTCTGCGCCCTGGTTTGGGGTGCGCTCTTCGGTGGCTGGCTCTGTGGCGTAGGCCTGTTCCTGATGCTCGTCGTGTTTATCTACAAGGCCTTCCACTGGAAGGAATACGAGCGGGAGAACAAGCAGTACATCATGATCATCCTGCTCACCATCGCCATTCTGTTCATTCAGATGCTGATGAGAAGATAAAACGGAACAAATAACAGTCATATTATGATAAAGAAATATCTGAATAACATCAGGAACGCAGGCTTTTTCCTGCTGATTATCAGCTTTGCTATCAGCACTCTGTGGGGCTCCGCCCACGCATTCTTTCCCATGATCGCCACCATCATTCTGCTGGCTATCGTGGTGATTTACAAGGCTTTACACTGGAAAGAATACGAGAAAGACAACAAGCGTAACGCCTGGATTGGCTTGGCGCTGTTAGTGCTGATATTCATGAACACCTTCTTCCCGCTATGACGATCAAGGAAGCACAGGAGCTGGTGGACCGTTGGATCAAGGAGTACGGTGTGCGTTACTTCTCTGAACTGACCAATATGGCCGTGCTGACAGAGGAGGTCGGCGAGCTGGCTCGCGTCATCGCCCGCAAATACGGCGACCAGAGTTTCAAGGAAGGTGAGAAGGACAACCTTGGCGAGGAGATGGCCGACGTGCTCTGGGTGCTGCTCTGCCTGGCAAACCAGACGGGTATCGACCTGACCACAGAACTCGAGAAATCGATTGAGAAGAAGACGCAGCGCGACTCGCTGAGACATATTCACAACAAGAAATTAATGGCTTAAAACAATACGACAATGGCAACAACATCAACAGAAAAGGGGCGCATTGAAGAGGCCCTTGGCAAGTACAATCTCGACCTCTCTGACGAGGACGTGAAGGCAGCCGTGAAGAAGATTATCGCAGAGAAAGTGCATGAGAACGATACCCCAGAGGTGAAGCAATTCCTGATGGGCAGCGTGGAGCTGACAACACTGAAGACGACCGACTCCGACGAGAGTGTGATGGCCTTCACAGAGCGTGTGAACCAGTTCGACGAGCAGTACCCTGCCCTACCCCACGTGGCAACCATCTGCGTCTATCCCCGCTTCGCCCGTACCGTTGCAGAGACCTTGGAGGTCGACGGCGTGGAAATAGCCTGTGTATCAGGCAGTTTCCCCTCCTCTCAGGCCCTCATCGAAGTGAAGACGGTAGAGACAGCGTTAGCCATCAAGGACGGCGCTACAGAGATTGATATGGTATTGTCTGTAGGTGCTTTCCTTTCAGGCGATTACGAGACGGTATGCGACGAGATCCAACAGATGAAGGAGGCATGCGGTAACCATAAGATGAAGGTGATCTTGGAGACGGGTTGTCTGAAGACTGCCTCGAACATCAAGACGGCTTCGCTGTTGGCGATGTATGCCGGAGCCGACTATATCAAGACCTCAACCGGTAAGTTGGAGCCTGCCGCAACGCCGGAGGCCGCCTATGTGATGTGCCAGGCCATCAAGGAATACTACGATGAAACGGGCGTTCAGATTGGTTTTAAGCCTGCTGGAGGCCTGAACAGCGTGATGGATGCACTGATCTACTACACCATCGTGAAAGAGGTCCTGGGTGAGAAATGGCTCACAAACCAGTGGTTCCGCATGGGCACTTCACGCCTGGCCAACCTGTTACTGAGTGAGGTCATCGGCGAAGAGACGAAGTTCTTCTAATCAGAGCTTCCTGCGAACAACGTACTCCAGATAGGCTGAATAGGCCTCTTTCAGTTCCGGTTTGACGTAAGCGTCGATATATTTCTGGGCTTTCTGCGAGTAGCGATCCATCATTCGCTCAGCATATTCGATACCGCCGTTCTGCTTGGCAAACTCCACCAGAACGGCGATTTCATCGGCATTAATGGTGCCTTTCTTCACCTTCCTGGCCAGCGCCTTCATAGGCTCGAAGTCTGAGTGGTTCAGCGCATAGATCACGGGTAACGTCAGCTTGCCCTCTGCCATATCGTTGCCTGTAGGCTTACCTATCTCCGTAGAGTCGAAATAGTCGAAAATATCATCGCGTATCTGGAAGATCATACCCAGATCCTGTCCGAATTGTTTGGCTTTTTTGATGTCCTCTTCAGACGCATCCACCGACAAGGAACCCATACCGCAACAGGTCTCGAAGAGAGCAGCAGTCTTTTGTCTAATCACCTGATAATAAACATCTTCAGAGAACTCGTCGCTGTTGATATTCTGCATTTGCAGGATCTCACCTGAAGCCAACGTCATGCCAAGGTCGGCCACATATTGTAAAATCCTGTGATCCTTCGTCCTTGCCACGTAGTCGAGGCAGGTAGAGAGGATATAGTCGCCCACCAGCACGGCCACCTTATTATTATAAGAGGCATTCACCGACGCCTGTCCGCGCCGTTCGCTGCTCTCGTCGACCACATCATCGTGAATCAATGAGGCAGTATGGAGCAGTTCGAGTGCCACGGCGGCATCCTGTGTGATATCCGACACTTCACCGTAGTTCTTCGCTGACAACAGTGTGAGCATGGGGCGCATCTGTTTGCCGGTGCGCTGACGGATATGCTCCAACGCCTGTGACAGCAGGCCATAGCTATGACTCAGCGTCCCCTGGAAACGGAAGACAAATTCCTGAAAATCACTCTCAATCGGGTGTTTGATAACTGACAAATAATCCATAATACCTCGAATTTTGTGACAAAATTAGTAAAAAACATTGTAATATCGATATTTTTTAGTAATTTTACGCAGAAAATAAACAATGTTATGCAGAAACTCTTCCTTTTAGACGCTTATGCGCTCATCTATCGCAGCTATTATGCGTTCATCAAAAACCCTCGTATCAACTCAAAGGGATTGAACACCAGTGCCATCATGGGCTTCCTGAACACCCTGAACGAAGTGCTCACGAAAGAGCAGCCCACCCATATCGGCGTGGCCTTCGACCCACACGGCCCCACTTTCCGCAGCGAGGCCTTCCCCGAATATAAAGCCCAACGAGAGGAGACGCCAGAGGATATCCGCAAGGCTGTGCCCATCATCAAGGACCTGTTGAAAGCCTATCGGATCCCCATCCTACAGGTCGACGGATACGAGGCTGACGATGTCATCGGCACGTTGGCAACGAAGGCTGGTGCCGATGGAATCGAGACTTTTATGCTGACACCAGATAAGGACTACGGGCAGCTGGTGAGCGACCACGTCTTCATCTATCGTCCCCGTCATGGCGGTGGCTACGAGGTGATGGGACCGAAGGAGGTGATGGCGAAATACGAGATCCCCTCCCCTATGGCCGTCATCGACCTGCTGGCGCTGATGGGTGACTCGGCAGATAACTTCCCCGGTTGTCCTGGTGTCGGAGAGAAGACTGCCGTGAAACTTATCAATGAGTTCGGAAGCATCGACGCACTGATTGAACGGTCGTCGGAGATCAAGGGTAAGTTGCGCGAGAAAGTCGAAGCGCATGTCGACGACATCCGGATGAGTTACTTCCTCGCGACCATCAAGACCGATGTGCCTATCGCACTCGACATGGAAGCACTGAAGCTCGTCGACCCCGACGAGGAAGAGTTGGGCAAGTTGCTCCTCGAATTAGAGATGAAAAGCTTCGCCGATCGAGTTCTTAAAAAAAGCCAAAAACCACAAATGCCTGTTAACGGCCAACTCGATCTCTTTGCAGAATTTGCCCCCAACGGGTCGGAAAGTTCCAAAAACGCGAGTTTTGAGACCTTAGAAACGACCCCTCACAACTACAAACTCGTTGAGAATGAGGCAGATTTGAGAAAATTATGTGACTTTTTTAGGACAAATGAAATTCTCAGTTTAGACACGGAGACGACATCGACGAGTGCGATAGACGCCGAGTTGGTCGGTTTGAGCTTCGCCGTGAAGGAATTTGAGGCTTACTACGTACCGGTGCCGGAAAACCGTGACGAGGCACAGAGAATTGTGAACATCTTCAAAGAGGTGTATGAGGATCCGAAGATTCTCAAGGTCGGACAGAACCTGAAGTACGACCTCGAGGTGTTGCGCAACTATGGTGTCGAGTTGAAAGGTCCGATGTGGGACACCATGATCGCCCACTACCTCATCCAGCCCGAGTTGCATCACAACATGGACTACATGGCGGAGATCTACCTGAACTACCAGACCATTCACATTGACCAACTCATCGGACCGAAGGGAAAGAACCAGCGGTCGATGCGCTCTCTCCCACCCTCCGAGGTTTACGAGTATGCTGCCGAGGACGCAGATGTCACCCTCCGCCTGAAGAACAAACTGGAACCAGAACTGAAGAAGTTTGAGTGCGAGAAGTTGTTCTACGAGATTGAGATGCCTCTGATGCCCGTCTTAGCAGAGATGGAGATGAATGGTGTCTGCATAGACACGGCTTCTCTGAAAGAAACGTCAAATGTTTTGACCAGTCGGATGAACGAGTTAGAGGGTCGTATCTACGAGTTAGCAGGCGAACACTTTAATATCGCCTCACCTAAACAGGTAGGCGAAGTCCTCTTCGACAAACTCAAGATCGTAGAGAAAGCCAAGAAGACGAAGACAGGCCAATATGTCACGTCGGAGGAAGTGCTGCAGCAACTGCGCAATAAACATGAGATCGTTGCTGACATTCTGGAACACAGAGGATTAAAGAAACTTATCGGCACCTACATCGAGGCTCTACCCAAGCTAATTAACCCGCGTACCGGCCATATCCATACCTCGTTCAATCAGACCATCACCGCCACAGGTCGACTGTCGAGCAGCGACCCGAACCTGCAGAACATCCCCATCCGAGGCGAGGATGGCAAGGAGATCCGCAAGGCGTTCGTGCCAGAGCCGGGTTGTCTGTTCTTTTCAGCAGACTACAGTCAGATAGAACTGCGAGTGATGGCGCACCTCTCTCAGGATGAGAACATGGTGGAGGTGTTCCGCGAAGGAAAGGATCTGCACGCCGCCACCGCTGCCAATATCTATAAGAAGGATATTGCCGACGTGACCCGTGATGAACGAACGAAATCAAAGCGGGCCAACTTCGGCATCATCTATGGCATCACCGTCTTCGGTCTGGCAGAGCGTCTCGACATCCCTCGCGACGAGGCTAAGATGCTGATCGACGGCTACTTCACCACCTTCCCACAGGTTCACGACTACATGGAGAAATCGAAGGAGGTGGCCCGTCAGAAGGGTTACGTCACCACCCTCTTTGGCCGTCGTCGCTATCTGCCCGATATCAACTCCCACAACGCCACCGTCCGCGGCTTCGCTGAGCGTAATGCCATCAACGCCCCAATCCAGGGCACTGCAGCCGATATCATTAAGGTAGCTATGATCCGCATCTTCCAGCGCTTCAAGGCCGAAGGCATCCGTTCGAAGATGATCCTGCAAGTCCACGACGAACTGAACTTCTCCGTCTACCCTGAGGAAAAAGACCTCGTAGAGCGTATCGTCATCGAAGAGATGCAGAACGCCTTCCCGCTAAGCGTTCCCCTCGTAGCCGACAGCGGCTTTGGCCAGAACTGGCTCGAAGCGCACTAACAGTTCCGTAGACTGCGGTATTTCCGCAGTCTACTAAACAAAGAGCCATGGAAGAGAAGAAAGAGGATAATAGCCCTACAAAATGGGAGAAATACGCCAAAGGCAAGAAGCCCTCAATGAAGCGCCGCTGTAGCCAGAACGACTATCTCGACAGAGGTATCTACATGATCACAATAGCCATTGAGGGACGCAGGCCTCTACTCGGAAGGCTGGTCGGCGACCCCGATATCAAGGAAGGAGAAAATGCGCCGCATATTATCCTCTCGCCCTTAGGAGAAGCCGTGAAAGCCTGCTGGCAAGCCATCCCACAATATCACCCTCAGATAGAGGTGATAAAACTGTGCGTCATGCCTGACCATATCCATGGAATCCTCTTCGTTCATGAAAGGATGGAGAAGCATCTGGGGCATGTCATCTGGGGATTCAAGGCGGGGACGGCAAAGTCAGCAAGGGAGTTAGGAATACTGCCCAACAAGACTGCGGAGATACCACAGTTTACGGGACTATCACAGAAAGAAACTGCTCCCGTCCAGTTTACTGCGGTATCTCCGCAGTCCCCCTCCACGACTCCCTCCCACCCCACTCATGGCCAACTATGGGAGCCTAACTACAACGACCGCATCCTTCGCGGACGAGGGCAATATGCCCGCATGCTGGCCTATCTCGATGACAATCCCCGCCGATTACTTATCAAACGCCTGCACCCAGAATACCTTACCCAAATCGGTACGCTCACCGTCGTTCATCTCCCCATGCAGGCTATGGGTAATCGTTTCCTCCTTAACAACCCCATAAAACTACAGATACAATGCTCTCGTCGCATGACACAGGAAGAGATAGAACATCAGAAAGCAACCTTGCTCTTCCGAGCAAGAAAAGAGGGAGCCGTTCTCGTCTCTCCTTGTATCAGTCCTGGCGAACAGCAGATTGCCACGGCTGCTATGGCTGAGAGCATCCCTCTCATTGTCCTGCTACTCAAGGGCTTTCCTCCCCTCTTCAAGCCACAGCCTCGCTATCTCGAAGCCTGCACCACAGGCCGTCTCCTCATGCTTGCTCCCTTTCCTTATCAGAACGAAAAACTTGAGAACATGCGAGCCCGTTGCCTCGAATTGAACCGCATCACAGCCGAGATCTGCCAATAGTCAATGAGATAAATGACTATTCAACAAACCCAATAGTTCGTCTGCATCGATGTCCATCGAATGAACATCGATGTTGGCAATGGTATGTTTTCCCATTATACCACTGTATATTCTTAGCAGGAATCGCTGAAACCAGTTTGATTCCTGCTGATAGTATTCATCGTAGTCTTTCAAAACCACGTTATAGGTGGTATTTCCTTTATATACAAAGGGCACAAAAGCCTCGATACTTTGCCACCTCACAGACAGATAGTTACCCTTTTCAAAGCGATATATCTGAAGCTCATCGTCTGTCAACACCAAAGCCGGTTGATGAGACAAGATACACTTCACATACATACGAAGGTACATCACCCAAGCATAGAGAATGAGCAAGCCACCAAAATAGACTAATCCTGTTGTCAGAATAACCAACAGACTCTGCTCATCGAAATGTAATTTGGAGACTAACCAAATGTAAGCCAGACAGCAAATAGTAATACCGATCGTATTGAAGATATATTTGCCTTTACGAAAATAAATCTCATTCATCTCTTATTTCACCCTCCAGACGTTAAGAATGATGCCTTTGAATTCTGGTGAGAACTCAGGCGCACAAACGAAAAGGGCGTTGTTCAGCCAAGCGTACTTGCTATCTGCCGGTGCCTCGAACTGGGGAGCTGCACGGAAGTAGAATGAGGGGTTGCCGTTCTCGTCTTTGCCGGGGTAGATGATGCCCCGATTGCGAACGTGGATATTCACGCCGTCGTCTGTCTTGATGCAGTAGATGGCCTCGAGTTCCGTGCGGCCGATGGCCTTGTTCGCCAACTGATAGTCGGCCCCGCCGTTGATGATCGTGCCCTTGATGGCCGGTCCCTCAAAGGTGCCGCCAGTGATGGGGATAATAGTGCGCTGGCCGTGCTGCGTCTCTCCGCAGGAATATGCCTCGCCCAACGTCACCTTGAGCTGTAGGGCAAACTCGAGTTGGGGCGTGTTTTTGGGTTCAGACACTTGAGCATGAGCACTCATCAGATAAGCCACAAGGGCGATAGTTGATAATAAAAACTTCTTCATCGGTTTGATTCATTTATTGTTATTGGGTGCAAAGATAAGCAATTTCCCTGAATTAATTTGGTTTTTCGCCCGAATTCCACTAACTTTGCAGCCGAAATAAACGTTTATAGAAGAAAATGGCATTAAAATGTGGTATAGTCGGACTGCCCAACGTGGGTAAGTCTACCTTGTTCAACTGCCTGTCGAGCGCCAAGGCTCAGGCAGCAAATTTCCCTTTTTGTACGATAGAACCCAATGTGGGAGTGATAACCGTTCCTGACGAAAGATTGACGAAACTCGCCGAACTGGTGCATCCCGGACGCATTGTGCCGGCCACTTGTGAGATCGTAGACATCGCCGGTCTGGTGAAGGGCGCCTCGAAGGGTGAGGGTCTTGGCAATAAGTTCTTAGGGAACATCCGTGAGACGGATGCCATCATCCACGTGCTCCGCTGCTTCGAGGATGAGAACATCACCCACGTCGACGGCACCATCGACCCCATCCGCGATAAGGAGATCATCGATACAGAACTTCAGTTGAAGGACCTTGAGACCATCGAGAGCCGGCTTGCCAAGACGGAGAAGGCCGCTGCCGCCGGCAATAAGGAGGCAAAGGTGGAGGTCAGCGTACTCCATGCTTATAAGGAGGCGCTCGATCAGGGCAAGAATGCCCGCATCGTGGAGTTCGAGTCGAAGGAGGAACAGGACTGTGCCCGCAACCTTTTCTTGCTCACTTCAAAGCCCGTGCTCTATGTCTGTAACGTCGGCGAGGCCGATGCCAAAGACGGCAACGACTTTACCAAGAGGGTAGGGGAGCTGGCCAAGGAAGAGGGCGCTGAGATGATGGTCATCGCCGCCAAGACGGAAGAAGATATCGCCGAACTGGAATCCTACGAGGACAAGCAGATGTTCCTCGAAGAACTCGGCTTGGAGGAGAGTGGCGTGAACCGCCTCATCAAGAAGGCCTACGCCCTGCTGAACCTCGAGACCTTCATCACCGCTGGTGAGATGGAGGTAAAGGCGTGGACCTATAAGAAGGGTTGGAAGGCACCACAGTGCGCTGGGGTTATCCATACCGACTTTGAGAAAGGCTTCATCCGCGCCGAGGTCATCAAATATGAGGATTATATCCAGTACGGTTCTGAGGCCGCTGTCCGCGAGGCCGGCAAGATGGGTGTCGAGGGTAAGGACTATGTGGTGCAGGATGGTGACATTATGCACTTCCGCTTCAACGTGTAATGTTATTAGGAAGAGTTAGGGTATGTTAGGGTTATTAGATTATATCGTATGGGATCCCGACTTGGTGGCATTCCGCCTGAGTTTTATCACAGTACGCTGGTATGGGCTGATGTGGATCATCGGCCTGGCGCTGGCCTATTTCGTGGTAAAGCGTCTCTATAAGGAACAACAGATTAAGGACGAACTCTTCGACCCCCTCTTCATCTACTGTTTCTTCGGCATCCTCATCGGTGCCCGTTTGGGCCACTGCATCTTCTACCAGCCACAGGACTTCCTGACCTCCTGGCAGGGCATCGTGGAGATGCTGCTGCCCATCCATATTGGCAACGACGGCAGTTGGCTGGGCCGTACATTCGGCTTCTTCGTGACGGGCTATGCCGGCCTGGCTTCTCATGGTGGCACGCTGGGTTTAATGATTGCTCTCTGGCTCTATGTCCGCAAGACAAAGCTGAGCATCTGGACGGTGCTCGACAATATCGCCATCGCTACAGGTACCACCGCCTGCTTCATCCGCCTCGGCAACCTGATGAACTCTGAGATTATCGGCAAGATTACCGATGTGCCCTGGGCCTTTATCTTTGAGCGTGTCGACATGATGCCACGCCATCCCGGACAGCTCTACGAGGCCATCGCCTACGCCATCCTTTTCTTCATCATGTGGTATCTGCACAAGCGGATGCCAGAGAAGATTGGTACGGGCTGGTACTTCGGCTTCTGCCTGACCTATATCTTCACCTTCCGCTTCTTCATCGAATACACCAAGGAGATTCAGGAAGCCTTCGAAGCCTCTCTGCCCATCGACATGGGACAGATCCTCTCTATCCCCTTCATCATCCTCGGTGTCTGGTGTATGATCAAGGCAAAGAAGAAGGCTTCTGCGTGAAAAAGGGTTGTCTGCTGCCGTTCTTGCTGGGTTGGATGACAACTGCCACGGCTCAGTTCCTGCATGAGGGTGATACCATTGCCATCATCTCTCCTTCGAGTGCAACAGATACCACCACCATCAACGGAGGTATACGAACGCTTGAAAGCTGGGGCTATCGCTGTGTCATTGGGAAGAACGCCCTCAACGACTATCATGGTTTTGCTGGTACGATCGACGAACGCCTCTCAGACCTGCTCTGGGCCCTGCGAGAGCCATCCGTCAAGGCCATCATGTGTTCTCGTGGTGGTGACGGGGCAGCCCATCTGCTTACTCGTCTGCCTCTTGATACGCTCAGACGTTATCCTAAGCTCATCATTGGTTTCAGCGACGTGACAGCCTTGCTCTGTGCTGAGGCGAGGGCAGGGGTCATGGGTATTCACGGGTCGATGTGTCATGCCCTGAAGACCTACGAGGGCAATGATACCGTCAGCCAATGTCTGCGTCGCATGCTTCAGGGTGACCTTCCTACATATCGTGTGGCACCTCATCCGTTGAATATCGAGGGTAGGGCAGAGGGTATCGTCGTGGGTGGAAACCTCTCTGTCTATAATGACCTGGCAGGCTCTGACTACGATCCCCTGCTGTTACCGGGCATCATCCTGTTTATGGAAGATACGGGCGAAGGGATGAGCAAGGTGGACCGTATGCTTCACAACATCGAGATCCGTGGCCTGTTGCCCAACATCCGAGGCATCATCGTGGGCCAGTTCAATAAATACAAGCACCCAGAGAACGGCTTCGAAGACATGTATGCCATGCTCCACGAGTATCTTCGCCACTACCATATTCCCATTGCCTACGACTTCCCCGTTGGCCATGCCCATCTCCGCAACTTCCCCCTCCTCACAGGCGCCACAGCCACCCTCGAGGTCACAGCCGAAGGCACAACTCTCCTTTATACCCCATTGCGATAAAAGTCGTAACGATAAAAGATTTCTTACCTTTTTCTTTGTCATTTCAATAATAATCCCTATCTTTGCGGCGATGTTTGAGAAGGAAATAAAAGAATACGAACTTGTCCGACAAGAGTATCAGCAGAAGGTGGCTGAGAAGATGGGACAGCAACAGTGGATGGAATATAACGAGATTCTGTTCTCTGCCCATTCCTGTGCCATTGAGGGGAACTCTTTCACCGTCGACGATACAAGAATCCTTCGCGAACAAGGAATGGCAATGATTCCCGTTGGGCGTTCGCTGCTGGAATGTACAGAGATGGCTGACCATTTCCGTGCCTTCGACTATATGGCCAGTCATCTTGACACACCCTTCGATGAGACATTATTAAAAGAGGTGAACCGTTTGGTGACAGAACACACCCTTAGCTATCGTGCCCCAGGTGCCATCGCAGGAGAATATACCACAGAAGATATGGCTGCCGGCGATACCGTCTTCGGAGACCACGAGGCATTGATCGCTCGTGTTCCTAATCTGATGGCCTCCACACAGAAAGCCCTTAATGGCGGACAACACCCATTAATCGTCGCGGCCAAATGGCACGGCTATTACGAATACCTTCATCCTTTCCGTGATGGCAACGGCAGGACTGGCCGCTTGCTCTCAAACTTCATCCTGCTTAGGGCTAATCACCCCCTGCTCATCATCCGCCTTGAAGATCTCGCAGCCTACATCTCTGCCCTCAAGCAAATCCGCACAGAAGGCACAGACGAATATCTTATCGCCTTCTTCTTCCATACGTCCATCTGTCGCATGAAGTCCGAACTCTCCCAAAAGCACAAGAACTCCCTGCCTACGATGTTCTTCTAAGTTTATCGAACATTTTTTTGCTAAATCTTTGTTTGTTTCAGAAATAATCCTTATCTTTGCACCGACTTAAGGTAATAATATGAACAAACAAAACCCAAGAAAACTATGAAGACAGAGGAAATTAAAGAGCTTTTCTCAAAGTTCGAAAGTATCGTGTGTGACTACAATGGTGTAGAATGTTGGAGTGCTAGAGAGTTGTATAAACTCTTGGGATATACCCAGTGGCGTAATTTTCTCCCTGCAGTTGAAAAAGCAAAAGAGGCTTGCAAGGGAGCTGGTGAAAATATTACATACCATTTTGCGGATGTTCGCAAAATGGTCGACCTTGGTTCTGGTTCCCAACGACCAATTGACAACATTCTCCTCACCCGCTATGCCTGTTATCTCGTTGCCCAAAATGGAGACTCACGCAAGCCTGAGATTGCTTTTGCCCAAAACTACTTTGCTGTTCAGACTCGCAGGGCAGAGTTAATTGAGAAACGCCTCTTGGATCACGAGAGGGTGAAGGCTCGTGCCAAGTTGGCCGAAACAGAAAAGATACTCTCTGGCGTATTATATGAAAGAGGTATAGACAGTAAAGGGTTTGCCATCATTCGCTCAAAGGGAGACAAGGCCCTTTTTAGGATTGACACCAAATTGCTGAAGCGCAAATGGGGAGCACCTGATAGCCGACCTTTAGCCGATTTCCTCCCCACTATCAGTATCAAGGCCAAAGACCTTGCAGCAGAAATGACATCTGTCAATGTGCAGCAGAAGGACCTTTACGGCCTGTCACCCATTGAACAGGAACATATTGAAAACAATACGGCTGTCCGAGATATGCTTATTGGGCGTGGCATTTATCCTGAACAACTCCCACCTGCGGAAGATGTCAGAAAGGTAGAACGACGCCTTGCCAAAGAAGATAAGAAGTCGTTAGGAGATAACAAGAAGACGCAAAAGTGACACTATGGTGTTTCCATATTATTAGATTTAAGTGATTAACAGGCTCGCGGTGGCGGGCCATTTTTATTTCCTTACGTAAGATTTCTTGCCATTTCCTTGTTTGTTTCAAAAAGAATTCCTATCTTTGCCCCGTCATCACTTCTGAAGTGGAAGCCAAAAGTCAAGGCGGATGATTGGGCATCTTTTAAACAAACAAAACAATGAAGTTACGATTAATCATATCATTATTATTATTTGCCACATGGTCTTATGCTGACGAGGCAAGGATTGTCATCAAGCAGAAGAGTGGCAATGAAACCACGTTAGAACTATCTACCAATCCTGTCATTACTTTTGAGGGGGAAGAGATGGTTATTACCAACGATTTCACAAGGATTTCCTTTCCATTAGACGATGTTGACAACTATACAGCCAACAACGGAACGACAACAGGCATCACACCTGTTAAGGCTAATCCTCAGATTATGGATGGGCGCATCATATTTAGTAGTGTTCCTAAAGGGACACCCATCTATGTGTATTCCCTTGACGGTCGCATAGTCAATCAACTGACAACTGATGCTTTCGGCAAGGCTGAAGTTTCTTTGAAAAGTCTGGCGAAAGGAACATATATCATTAGTGCAGAGAAGAGCAAAATCAAAGTAATTAATAAGTAAACAAATATAAAGATGAAAAAACTCTATTTGATAGCTATCATTAGTATTTGTCAGATGGCCGCTTTTGGCCAAAAGAAGTATGAGATGGTTGTGGAAAAGACTGACGGCACGGAGATTGTCACTAACGTAGAAGATATCGTCAGAACCTACTTCCGAGAAAGAGGTAATGGGAATAGTAGTACTGAAGACAAGGCACCATCAGAGGTCATGGCCGTAGATCTGGGATTAAGCGTGAAATGGGCTAACGTGAATCTTGGAGCATCGACACCAGAAGACAGCGGCCTATACTATGCCTGGGGAGAAGTTGAGGGATATAACTCTGATAGTCACGACTTCAGTTGGCAGACCTACAAATATTATGATCGGAACTCCAGAAGCATGTTGAAGTATAACGACGAGGACCACAAGACAGTACTGGATGCTTCAGACGATGCGGCCTCTGTTAACTGGGGTGGCAATTGGCGCACACCTACTACTGATGAGTTTAAGGAACTCTATGAAAAGTGTACTGTTGAATGGACGCAAATCAACGGAGTGAATGGTTGCAAAATGACAAGCCAGATTAACGGGAATTCCATTTTCTTGCCTGGTGTTGGACTCCGGGAGGGGACAGAATGGAGGTCTGGTGGTACAGGTAGTCCTGGTTACTATTGGACAGCCTCTTTATCAGGAGCATCTGCTTTTGCATATAACCTTAGTGTTGGCGAATGGCATACCGCTGCTGCTGATTTTGTTCAAAATCACCGTTTCGTAGGCTTTTCCGTTCGTCCTGTCCAGAAATAACAATGGGATGTTGGAGACAATGGTAACAGAGTGACGGTTCTTCTGTTACATGACCAGAGAGGGATGGGCGCAAAGGGGTCAGGAACCTTTGCGCCCTCATTTCAAGCAAACTGGGGACAGAATCACAGGGGGACAGGCACCGTGTGAGGTGAGGTATTATCGTGTGCTTAACCATAAGTTTCTTCCAAAAAGATTTTGTAGTCTGAAAAGAATGTTGTATATTTGCACCGTTATTCTAATCTTACATTTAATATTATGGCTCGTAAATCAAGAGAAATCAGTGGAACAGGCATCTATCACGTGATGATGCGAGGTACTAACAGGCAAAACATTTTTGAGGAGAATGAGGATTATGTTCGCATCCAGAACATCCTTCGGAACATGGTTCATCCAGTTGATGATGTAGGGAAACAACTTCCCCCTCGATGTTATTTCTACGCATATTGCCTGATGACAAACCATGTCCATCTCCTTATCAGGGAGTCTGCAGAGAAATTGGCTCCAGTCATTCATCGTATCGCTACAACTTATGCCCATTATTACAACAACAAATACCTAAGATTGGGGCACCTCTTTCAGGATCGTTTCAAAAGCGAGCCTGTGAACGACCAAGAATATTTCTTCACACTCCTTAGATATATACATCAGAATCCAATGGCGGCAGGATTGTCAAAGAGCATTGACGACTACGAATGGAGCAGTTGCCTCACACAGTGCCTGTCCCCTTGTGATGAAGCAAAATGTTAATGACATATGACATGTTATATAAATTATATTATTGTGAATGAACGGTTTACATGAATAAATAATTAATAATTAATGACATAAAAATGACATAAGAGGCATGATTGAAGGGGTTTGAAGGCTGTAAAGTGGAAGAAAGGTGGCAGGAAAGTGAGAGAAAGGTGGCTGGTAACTGGGAAAAAGGTTAGGGTAAAGTCGGAGTTTGGTATAGGTAAACTCCGAGTTTAGTCTATGTAAACTCCAAAATTAGTCAGTCAAAAGCATTTGAAAGAAAAATGTAAGGAAATAGTCAAAAATATGTCATTAATATGTCGTTTATATATCATTTTTATGTTATTAGGTGAGTTTTTTCTAAAAAGCTAAAATGGTGATAGACAATAGAATAAGATAAAGAATATGTCATATGTCATTAAGAAATGAGATTTTGAAGAAAAAAATTTAAAAAAAGTCTTCGAAATATGCCAATTTAAGGAAAGAATATTGTATCTTTGCAGTCCGAAAAGCAACAGAACACAACTATAACAGTCAAAAACAGAACAACTATGAAAGTATCGCTCACACGGTGCCTGTCCCCCTGTGTTATATTCGACATATATTGGGCGGTAGGTCGTCTTTGTTTCCATGGGTAAGATTTCTTGCAAAATACTTGTTTATTTCAAAAAGAATTCTTACTTTTGCAGCGACTACGAAAAAAGTCGTAATATGGAGAATCCTTTTAAATACGGGGCAATTGTGGAGGCTGTTATCTGCTGAATACTGCTTGCTGCAAAGATATTATTATTTGTCGAATCGGCAAATAATTTAAGGAAATCTGCAATATCTGTAATTCTTTTCTTATCTTTGCACTCTGAATGAAGATCTTGAGGAAGATACTCATGGCGATGCTACTGACGATAGCAACAGATGTAGCAGCGCAGACGGATATCGGTGAAGGGAAATCACTGAGGAAAGACTCCGTGGGCCTGAGCGGTGACCTCTTGCCGACGGATTCCCTCCTGCAGCAGTATGACTCGACGCTGTGGAAAAGACAATTCCTGCCATTGACGACGAATAATCCTGGATACAAGTTCGACACGCCCCCCAGCCTCTACGACACCAGACGAGGCAGTTGGGAGGTGAACACGATGCAGGGCGGTAAGCTGTTCACTCCGTGGCGAGGAGCTGCCATCATCGTCAGCGGAGGGGCAGACTCGATGCCTGGTCTGCTCGATCGTGAGTCTGGCGCCCTGACGCTCTATCAGGAAACAGGCCGTTGGAGCTTTTCGACCTCTGCGCTGGCAGACAAGTACAGGATGGTGGGCATGGGGTTCTTGCAGACACGCTATGGTGTAGGAGGCACGGTGGGCTATAGGCTAAACGATGCCATCTCGTTGCATGCCTTTGGTTACTATTACCCAAACTCCTCACTCATCAGTCCTTCTGTGAATCCGTATTTAGGGACAACCCATTTCGGAGGATTTGCCGACATTCGGCTTCATAAAAACTTTGGCGTGGATGCTGGTGTGAGACGCTATCTGAATCCCATGACGGGCCAATGGGTGACAGACCCCATCGTCAGCCCTTATGTCAAGTTCAACAACGGTCAGAAGTTCGGCTTCGACTTCGGCCACCTGCTCAAGGGACTTATCTGGGGTCACGAAGACCAAATGATGCCACGAGGCCCCGTCCGCATGGGTCCGCCACAACAAAGAAGGTAAAGTCTGGGGTTACATCACTCTATAATAGTTTACAATAATCAAACATCTTACGATAGGCGGCGACCTTCTTGTCGAAGGCGAGGGGATAGGCACGAGAGGAGGAGGGCAGACGGTAAAGGATGAGTTGCTCACCAGAGTGATTGAAGACGTTGGGGATGGGGACGAAGGTGTTTACCTTTGGTAACTCTGGAATCTGGAGTGAGGCACAGATGGTCTCTGTGGCTTTCTCGCCTGTGGTGACGATGGCCGTGAGACGAGGCAGGCGGGCGAGTAGGGTAGGGATGTCCGTTGGCTCCACAACCTCAAGGAACTTGTCTGAGGCATTATCCTGCAGACGACGGATGGCGGTGGCGGTATCGAAGAAGGCTATCCCCTTGGAAAGGCAGAAGTCCACAATCTCCTCAACCTTAAACCGCTTGGCCTCAAGGTCTACGAAATGGTTGCGATTGCCGAAGAACACCTCCCCCTCAATGCGCCAGTGGTCGTTGATGAAATTGGGATAGAAGAAGTCGATACACCAGCGTTTGCGCTGTGGCGGGAAGCTACCCAAGAACAGAACCCGAGCACTCTCGGGCAGAAACGGGATAAGTGGATGCCACTCCACCCCATCCTTGCTGCGACGGACATTCTCCTCGTTCAGATAAGAAACCTTTTTCTTCATCAGTGCAAAGATACAAAGAACAATTGAAACTCGCACGCTTTTGAGTAAAAATGTGCGGAAAATTTTGCCATTTGGGAAAAAAGGAGTAACTTTGCCACTCAAATTGAAAAGGGAACAGAGAAACCTAATTAGTAGACAAGTAATGGCAAAGAAAGACGGGGAGTTGACCCCGATGATGAAGCAGTTCTTCGATTTGAAGGCGAAACATCCTGACGCAGTGATGCTATTCAGGTGTGGCGACTTCTATGAGACCTACTGCGAGGATGCCATCACCGCCGCTAAGATCTTAGGTATCACCCTCACCCATCGTAACAACGGCGCAGGCGTGAAGGGCGACGAGATGGCGGGATTCCCCCACCACGCCCTCGACACCTACCTGCCCAAACTCATCAGGGCTGGCAAGCGCGTGGCCATCTGCGACCAGTTAGAGGACCCCAAGCTGACGAAAAAACTCGTAAAGCGAGGCATTACCGAACTGGTGACGCCTGGTGTGGCCCTCTCAGACAACGTGCTCAACTACAAGGAGAACAACTTCCTGGCTGCCGTACACTTCGGAAAGGCTTCGTTTGGTGTGGCCTTCCTTGACATCTCCACGGGTGAGTTCCTCACAGGCGAGGGAACGGCCGACTACGTGGAGAAGCTCTTGGGCAGTTTCTCCCCAAAAGAGATACTTTTCGACAGAAGCCGCAAGCAGGACTTTGAGCGCCTCTTTGGCACGAAGTTCTTCACCTTCCAGCTCGACGACTGGGTCTTCACAGAGCAAAACTCGAAGCAGAAACTGCTGCGACACTTCCATGTGAAGAACCTGAAGGGCTTTGGGGTGGACCACCTGCAGAGTGGCGTCATCGCTGCTGGGGCCATTCTACAGTATCTCGAACAGACACAGCACACGCAGATAGGCCATATCACCTCGATCTCCCGCATCGAGGAAGACAAGTTTGTACGTCTGGATAAGTTCACCATCCGCAGCCTCGAACTGGTCCACCCCATGCAGGACGATGGCAAGTCGCTGCTCGACGTGATTGACAAGACAGTATCGCCCATGGGCGGCCGACTGCTGAGACGCTGGCTGGTGTTCCCCTTGAAAGACGTGAAACATATCAATGAGCGCCTTGACATCGTGGAGTACTACTATCGGGAGCCCGACTTCCGCCAGTGTGTCGATGAGCAGTTGCATCGCATCGGTGACCTGGAGCGCATCATCTCGAAGGTCGCTGTAGGACGTGTATCGCCGAGAGAAGTGGTACAACTGAAGGTTGCCTTGCAGGCTATACAACCCATTAAGACCGCCTGTCTCTATGCCGACAACGAGGCCCTGAAGAGGGTGGGTGAGCAACTGAACCTGTGCGAGTCACTCAGAGATAGAATCGAGAGGGAGATCCAGAACGATCCCCCACAACTGGTGGCCAAAGGGGGCGTCATCAAAGACGGCGTGAACGCAGAACTCGATGAGCTGCGCACCATCGCCTACAGCGGCAAGGACTACCTGCTGAAGATACAAGAGCGCGAGGCCCAAGAGACGGGCATCAGCTCGTTGAAGATTGGCTATAACAACGTGTTCGGCTACTACCTCGAGGTACGCAACACTTATAAGGACCAGGTGCCGCCAGAGTGGGTGCGCAAGCAGACACTGGCACAGGCAGAACGCTATATCACCCAGGAGCTGAAGGAGTATGAAGAGAAGATATTAGGGGCTGAGGACCGCATCCTTTCGTTAGAGGCGAAGCTCTTCAACGACCTGATCTTAGGCATGCAGGAGTTCATCCCCCAGATACAGATCAATGCCAACATCATCGCCCACCTCGACTGTCTACTCTCGTTTGCCAAGACGGCAGAGGAGAACAAGTACGTGCGCCCTGTGATTGACGAGACGGAGGTGATCGACATCAAGCAGGGTCGCCATCCCGTTATCGAACAGGAACTGCCCCTTGGAGAGCGCTATGTGCCCAACGACATCCTGCTCGACAACGAGCGTCAGCAGATCATCATCATCACGGGTCCGAATATGGCTGGTAAGTCTGCCCTGCTGCGACAAACGGCTCTCATCGTGCTACTGGCACAGATAGGTTGCTTTGTACCAGCCGAAGCTGCCAAGATAGGACTGGTGGACAAGATATTCACCCGAGTGGGAGCCTCAGACAACATCTCGTTAGGCGAGTCTACGTTTATGGTAGAGATGACGGAAGCCTCGAACATACTCAATAATGTCAGCAGCCGCTCGCTCGTGCTCTTCGACGAGTTAGGGCGAGGCACCAGCACCTACGACGGCATCAGCATCGCCTGGGCCATCGTGGAATATCTGCACGAGAATGCCAAAGGCCACCCTCGCACCCTCTTCGCCACCCACTACCACGAGCTGAACGAGATGGAAAAGAACTTCTCCCGCATCAAGAACTATAACGTCTCCGTGAAGGAGGTCGATGGCAAGGTCATCTTCCTGCGCAAACTCGAAAAGGGTGGGAGTGAGCACTCCTTTGGTATCCACGTGGCCGAGATTGCGGGCATGCCCCGCAGCATCGTGAGGCGCGCCAACGTGATCCTGAAGCAGTTGGAGGCCGAAAACGCCTCTGTAGGTAGCGTTGGCAAGCCGACAGCCGAGATTGCCGCCTCTCGTGAAGGCATGCAACTGTCGTTCTTCCAGCTCGACGACCCCGTGCTTTGTCAGGTCCGTGACGAAATCCTCGGCCTCGACGTGAACAACCTCACCCCCCTGGAAGCCCTCAACAAACTCAACGACATCAAGAAGATTGTCTCAGGCAAATAGTTTGAACGATTATGCTTTTCAATTCATTTGAATTCGTGGTGTTCCTGCCAATAGTGTTTCTTCTCTATTGGTTTGTGTTTTCTGGACGCCGACGGCAGAATCTGCTGGTGGTCATAGCCAGTTATGTGTTCTATGGCTGGTGGGATCTGCGATTCTTACTTCTGATTGCCCTCACTTCGCTTTTCAGCTACGGGAGTGGTCTGCTCATTGAGCATTATGAGGGTCGGCGACGATGGCAGCAGGTGGTGAGTGCAACCAATATCGTTCTAAACATCAGCATTCTCGGCATATTCAAATACTATAATTTCTTCCACTAGTGTCCACGAAAATCTGTTAACATTTCCAGAAGTGACACTTTGATAGTTGACCTAATTCTCAAACTCAAGCCACAGCTGTTTGTCCTGCTCTTCAGGATTTTCGATTGGCTCGTCTTTCAGAATCTCCTCCAAAG
>JAFTFO010000038.1 GCA_017449495.1 Prevotella sp. | reverse complement strand
GCTCGACCTGAACCGCGACTACGGCAACTCGATGGTGCCGCTGCTCATCGGCGAACAGGGTTATCTGAAGACGCAGTTCTGCAACCATATCCTGCCGCCGTCGATGCGCGAATACTATATGAAGGACATCAAGATGGAGAATGCCGAACAGGTGGAGCGTGTCTTAGGCCGCATGTGGCTGGTGAACATCGACGAGTACGACGCGAAGACACCCCGTGAGCAGGCGAAGATCAAGCGGCTGCTGACGGAGAAGGAGGTACAGACGCGTAAGATGCGCTCCGACCAGTACACGATGACGCCACGCCTCTGCTCGTTCATCGCCACCACCAACGACCTGACGCCGCTGCCCTCTGGCGACGGCACGCGCCGCTACCTCTGCATCGAGGTGACGGGCAAGGTGGACATGTCGGGCCAGATACCCTACAAGCAGATCTTTGCCCAGGCCGTCGCGGAACTGCGCGAGCCGGACTGTCTCTATTGGTTCACGAGCGACGACGAGCAGGAGATACAGGCACACAACGCCCTGTATCAGCAGGAGTCAGCGCCCGAACAGGTGTTGCGACAGCTCTTCGAGCCCACGACCCAGCATCGGAAGGAGAACTTCTGGAGCACCACCGCCATCCAACAAGAACTCAGCAAACACCTCAGGTCGGCCGATGTGCCCAGCCTGAAAACCCTCGGGCTCACCATCAAAAAGCTCCGCTGGAAGATGTCCAAGAATCTGGGTATGCGCGGCTATTACCTCAAACTCCGCTGACACCACCCGAAGGGGCGCGATAGGGGCGCGATAGGGGCGCGATAGAAGACCCATCGCGCCCCTAATATTCAATTGATAATCAAGCACTTAAACCTCAAAAGGGCGCGAAGGGCGCGATAAAAAACTATTCTTACTTAATCACGACCTTTTTACCACCGAAGATGTAGATGCCCTTGGCGGTGGGTTGGGCGTAGAGGCGGCGACCACTGAGGTCATACCAGACATCGGAGGGGTAGAGCGGTGAGAGGTGAGAGGCATCAATGGCCGTGGTGTCATCGTCGCCACCGATGGTGAGGAACGAACGCGTCCGCTGCTGCAGCTCTTCCTTGGTGATCTCCAGATAGATGTTGCCCTCGGGAATGGTACCGGCCTGAGAGAGGTAGAACTTATCGTTGTAGAGCAGATACACCTCGCCCAGCGTGACTTGCCGACCTCCCGCAGGAGCTACCTTCAGTGCGCAGTCGGTGATGGGCTCCTTCTCGTCATCGGCACGGGTCCTCATCTCCTGTGCCACGGCGGTACGCAAGTCGTTGGTCTTGATGTTCTCGCTATACAACAGCACGGGCTTACCCTTGGCGATGACCTTCACATCATCCAGCAAGATCCTGTTGCCCTGGATGCCTATGATGTCATAGGCCAGCACGCCAACGGGAACCATCAGATCCTGCTCAGAAGAGACATATACGTCGTACTGGTTCTGATCTTCTACGAACTTGACGCCTTCCATCGAGACGGCCTCCGGGCTGACGATGTTAGCACTGCTCCAGCCGTCGGCAGCCATATAGGCATTATAAAGATGTCCCGGCACGATCACGTCTATGCCCGTGACATCATTGCGACCGAGTTCGATGACCCTGAAGCCACCCTTGATCGTGATGGACGAGACGCCGGCAAGACTCTCGTCGTCAAGAGAGGTCACATCATCGCCCAGTTCCAGCGTCGTCAGGACATGGAAGTCGGCCTTCTGTACCCAGGCACCCAAGCCCTGCTGCAACGTGAAGCTGTATTCACGAGGATCAGAGAGATTAGCGGGGTCGTCGCCTGTCAACTCCAGGACTCCTTCGAGCACGACATCCTTTCCCTCGCCATCAGCACGGGTCTCGGCAGGCTCGGCAGGCTGCTGAGGCAGAGGCATCGTAGCTACCACGACGAGATCGTCCTTGGTGATATAATAACCGGGATCGGGTGTCACCGTGAGAGTCACCACCACGCTACCGTCTTCCTCTGAAGGCGCTTCGACGGCTGCCGTGACGGTACCACCAGTGATGCCCTCACTGATATCAACCTTCACCTGAGCACCAGCCACCATGCTGACCATCATCAGCGCGGCGATGCCAAACAGTCTTTTCATTGTCTTGTTCATATCTTTTCCTTTCTTCTATTATTACCTTATTTATATATATAATCACTTCCTGACTGCCACCGACTTCGAGTACTGGCCGTCGAGGGTATGTACGACGTACATGCCAGAGAAGTCGGCACGCACCTTGACGGTCTCACCGGGCTTGACGGCGAAGGATGCCACCGTGACGCCTGCCGCTGTGACAACCCGCACATCGGTGGTGTAGCCGAGCGACGACTCAACGACGATATGTCCCTTGACGGCGTAGATATTCAGCGTGCCGCCGATACCCTCCGACGTGTCACCGTTCGGATGCAGCTTAGAGCCACTGCCGTCACCGAAGATGATCCGCTCTACCTGATCAGCACCGCCACGGGTACCATTGCCCGCCTTTGTGAAGTACGGACGGAAGGCGACAGCCACTGCGCCCGCCTCGTTCTTGTCGAAGCTGCCACCATCGGCAGCGAGCACATAACCCTCACCGGCTGTTGCCAGCGTGGTGTTCGTATAGTTAGGCATGAAGCGATAGCCGTTTGCCGTGACTCCAGTCAGTTCCTCGTCGCTGACGCCGATGGAGATGCCGGGCTCCGAGGCGAAGATGATGGCCTGGGCGTCGAGACCCTCGATGGCAGAGTACGTGTACTTCGGTACGAACGAGCCGCTGAGGTCGAACTCATAGTAACGGCTGCCGGGGAATCCTACGATGTACGGCGTACCGACAGCATTACGTGGATAGCCGGCATAGATGTGCTCATCCTGATAGTAGGTCTTCTGGTAGTCGTCTTCGTTCTTATCCAGATAGCTGTCGTAGCTGTAATAGTAATCCCAGAGGAAGGTGTTGGTATACTCCTTACGGAACGTACCAGCCTCCGGCTTCACCAAGTCTGCCACGAAGGTAGAGGCGTCGCTTGAGGATACCGAGCCACCGGAGAACTCACGCAGCCAGTACTCATGACCGGTGGTACTGCCCTCGTAGAAGTGGGTGATCTCACCCTTATCGGGCGTTGTCACGAGCTCAGCACTGAACGGCAGGCTGACAGCCTCCCAGCCCTTCTTGTCGTCGACATAGTTGTCGGGGGTACGCTGGTACCACATCCGATAGTCCGCACCGATGGTGTACCTGATCGGACAGTTGAAGTCCTGACGGTCGACGAGCACATGGTCGGCGGATGTATAGAGGCGGGTACCGTTCCTGTAGACCAGATGTCCGTGTATGCTGGCGATATCGTTCGCCGTCAGCGCGTCGACAGCCCGGTAGGCGGCCTTCATGCCAGTGGTGGCATCATCCTCCTTCTCGGCCATCTCCGGCTCGCTGAAATAAGCCGTCAGGACATCGCCATTGTTTGTTCCGGCCTCCGGCGAGTAAACCAGTAGGTTCCTCGTCTCGTCGGCATTGGCCACACCAGCGAGGCTGACTGAAGCATCAAAGATAGGACTGTAGAAGACACCGTCGCTGTTGAGGGTCTTACTATAGTTCGTGTCGCCGTAGCCCGTGAAGTCGACAGCGGTCATACCGGGATAAGCCTCGTGCTGTCCGTCGGCAGACTTGGCAGCCAGGACGGCGAACGGGTTGAAGTGGTACATATCCATCTTCTTATTACCGAAGTAAGCCGGTGTACGGAAGACGCGATTCGACTCAGGAACAGTCTCTAACGTATGGCTGCTGCCCGTCTTGTTGAGGTGCGACGGCACATCCTCATGAGCACCGACATCGGTATAAGGATAGTCATAGGTGAGGTTCTGTCCGAAGAACAGATAGTCGTCGGGCCATAGCGGTGCATAGTGGAGTGTGCCGTCATCGGCAGTCGTCAGACGGGCATCGTCGTCGATGGGTATCTCACCGTCGGCATAGAGGAAGTCGATATCGTCGTCAGAGTAGCGGTTCTCCACATACTCGTAGGTCTTCACCTTGTCGGCCTCGGTCGCTTGACGGTTGTAACGCTCCTTCAGGTAGTAGCCGTTGAGGTTGTAGGCCACCTCGCCGTTATAGAACTGTCGGTCTGTCATCTTACGGGCCAGGCCGTGGGTGCTGCCGGCAGTCTTATAGTCACCGCCCGCCACGCCATAGTAGCAGTTCTCCATCTGGGTGGTGGTGCTGACGGCATCGCTCGGGTTGCCGAAGACAGCATAGACGCTGCCATCGGGCGTGCCGGTAGTCTTCACCCAGCTGTTCTCCACATAACCGTCACCCGTGTCGGCGATACCCGCAGAGGTAAACGATCCGCTGGCACCGAGGTTATAGACATGGCCGCAGAGGTTGCCGAAGAGCGACTTGTTCAGGCCGCTGACATAGTAGCCGTCACCATGCAGGGTACCGGCGAAGCAGTTGTTCTCGTCGCCGATAGGCGTCCAGTCGGCATAAGCCGTCGGCGTCTGGTTGGCATGGAGGAAGAAGTCGAGATGGTTGCCCGCCTTCACACGATCGTTGAGCGGCGCATGACCACTGAGGCCGCTGACACTCAGGTCGAAGAAGTCACGCAGCAGGTCGATGCCGCTCTTGTCGTCGCCGCTGTAGTCGTTGAGGTAGACCTTACTGTCACGCTTCACATCGGGATGATCGACGTAGAGGTGATGCTCCGTGTCGGCCATGATGGCCCTCATGTCGTGGTAGTTGGCCACACTGAACGGCACGTAGTTCGAATAGGTCTTGCCGAGGTAGGTCTTAGCGTAGTAAACCAGGTACTGACCGTCCTGATACCAGTAGACCGGTGTCTTATTGGTGAAGTCCTGACCGTTGCGGTGGCGCTCGGCATCCTCCTCATTCTCGAAGATCTCCCATCCGCCGCCCATAATCTCATAGGCACCCGGCTTCACGGTGGGCTGGAAGAGTCCGACATACTCACCCGGCAGTACGGTAGTAGGAGAATGGAGCGTGCCGATCTCAGGCACACCACTCTCGAAGTGGATGTGGATGTTGATGATATGTCGCTCGGAGATCGGCTCGATATGGGTACCGCTCTCATCGCTCTCCGTATAGTCGTAGCTGAAGATGACGGTGATGATACGGTCTTTCTGCAGGTCGTAGATATCCGACTCGCTGGCTACGTAGAGTGTGGTCAGCTCCTCGGGTGCCGATCCCTGGATGGAGAAGTTCTTCTGCAGGTTAGACAACTGAAGATAGTCGTCCTGGCTGATCAGCACACCCGGCGTGACGTCGCTGCCCTTACCGAGGGTCCTGCCGGTACGGGTGTCGGTGACGGCATGACCGTTGACATCGCTACTGATACGATAGTCCTCACGGCAATAGTAATAGGTGCTGTTCACATCGGCCTCACGGAACGACAGCGCCGTCACATGCTCCTTCTGGTCATCGGTCAGGTAGCTATAGGTCTCCGACGTGATGGTCTGTCCGACGGTGTACGGTGTGTCGCCCCTGATGAAGGCCGACCTGACCACATAGACCGTGGTGTAGTCAACCTTGATCGGCGAGTAGTGGTACTGCTCGTTGGGGATGGCCTCATACTGGACACGAGAGATAGTGGCGCCCGGTGCTACCGTCTGTGCCACACCATTGTTATCGATATATGACAAGGTCTCCGAGTCGGAATAGACTGCCTCATAGTCGATGGGCTTCACCGTTGAGTAGGTGAAGGGCGACTGGTTATTGTCGTAGAGCTTCATGTCGCCAGAGTACAGCGGGTCGATGAGCAAGTTCAGGGCATCGTAGTTGAACGAGAACTTCTCACGGTCCTCGGTAGAGAGTGCTGCCCATCCCTTCAGGGCCGTGTACTTCTGTCCGGCCTCAAAGTAACCACCGCCATAGTAACCTTCCTCATAGCACATGTAAGCCTTGCTGAGCGACTTGTCGACCTCGGTCTTAGCCACCGCCTCGGACACATTATATACATCTTTATAGATATCCACCAACTCATTGTAGCGTGCCGATGTCACCACCTCGCCGAAGAGCATCGACTTGCTGGCATAGGCACCTTCAAACTCCATGGTGCCGGTGCAGATACGGGCCTCCTCCACCTTTGAGCTGATGGTAGCCCATGCCGAGGCAGAGTAATCCTCCTTGCACAGCGGCGTGCCGGCAATGAAGTTATAGGTCTCGTCACCGTCGGTGAAGCGGATATCCTCCTTCACGACATAAGCCTCTGCCATCTTGGCCTGTTTCTTGTCGTCGGTATCGGCAGGCTTATGAGTGCCCATAGCCTCGTATTCGTCGCGGACGGTCTTGCCAATGATCTCACCCTCCTCATAGAAGCGCTGTCCGTAGACACCCGACGTTGCGGGTGAGTAGGTACCATAGGGATCTGTTGCCGCCCAGGCCGAAGGATTGTCGACGGCATAGGTGACCACATAGCCCAGGTCGTGAGTCAGGTTGTTAGAACGGCGGAAGACGAAGTCGAAGTCGACATCCTCCTCTCTGGCCACATGGTAGACTGTCGGATTGGCGTCCTTCAGTCGCTGATACGTGGCCGGCAGCAGCACGGATCCCTCAGGATAGGTGGTGTTGCCGATCTTACACTCCGCGATGGTGACATAGGTGTCGGCCACGAAGTGACGCTGCTCCACCTCACTCAGCTGGAGCCAGTCCCAATAGCTGATGGAGTCGTTCAGATGGTAGGTCACGTCGTTGTTCACCAGCACACTGTAGGTATCCGCATCCTTATCGGTATTCTGGAGCGGCGTGCGCTCACTCTCATTGGGTTCGGTAGAATAATAATAGGCGTAGAGGTTCACCTTCACATCCTCGAGCCTCATCTTACCATAGGAGGCCGCATTGATGTTCAACGGTATCTTCTGGGCCTTGCTATAGGCGTTAGACACACCGGTATAGGCCGTGATATACTGGTCGTAGACATAGCTGGTGCCTCGGATGAACCAGTAGTGTGCCGGTGCGGCGTTCTCACCGCTGTAGGCATTGCTGGTGGGATAGCAGTCGTCGATGATCTGCTTCACGTTATGCACGAAGTTGCCAGATGTCTGCACCTCCTTCAGGTCGCCCGAGCTATACACGAACACCTTGTTGGTGACGGCCTTCGGATGGCTGTCGGTAGCCTTATTGTATGCCGAGAGGATGGTCTGGTCGTTGCCGGATGCCGACCGCACGCCGTGTACGTTCTTCGCATAGACATAACCACCACCGAGACCGGCTTTCACGTTGATGAGCTCCAGCTGTGCCACACCGGTGATGTAGCCCCAGTCCTTCACATCGGGCGTACTCTTCTCCGTGGTCAGCTCGAGGTAGACACCCGATGCAAGTGCCACGTGGTTGGCCACCTTACCATTGTTACGCTTACGCTCCTTGGGGAAGGCCTCCTTCCACTCATAGAACGTCTTGCCGTCTACAGCATAGTTGGCATTATCAGTGGCTCTCGTGGTATTATAGAAGTCTACGTCGCTGGTCAGGGCGCCCATGCAGTTCACGATGCTATAGATACCGAAGTAGTTGCCGTGGGTCTTGGCGTCGGCATCGGTCTCACCGGCGATGGTGTTCACCTGGTTCAGCGACACTTCACCCACACGGTTCACAGTGTAGTCGGTCTTATCGGCCACGCTGGGCACACGGTCCTTGGCACCCTGCAGCACCAGTCGACTGCCGAAGATGCCACAGAAGTCGGCACGCTGGATGGTGTTCATCAGACGTCCGGCATAGATGGAGCAGAAGCCCCACAGCTCCCAGTTAGCCTTGTCGGCCTCAGCCAGTCCGTTATAGATCTCCTCTGTGATACGGTCTCCTGCAGAATAGGTCTTCGAACCTGTGGTGGTCGTGGTCGTATAGGGATTGACGCAGCGGTACTCCAGGGCGAAGTAGGCGCGTTCACGGTCGGTCAGCTTATAATATTCCTCCAGACTGATATTGTCGGACATGCCGTAGTAGTCGGTACCGTAGTTGGAGATGTTCAGCTCACGATAGCCATCGACCAGCGTCAGGTTACCGTCACCGTAGAGACCTCCCACATGCTCGGTTCCCACAGTGATCAGGTCACGGTTATAGACATCCACGACGTTGGCGCTGACGTTGCCGAGTACGGTCTTCGCATTGGCATATACCGCATCGCCACCCACCGTCACGTTACCACCGGCAAAGACCGCATTGTGGATGGTGATACCCGAGAGGTCGAGTTTCTCCCAGATGCTGCTATGCGCCGAGGACTTATTCTGCAGTCTGTCGAGGTCATCGGCAGGCACATAGTCACCAGCCGCATAGGAGCCGCCGCCATTAGGAATCGACACATCCTCCTTGGCCAGGCACCATGGGGTGATGATCACACTGCAGTCCTCGGTCAGACTGCCGTTGCTATCATAATAATAATAGGTCTTATCGTCTGTGCCCGGAACGGCCTTCTCGGTCTTCGTACCCTCGGCACTATAGACGTAGCCCACGTTACCGCCACCGAACACATTACCGAAGTTCTTAGCCACGCCGTCGGCAGTACCCACCTCACCGCCGAGGATACGCACCTCGGTGGAACCGAAGACATAACCCTTGGAGCTGAGGTCCATGGTCTTCTTCTCATCATCGGTCATATAGCCTTCGCCGTCCCAGTTGTCGAAGCCTCGGCCACCGCCGAAGACATCACGCAGGACATGACCGCTATAAAGGGTGACGTGGGTTGCACCACCCTTATAGATCTTCGCCACACCATTCCTGAAGGTGCCTTCCGGTGCGGGAGCATTGACATTCACCGTACCACGGCCGATAGGTCCGATCTCACCGCCGCCATAAAGACCGCCACGAACGATACCACCATACATCTTCAAGTCAGAAACGTCGACATAGCTGTTGGCCACATAGCCGCCACCGAAGACGTTACCACTACGGTCGAGCAGGTTGTCACCGGCCTTGGCATCGTCGAGCTGCTCCACATAGGTGTTGTTCTCGTAACGGTAGCCGATGCGTCCGTTGTAGACCTTCACATACGCCGTGCCGTAGATGGCACCACCCTCGCCACCACCATAGACATTACGGTTAATGGCCGGGATGCCTTTGGTATAGGTGGTGCCGTCAAGTTTACCAATGATCACATGCGTCTCACCTTCAATGTCACTTTCGTTATTGGCCACGTCGCTGACGAGACCGGCATGGAAGCCCACGCCACCACGCCAGCCACCACCATAGACGTTACGTACCGTACCGCCCTCGACATAGGCATTTGCACTGGCGGTGAAGCCCGTAGGATTGTCATCACTGTATGCACCACAAGCAAAGAGGTCGTTGACACTACCGGCCGTACCTGCCGCATACATATCCTTGTTGACCGTACCACCGAGGAGGGCTATGTAAGTGGTGCCATAGACACTGCCGCTCATGGGCTGTGAGGTATTTCCATATCCGCCGCCGTAGGCGTAGTTGCCAACTGTAGCCCCCTTGTGGATGATCACGTTCGTATTATAACGATACGTCTTTTCCGGTCGGTCGGTACGGTCGTCCATCTCAGCAGGTCTGGCGAGTTTATTATAAAGATTGGTATAGTTATTACTAACATATCTCTTGTTTTCTCCAATAGGATTGTAGTAATCACCAATGGTCCATGCTGTCTTCCAGACTTTCTTCCATTCATCCTTCCAGACGTCTGTGAGCGTACCGCCGGCAACACCATCAACCCATCTATCCGCATTATTCCAGTTCTTGTCGTCTTCCACGTCGGTGTCTTCGGTCAACAACTTGTCTGCAGGGCGATCGGCATAGGTCTGCATATATCTCTGCACACTCTCGGCATTGAGCACATTACCCATCTCGCCACCGCCATAGACCTCCCACACGTTGGCACCCTCCTCGAGGTTCACCTCCGTGTATTCCGCCCAGGTCTCCATACCCTTACCAGCGCCGTAGACAGTGACAGAATAGCCATTCTCCTTACGAGCCGGAGCAGAGACGTTGACATGAGCGTAGACCGTACGACGTACATTGTTATTACCACCATAGATGGCGCCGTTCACATAGGCCTTGCTACTCCGGTAGTTCACATTCGACTCATAGACATCGCACGGCGGGAGGATATGGTTACCGAATGCACCGCCAAAGATATTGTTGACGATGATGGTCGACTTGTCCGGGACGTTCACCATCGTGCGGCGGGTGACACCCTCATCGAGACTGCCTCCGTAGGCGGCACCAATCCGACCACGCAACAGGTCGATGACGGCGGTCGCCTCATTGATGTCAAAGTCGGCTTCGAATGTCTCTTCCGCCGTATAGCGCATGCCCAAGCCATTGTAGGCACCGGCACCGAACACCTCCATGTCGGCAAAATTCTTCACGCCGTCAGGGATGTCGATGAGAACGTAGCTGTGATCCTGCAACTTGTCGCCGTCACGGTCGCCCGTATATCCCTCACCGGCACCGAAGACTTTCTCTATCGCATTGCTGGCCTTGTCGTTCGGTCTGATGTTGACGAAAGCATTATGGAGATAAGGCTTGTTAGTGATACGGTTACTATAAGTCTCATCGGTATAATCATAGTCACCGAAGCAGCCACCAAGGATATTCCTCACCCTACCCTGGGTGTACTCCATATAAGACGCGACGCCATAGCTGCCGTCCACCATGCTCTTGACCTCGTCACGGATGCGGCCGCTGAAATCGGCATGGCCCAGGATGTTACCACCCAGGTCGTTACCGCCATAGATATGGTCGCGGATCCAGGGGAAGCCCGTCTTGGTGGCATTTCCTTCCGTCCACTGTCCCACATAGGTCTCAGAATGGCCTAAGATATCGGCATTACAGCTGCCGGCAAAGGAGTTGAAGATACGGCCGTTGCCAAGGCGGACGTGGGTACTTCCGGCTATCAGGCCCTCGAAGGCACCGCCGTAGATGAACTCACACTCAGCCATGTCAGGACTGTCGCCTGTAGCACCGCGAGCCACGCCCGGAAGGGCGGTAGCGCCGTTCAGGTTGATATAGGTGCTGTAGTTCTCGTTGGCGATATAGTTTCCATCAGCATCTTTCTCATGACCAATGGCACCGGCCTCGCCGCCACCGAAGATCTGGAACACATAGCCCTTGTTTAGGTTGACGGTGGTACTGCCCCAGATCTCAGAGCCTTTACCGAAACCGCCACCAAAGACATTCAGGGCAGAGCCCAATACGTCCATACCCTGTTCGGAGAGGATAACACCCGTATTCCTGGTCTTGATATCATAGGTTCCTCTCTCTGTATTCTCGTACAAGATATCATCCTCGTCGTTGGTAACGTCGAAGAGCTTATCCCGTTCTACGATGGTCTTGTTGATATTGATGATGACATTACCCTCGACGTGGCCACTATTATAACATCCACCATAGATGTTACCTCCCAGCAGACGGCGGGAGATGTCCGTCTCTGCGTCGAAAGCCTTGGCAGTGATGACAGGAGGCGTCGGGTTGCCGGCACCGTCGATGGTGTTCCACTCCAGCTCTTCCTGATTCGTGGTGGGATTGACATATCGTACATAATTGTCTTCGGCATCCTTCACATACTGTCCTGCGTCATTCTGTTGCAGCTTCCAACGCATGGGCTGGATCTTCAAGCCGTTGAAGTTCATCTCCAGCTTGTTGCCAGACTCGTCGGCAGCACCAAGGAGTCCACCATAGTAGGCAGCGTTAAAGTCGGATTGCTCCACATTAGCGTTGTTACAGCCACCCACCACCTTATTATATACTATGATTTCTTTATTGAAGTTAAGAGTTGTCTTCTTCCCATCAATCTTCATACTACCCACATTACCACCGCAGAAGAGAGATCCGATGTAAGAGGTGTAGTCCTTATAGTCGAGAGCATCACCATAGGCCTTGCTGTCGAACACTACGCTGGGCATAAGGGCCATCGTCGCTCCTCCCATATAGGCAGCGAAGGTTGCTTCATCTGTCAGGTCCATGGTGTTGTGCCGTATACCGTTGGACAGCGTATTTCTCATGGTTCGGAGCACGCCCTCACCGATCATGTTCGTCTCATCCTTCTCATTGTACTTCACCATGTTCGCACCGTTGTTGCCCAGGAATACCGAGTCGGCAATAACATACGACCCGATCTTCAGCTCGACGATAGGATCCTTCTTGTCCGTCATGATGGTGGCACTGTTTCCGCCACAGAAGACACCACCGTGGATGATGGTAGGCTTATCCTCCGTTCCCACCAGACGGATAGACACCTGTTCGGCATTGGGTCGGATGGCATTGAGTGCCTCGACGGATGTGGTGGCACCAGGCACATCACTGATCTTATAGAACAAGTCGCCATAGGTCTCGTCACCCTCCATCAGCGGGTTGTCGGTATAGGGATAGGAGCCGTTGCCGCCGCCGTAGACATCACCACGGATGCTGGTACGGATGCCGATGGCATTACCGCCAAAGACCTTACCAGAGATATCGTTACCACCATAGACATTGTTGATGTCGCCACCGGCTATAACCATTCGTGCAGCAAAAGTGGCCGGGAATTTGTAACTGGTCGAATTGGCACCAGCAGCGATTGTCCCTTCAAAGGCCGGCATCGGTCTATCGTCGGGATTGACATCAGCCATGCGGCATCCACCATAGACATTGTCGACTTTTATAGTGGAATTCTGTGGAATAACAAGAAGCAGACCGTCAGGACTTGTCATAGCCCCGGCATTTCCACCAGAGTAAAGGTTACGGATCTTGCCACTGAGTAAGTTCCAAGTCGGACGGATGGCCATCGGGGCCTTGTTGTTACCACCGAAGAAGCTGCCGATCTGGAAGGCACCACTGCTGGGGTAAGAGAAGCCCAGGTTGATACCCATCTCCTTGAAACGGTCGTTGGTCAGCAGTTCTCCAGTCGGATTATCGGATGTTATAGCGGACGCATCAGTGATGCTGTTGACCACATCGCTCGGGTTGTCCACACAAATCACGACCCGATCCGTCACCGTGGCCGCATTGCCACCACCGTAGGCATAGACGATGGAACCGCCGTCGATCTCCAGGTAGGTCTTTCCCAACTCAGGTGCACCATTGACAGTATAGGTCACTGGCGTCTTCTCCACATAGCCGCCGACACCTTCATTAGCCTCATCATCCCATTCCTTCAAGGCGATCTTTACATCATACTTGGTATTGTCGGTCGCATTGGCGGTATAGGTATAGTCGCCATCGCCACCACCGAACAGCTGACCGATATAGATCTTCTTTCCTGTGTTCGTCACCTCGCCAGTCGTGGCGTCGGTCGTCTTCTTGTCGGGATTGGTGATGTGTACGAAGGCATTCCAAGAGCGGTCTACACCTGCCGTCTTCGGCGAGAACGGTGTCGCCATGTTGTCACTCGTCTGCTTGGTCCATGCCCATGTCTCAGATGACATGATGCTACCTGCCACGTCATTACCTCCATAGACATTGTTTATGAGAAGGTCTCTCTTCAGGTTCGCTCCGTCAACGAGTACATAACTATGACCATAGATATTAGCCATGCGGGCACCTCCGAAGACACCACGGGCCCGGATGTTTCCACCGAGGAGATGTACTTTCGTATGTCCCATCAGGTCGGCCTGGTTGCCGCCGCCGAAGACTTTCTGGATGATCTGGCCACCCTCGATGGTCACGGTACTGTTACCAAAGACATAGGCCAGGGCACCGTCACCAGCACCGAAGAGACCGCCATGAACGGAGTTCTTCAGCGCTTCGAGACCAATCTGTGTGTCGTTGCCCCGCACCGTGACGCTGGTATTGCCGAAGGTACGCCCGTTCTGACCTCCACCAAAGACCGTCCGCACCAAGCCACTGTTGATTGTGACAGAAGTGACATCCGTCGGGTTGTCGCCAGTCAACTTCACCTCCTCTGCCGGTGTCACCGTCTTCGTCGGATCAGCCGCGACATCCGTTGCCGTGACGACACCAACAGTATTGCCTGTACCCACAGCACCCTCCTTACCGCCGCCGTAGACATCGCCGGCAATGGTAATCTGGGCCCGCATCAGAGATACAAGCAAACTCAACAGTACTATGGTCAATATCCTTTTCACTTTTCTATTATCAATTAATCTTTATGCCCGGGTTGTTGATCTCATCCTCGGAGAGCTGGTAGAGGTAGGTAGGCTCAACGGTCAAGTTGATCGACGTCTTCTGACCTCGTGCCAGCGATGTCAGGCCAGTAATACCCGACAAGCTGTTGACTGCCACACAGTCCTCTCGCACACGCGAACCTATTTTATTATTTAGGGCATCGTAAACATATACATCATAAGTACAAACCAACGTCAGTCCCGAAGCAACCAAGTTATTAGCATCCGGCGCAAAGAAGCCCGGGAACACCGTCCCCTCGACCGAGAGGTCCTTGCCGATGCTGTTAGCGGCATCGGTGGTGAAGTCATAGAGCGTACCCGTCGGCGAGCTGCCGTCAGCAGCCACAGCAGCAGTGGTATAGCTGACATCGGTAGTGGCTGCCGACAGTCTGACGGTGACACCCGTCAGCTCATAGGCAGACCGCAGTTCCAGCTTCTTCACCCTGACAAACCGCATCTTACTATATTCCTCACCAATCCTGATTCTGAAGTCGATCCGTGCGAAGAGATGGTCGAGCAGCAGACTGACATAGTTCTCCGAGGTCTTCATAAAGTCGAACTTCCCTCTGTCGGGGAGGACGTCAGCAGCTGCTGCCGTAGAGCCGTGCCTGACGCCGACGATGACACAGAGGTCACTGCCCGAGGCAGCACTCAGGTTCGACATGGAGAGGATAGCGCCATCCTTGTAGGATGAGCCACTCAAAGGACTAATCGAGCAGGCGGCAGCCGATCCGGGCGAATAGCCATAGATGCAGTGATAAGCATCCTTCAGACCGATGGTCGACTTCCACCCCGCAGGTGCTGTCTCATCATCGTAGATGAACTGTCCCTCACGCCGCTGGTTGATGGCCGACTCCTCAGAGCCTGACATCAGGAATATCTGTATGGGCGAGAACGTCTCATATTCTGCGGCAGCATCAGAGATACCGATGCCCGTGGCGCGGGTGGCGGCCACAAGCCTCAACGCACTCTCCGGCTCTGTGGGAGTAGGCGTCGGCGTCGGTGTGGGAGCAGGCTCTGGCACAACAGGACCTTCCGACTGTCCCGAATCACCAGAACAGGCGACCGTCAACAAAATGCTGACAGCCAACAGCCAAATGCCAAATGCCAAATTCCAACTCTTATATCTATTCATACTTCTTTCTACCAATTAGGGATTTCATAATTTGGCTGATCTCCAACATCTTCCCAGTCAACCACGCTGACGGTATTGACCTCGAGTTTCGAGGACCCTATATAATAGGCATAGACAAGCCACGTCTGGTTACGCCGGAAATTGCCACTTGCCATCGAGAACGGAACAGACATCTGGGGGCCACCACTACCGAGTCGGAAGTAGATGGTACCCGACAACCGCTTGTCGCTCTCAGGGAGATAGACAGGACCTTTCTCTGTCAACAGACCCTCTTTCACCCCTCTATTAATCAAGTCCTCATATTCCTCATCCGACATCGCACTGCTGTAGGCATAAGATGCCGGATCACTGTTCTGCATCACAGGATTCACACGGTCGCCCTGTATCAACAGCACCTCCTGATCGAATGGTGCGCCCTCTACCCAGTAGCTGGGATGGTCACCGTCGAGGAAGAAGCGCTCCTTCTGGTACATCATCTTATTATTCAGTGTGATCTTCTCTATGAACAACTGACTCAATCCGGGCTCATTCAATGAGGAGAACGCAAAACGTATCTTCGACACTGTACGTGCCAGTTTCAAGTTTGCGTCGCTGATATGCAGGACATTATTCCTGTCGATGACACTCTTTCCACGTGCCACACCCGACATCGGAACGCCCTTGTCCGCAGGAACGGTCGTAGCTGCCTGATAGGCTGAGCCCTTCAGGTAGCTGAAGAAATGGCCGCCGTTGAAGACGGCTGTCTCCAGATCCTCACTATTGTTGACCGTGTCGAAATAGTTCGTGCCGTTGTTGTCGAGGACATTTGCTAACACGTATATATCCACCGGTTCGGGCTTCTCTGCAAAGCTACGATCGGCAAGGGCGATGCTATACGAAGCACTCTTATTGTCATTCAGGCTCCGCAACTCTTCCTCCGTGGAGAGGGTGAGACTGGCCACCATCTTCGAGGGATCGCTACTGCGGAACACCCAAATCTGAAGGTTGTATATCTGAGCCTCCTCCTCAGAGGGGATGATCTCACCACGAGTTACCACCGGCCGCTCCGGGGCATAGACATAGATATTGAGGCGGGGTTCATCCACCTCCTCATCGCCGCTACAGCCGACACCAAGTATCAGCAGCAACACCGGCAGCAGGAGCAGGGCACCAGCCCATCGCCATCTGTATCTTTCTTGTCTGTTCATCACTCTCAGTCTATTTTGTAATCTCTATCGTCGTGGGATGTATCGTCTCCCAGTTAGTCACTTTGACGCCGATCTCCATACGCGGAGCCAGGAGGTCGGGCATCACATTATAAGCGCTTTTGAAGTTCTCCACCTGAACGTCGAACGTTGTCGTGTAATCTTGTGTGAACACGCGGTTCTTGTTTTCGGCCGTCACGGTTGTTGTCGCCGTAGACGGGTTTACCTCACCTATCATATAGAACTTCGTGCCGGGATAGACGATGCCATCATACCCCATGAACTTCTTACCACTCCTGTTCTCAAACTCCAGGACAATCTTCACGTTCTTCTTCTCATACGTCTGGAACACCAAGGTGTTCGTATTGCCCACATCACCGGAGCTGCTCAGACAGTAATAGTCGTATGCGCTGCCGTCGGCAGCCTTCTTCGTTCTGACCTGCGGATCGTAGATGAAGAGCATCTGGTCTGTCATCTCATCAGAAGCCTCTTCAGTGGTAGGCCAAGGCTGTACCGTTTCGGGCTTGAAGTCAAATCCCACCGGGTACTGTCCACCAATGATGACAGCCGTCAGAGGATAGTAGCTATCGTCGAAGGCGACGAGCTCGTCGGCAGCATCGAGGAACGGAACAATCTCGATATTCTTCAGTCTGACACTCAGCCTTGCCACGCCATACTGTACCGGCGTGACCATTGCTGCCGACTTCGTCCCGGAGGTGATGACCGTACCGGCAGTATACTGGGCAAGCACATCATCCCAGGTCGCAGCACTCTGATAGACGGTTCTCTCCACATCATCAGAGGATGTCTGGATCGTGCTGTTACCATAGTAGCAGAGTTCTGGCGGATAGGCGAAGCGGTCTACACTGGTGATTGCCGTCTCGACGGTGGTCTGTGTCTGTGGCACAAAGGCCGACCCGTCCCACTGCATGGCGGCAGCGCCGTCGGGCAGTCCGATATGTGAAGGATAGCCAGTGAGGGGCGTATCGTTCCAGGTCGTCAGGGTCACCCGTCCATTGTTGTCAACATTTGCACCTGCCGTAATCGCGGTGCGGATGGCGGTGACCAAAGCATTGGCGGCTGCCGTCTCATTTTTCCCGACCTCGGCATACAACTCCTCCACAAAAGCCCTGACACTGGCAGAAGAACCGCCGATCACAGCGAAATCACCCTGATCATGCTGATGGATGAAATCGAGGTAAAGGGCCTTCAGCTTAGGATCGTCGGTAGTAGCCCACCCCGTCGTATTGGCGACGGACGTCAGGTATTCAGCCAGCGCCTCCGCCCTGTCGCTGACAGCTGTCGTCGGACTGATCTGTTCTGGACCGAACTGTATCTGGGCTGGACTATTCCCTTCCAAATATGTAGTGGTGGTAGCACCGTAATAAGTCTTGTCTGTGGCCGGAATGGCAGTCCCATTCACCATGACGGTATTGGCAGCCCGTGCATAGAACAGCAGGGATGTCGTGCCAGACCAGAAGGCACAGTCCTGATAGTAGTAGAAAGCCGACGGTGTCAACTCCGACGGTTTGCCCGTCACACGTCCTCTCTCATCGCCAGCGGTATAGTCAAAGACGAAGGGCAGGTGGTCAGCAGTGATGGTTCCCGGAACCCTGAAGGGGATAACCCTCACGTCTTTCAGGCCACGGTACAGGTCGGCAGATGTCTGTACGACACTGTCAGCCATACGCGTCCTGTTGACGGATAATTCCGGCAACGAGAAAGCCAGGCTGACGGCGACAGGCACATCAGCATCGCTGATCTGCTCTTCCCGGTCCGTGCAACCCATCAGGACTGTCACCCCCAACATCAGTACTATGATTCTATCTAACTTCAACTTCGTATTTCACCTATTTATTATAAGGGAGTATTATAATTCCCAGCTTCCTTCCAGTCGAGTTCAATGCTCACAGCCACCTCTGGTTCGCCGGGCTCCAGGGATCCGTTAGCATAGACATCGGCATGGATAATCTTCAGTTGTCCTGCCCGAAGGGGCTTCTTCACACCCAGCGTACTCTTCGTCACCTTACCATCAGACAGTGTCGCAAAGACCTGGAACTGCCACAAGGCATCCGAGGCATCAACAGAGACGAACGGATCCTCCGTGTTGATGATGTTACGCGTCGAGACGGATGGTTCTGGAGACGGGAAGTTCACTGTGCAGAAACACATACGACCGTCACTGCCAGTATCTATCTTGTCGGCCTTCACCACCGGAGTCGTGCCAGCAAACACATATGTACTGTCGGCAATATTGAAGCGCGAGGCAAAGCCTGTTGTCACCACCTTCAGGTCCTTGAGTGAGGCCTTACTGGTGTTGAGAACCAAGGCTGCAGCGCAGTTGGCCATATACAGATGTACATAGTAAGTCTTGTTGATACCCTCCTCGATCTGTAACCCCTGGCGAGCCGTGAACAGACCAGTCTTATGAGGTCCGACGGTATCACTCTGCAGGAGCAACTGACCAGTACGACAATAATCACTGCCCTCATAAGCAGCCACCCCATTACGCTCCACATTAGCGACTGCCGTATGCATATAGCTGCGACGAGGCAGGTAGATGGTATAGCTCAGCTCATTAGCATCCATGATGTGCTGCTCGTGATGCAGACGGGCAAAATCGCCCTGCACATCGTAGAACGAGAGGTCTAAGTCGTGGGCATAGTCTGTGAACACAGGAGCAAGATAGTCGCGCAGCGCCTTCTGGAGTTTGGCATCACCTGTCCTATCAAGTTCTTTCTGTAGCTCGATTGACAGGTTGGTCACCAGATGCAGGTCGTAGTCCAGTCTCAGGTCCTCGCCGCAGTCACTCAGATCATCATCGATGATTGAGCAGCCGGCAAATACGACCGCGATGGCCATCCAGAGGGTTGTGCTGACGATGCTCCAGCGTCTCATATTATTCGATGATCACGTTAAAGTTCAGACCAGCCTTCCACTCCAGGTCTACCGAGAGACCGAAGAACATCTGCGTAGAGCGCAGGTCGGGGATGGTGGAATAGGCACGTTTCAAAGCATCCTTGCTGATGGTGAACTTAGCCGTTGTGACGGCATCGCGGATGAACACGCGGTCCTTACCATAGCCAGTGTCACCACTCTCAAAGCTGGTCTGCTTCGACCAGTCGACGGGATCCAGCGATGCCGACAACGGATCGAGTTCACCGATGAGGTAGAACTTCTGACCTGCCTTGATGAAGCCGCTCAAACCGTAGAAGTCTTGGTCGGCCATTACTTCCAAGGCGATATACACCTTCGACTGAGTCTCGCCAACCGTGAAGTTATCCAAGACGAGCGTATAGTTTGTCACGGTCTTGTCATTATCCGAGGCAGGCAATTGGCTGATGGACAAATCGGGGAACTGATCGTAGATCACCTTATTGAACGCAGTACTTTTGGGCAAGTACTCATACTGGGCAACATCCGGCTGTCCACCGATCAGGATACCTGTAATGGTGAACGAGATGCCATTCTCACCCGTACCACTGAACACATTATCTGACGTGGTGCCACCATTGATAACAGCAGCGTTGTCGGTGAAAGTATTCTCGATGTTACGCTGGATGGTGGCCTTCAGCTGGGAAACGCCATAAGTGATATTCTCCTTCATAGCCACAGCACGCGTCGAGGCAGAGACGGCATTACCGTCCCAACCGCCAGATGTCCAGGAATCGGTCTTTGCCCATTCGCCAGCAGATTTCGGATATGAAGCAGCCTCCTTAGTCACTAATGACTGCCAGATGCCCGAGTTACAATAATAGGTCAGTTCGGCCGGATAGGTCACATCACCATATTCGACGGACACCTTCGACACCGTTGCACCGCTATTCCTATAGGCAAACTGTCCTGTCGCCTTGTTAAACTCCAAAATAGCACAGCCTTCCGGGATACCAAGGGAGGCCGGATAATTGGAAACCGACGACGAGGTTCCGGACTTATAGCTGTCCTCCCACTTGTACACAGCCGGTGAGCCAGAAGCCGTCACCGTGAAGTTCTCTCCGATCTTCTGCAAGATGGCCTCCGACAGGGCCTTGGCCGTTGCATCGGTCGTCTTGGTATAAATCTCATTGACAACCTCGAACAAATCGCCCACCATATTCCTCACAGCTGTCGACGAGCCCTGGCGAATATCACCATCGTTGGCTTGGCCAACGAACTTCTCGTAGGTCTGACCAAGTACAGCCAGGTTAGCATTAGAAGAACCACTTGTGGTTGCCCATTTCACATCGGCAGGCGTGGTAATCGATGTTCCCACGATACCGTTAAGGATGGCCGCCAATGTTGTCTGGGGGGCCGTGAAGTCTGAAGATGTCTCCACCTGGTTAACCAGGCGGAAGGCGATGTCGTTCACACTACCGGCATTAGTATAGGTCTTGCTCAACTTGCCATAATAACCAGGCTGTCCGCTCTTCTCGGCATCGTTGACCGTCCCATAGAACAGGAAGTTTTTCGTTCCTGTCGGGATAAATAAGGTATAGACCTTACTGGAGTTGGGCGTCCCACTGGAATGGGTCGGTTCCGGTTTCCCGAAGTCATCGAGTGCAAATGTGTGGTTGGCATCAATAGTACTGCTGCTACCGGGTGTGCCGTCGAAGCAGAACAGGTACATATCATTGATGCCTTGGAAGACACCATTGCCGACAACCTCAGCCGTCTGACGCGTCCGCTCTTCAGGTTGCGTCACGTTAAAGACGAACTCCGTCTTTACTCTTCCCGTCTCAGGATCGTAGCCCGGGTTGATGTCCACTTCATCACTCGAGGAACAGCCTGAGAAAGACACTGTGCCTACAAGGGCCGTCAGACCCATCATGACATACTTGAAACAATTCTTCATATCTTAACTCTTTTTATTTATTCAGTTGATGATATACACGATATTGATGCCCAACTGGGGCAAGAGGAAGATGCGGTCGCCATTGCCGAGGAATGTGCCGCAGTGCGGACAATCATACTCCTTAAACCAGGCGTAACCGACAGCCACACCGGCCTCAGCTTCAATGCGCCAGTCACGGGAAAGGATCCAGGAGTAGCCGTATTTACCACCCAGAGCGACAAGGTCACCTTGCAGACGACGGTCATTCACGGACTTATACAGATTGAAGGGGAACTTGACGTTTCCCACATTGAAATGACTATAAATCAGATTTGCCTCGAGATACTGGGCCCGGCGGACATCAACAGAGTCACGCTTCAGGTTAAAGTACTTTCTTGCAAAAGGACTTACCAGTGCATGACGCCATTTCTTGTTCTTGGCCTGATCGATATCCCAGAAGTTCACGCCTACATTAACACCAGCAGACCATGCTGAGTCGATCCTCACTTCGGCACCGATACCAGGAGAGAGTGTTGCATCATAGAGCAGATTGGTACGGAGAGACGCCCGTTGGCTCATGACAGGAACAGCCATCACAAGGGCCAGCATCAAGACAGCCAGCCGGTGTTTTTTCTGGATAAGCGTTCCTGCCCCAAAGGGACAATGGTTAATATTTACGTTCAGTCGTTTCATTCTTTTCACCTCCGCTATGGAATTCCGATAGGCAAAATTACTGCAAAATTTCGAAACATGCAAGTTTTTTAAATAAGAACACGCGCATTTCTTGAGAAAATTCAAACAATTTAATATTATTTAACGGGGGGGGGGTAATAAATGGGGCATCATGCAAGAAAAAAGGGCACAGCTTTGGTAATCTCGAAGATTATTTGTACCTTTGCAACGCTTTTCAAAAAAGGCAAGCTTAAAATTATTAAAAAAAACATGTACAAACCAACATTCAACAAGCGCCAAGTACTTGTGTTCCATCGTTTTGGAAACAAGGGCTACTCGCTGTTTGCCTGTCTCGGCAGAGAGGTGGTGTGCAGTGTGCTCTCTGTAGCTACACTGACCTACGCCTCGGCGGAGAGTGTCTCGACGGATCCCGTCGTGACAGACTCCACCGCCACCACGACAGCCCGCGAGATGATGCTCGAGGAGGTCAGCGTGACCGGCTCGAGGGCGCCCCTGACCAAGAGTCAGGCAGCGAGAATGGTCACTGTACTGGACCGTGCAGATATTGCGCAGGCTCCAGTACAAAGTATTAACGATTTACTGAAGTACGCCTTGGGCGTCGATGTCAGGCAGCGAGGGCCCATCGGTGCCCAGACCGACATCTCGATCCGCGGTGGCACGTCGGAGCAGATCATCCTGTTGCTCAACGGCATTAACATCTGTGACCCGCAGACGGGACACAATGCCATGGACCTGCCCGTCGACCTAAGTGAGGTGGTACGCATTGAAGTGCTCGAAGGTCCCGCAGGCAGAATCTACGGTACCTCGTCAATGGTAGGTGCCATTAACATCGTCACACGACCGGCTTCCGACACCAGTGCCGACATCCTTCTGGAAGGTGGCAGCTATGGCTATGCCAAAGTCAGCGGGAGAGCAAACCAAAAAAGCGGACACTGGAACAACCAGTTGAGTGCAGGCTATAGTCGAAGCGACGGTTATAGTGAAAACGCTGCCGGGCACAAGAACTCTGACTTCAGTGGCTCGAAAGCCTTCTACCAGGGTCAGTATGATGACGAGACCGTACGGTTACACTGGCATCTCGGCATCGCCGACAAGGGATGGGGCTCGTCGACATCTTACGCCTCTCCGAAATGGCAGGCCGATGACCAGTATGAGCACACCACCAAGGTCTACAGTGCTATACAGGGAGAGAGCAAACGGGGTATCCTCCGTTTAAGCGGGAATATCTATTGGAACCAGAACCGTGACCGTTACGAAGGTTATCGCGGACAGCCAGACAAGATGAAATTCAATTACAACAGAACAGATGTCTATGGTGTCAGCCTGAGTAGTTACTTTGACTGGGCCATCGGCCGTACGGCTTTCGGTGCAGAACTGAGAAATGAAGACCTCGTCAGTGGGAATCTGGGTGAGCCATTGTCACAGACACACCATATCCGCAACACGGACCGTGACTACACGCTGGGTGTCAACCGCACTAATATCAGTGCATATCTGGAACAGAATATCCTATTAAATAACTTTACACTCTCAGCGGGTCTTGTAGCTGTCAAAAATACCTGGAGTTCGATGAACATGACCGTATATCCCGGCGTAGACATCAGCTATCGGCCAGGCAGTCACTGGCGCCTACATGCCAGCTACAACACCTCCCTGCGCATGCCCTCGTTCACAGAGATGTACTACAAACTTCAGGGCTACAGTGCCGACCCGCACCTGAAGCCAGAAGAGATGCAGGCTTTAGAGGCTGGCATCACCTTTCAGTCTTCACTCATCACGCTCAACTCCACCTTCTGGCATCACCACGGCAAGAACATGATCGACTGGATCATGGACACCAGCAAAGGTGACGAGGCCGTCTGGGAGAGTGTGAACCATACGACCATTAACAGCACCGGCATGGAAGTATCCGCCACCATCGACCTGTCACAGGTGGAGCCCCATCTGCCTCTTATGAAAATTGGTTACAGTTACATCGACCAGAGTAAGGACCAGGAGGCACACATCGTGTCACAGTATGCCTTGGAATACCTCCGTCACAAGTTGGTGGCCAACTTGCAACTACCTATCTGGCAGCACCTCCGTCTCAACGTCAACGGACGGTGGCAGGATCGCGTGGGTTCATATACGGATTTCAATGGTAACATACAAGACTACAAGCCCTATTTCGTAGCCGATGCACGGCTCACCTGGCAACAGAACAGATGGAAGGCGTATGTCGAAGCCAACAACTTGTTCGACACCAGTTACCGCGACTATGGCTTAGTGGAGCAGCCTGGCCGATGGCTCATAGCAGGCATAAACGTGAATCTATGAAAAACGTCCGCCAAATGGCGGACGTTTCTTTTATTTCTTGAGTTTGAAGGAATTTTCAATGCTGGAAAGTTCAGCAGAGAATGCTTTGTCGACCTTCAGGCGCTCCTCAATAGCATTACAACTATGGATGACCGTCGAATGATCACGGTTACCGATGAGCTGGCCAATACGGCCGGCAGGCATCTTCGTGTATTTCTGAGCCAGATACATTGACACCTGACGCACTTGCACATAGCTGCGCTTACGACTCTTGCTGAACACCTGACGCTGTTCGACATGATAATGGCTGCACACCTTTTCAAGAATATCGTCTACGGTCAGCGGATGGTTGTCGACCTTCACGGCGCGCTTGATGATACGCTCGGCCAGTCGCATATCGACATTCGAATTGTAGACAATAGAATAAGCCATCAGCGAATTGACCACACCCTCCAGGTCACGCACACTACCATTAGCCGTCTCGGCGATGTACTTGATGACATCGGCAGGAATCTTCAGACCATCGCGACTGCACTTGGCATTGAGGATATCAATACATAGCTGCACATTGGGCTTCTCTAACTCAGCGATCAGACCACATGCAAAACGGGTGAGCAGACGGTCCTTCATGCCCTGTAGATCCACGGGTGGACGGTCTGAGGCCAGAATAATCTGGCGCCCCATGCGGAACAAATGGTTGAAAATATGGAAGAACGTGTCAAGCGTCTTGGGGGAGTTCATCCACTCCTGGATGTCGTCGACGATCAGCACATCAATCGACTGATAGAAGTTAATGAAGTCGTTGGTCGTATTATGACGCACGGAGTCGGTGAACTGCACCTGGAAGAGGCGGGCCGAGACATAAAGCACTCGCTTCTGGGGATAGGTCTCCTTGCATCGCACACCAATGGCGTTGATCAGGTGGGTCTTACCACAACCGGAGGGACCGTAGATGAAGAAGGGGTTGAAAGTCGTCTTACCCGGGTGCTCGGCAATGGATATGCCGACGGTGCGGGGCAACTTATTGGAATCCCCCTCGATGAAGTTCTGAAAGGTTTTCTTAGCATCGAGTTGAGGATTCAGCTGTTGCGGGGTAGCAGCGTCGAGCGTCGTCGGAGCCTTATTGGTACCCTTGGGTTGCTGAATTTCCGAAGGCCCTTCACTCTCCACATCGGTCGTCACGTTATGCTGAGCCTTGACCGTCACAATACGATAGCTCAGTTTCACCTCTGTGCCGAAGACACGCACAAGGACCTTACTTAACAGTCCTACGTAGTACTGCTCCAAGTACTCGTACACGTACGGGCTTGGGACCTGCACCAGAAGTTTATGCTCCGTCTCCGAGTACGACTCGAAGACGATTGGTGCGAACCACGTTTTATACTGCTGCTCAGAGACATTGGCCTCAATCAGACGGAGGCATTCTCCCCAAAGCGCCTTGTGACTATTATTCATCCGGCGTTAAGCTTATTTATTAAATTCTTTTTTATTACAAGACTTAGGCTTGTGATTTATAATTGCGATGCAAAGGTCGTATTTTTTTTTGAATTATGCAAATGTCCAAAAGGAGCTGTCGTGTGTACAAAAACGCGTAACTCCTTATAAATTGAGGGGTTAGGATGTTTCACGCGTCAACCATTCAAAGAAAGAATTTGCAAATTAGCAACCGACTGATTATCAACATCTTGCAAAGACAGCAAAATAAAACCTGCATAAATATCACATCCCTTTCAAACCCTCTGAGACCTTTGGAGACAAAGGGATTTCAGCCAACTTCATTTATAGAGTCCGAGAGGTTTTATTATTTAGACTAAATCTATTTTACTTATCTTTTTTCCCGAAAACTGAAAAATGGACGTAACGTTTTGGGTGCTGTTTTAAATCAATCATCAACGAGTCGGCATGTACCATCGTCGCATTCAGATTGTTATAGAGTCCTGGGTCACGCATCAGAAGTCCGAGGGTGCCCTCATTGCTGTTTAACTTAGCCGTCATCTGCTCCACATTCCGCAGGGTATTATCCACCTTCTGCATCGTGCCGGCGAGGTCCAGTTCATTCAGGTTCCGCGTCAGACTATTGGTGTTTGCCAACAGGCCGTCCGCATTCTCCAACATCTGCGGCATCTGGTGGTTTAGGCTGGCAGACAGACGGTTCAACTCATGCGACGTACTGGTCAAACTACTTGTAATCTGATCGATGTTATGCAGGGAGTTAGCGATGGCGGGGTCTGCCAGCAAGGCGTTGACACTCACGAGGATGGAGTCAAGCTTGGGTAACAAAGACTGCACCTGTGGGATAATCTCAGCAGCCTTGGCCATGGCGCCCTGTTCCTGACCGCCGGTGATCGTGTCGCCTGCCGCAAGGATACCAGCTGCCCTGTCGCCGAGTCTCAGTTCCAGTTTGATGTTTCCCAAGAGGTCGCTGACGATATCGGCTGTGGTACCCTGCGGCATACGCATCTCATTGTTAATGCCCACGACGGCAACAATGTCACTCTGTCCATCGTAGTCGTAGATGATATCCTCGACCACGCCCACCCGGTAGCCGTTGGCATAGACGGGGCTGGAGGCGGACAGGCCGCTGATGTCCTTGAACTTCACATAGTAGTTGGTGTCAGTAGATAACGACAATCCTTTGAGGAACTGCATACCATAGTAAAGTACGATGACACCTACGATTGCCACCAGCGCTATCTGTATTTCCTTACTGAACTTCTTCATATCTCGTCACTTTTACCTTCTTACTTTCTTCTTACTTTTTTACCTTTTTATCTTTTTTCCTCCCTTAAACTCTCTGATGGCCTCATTGATATCCATCCGCACACCATCCTTGAAAGCGATGACAAACGCCTGCGGGAACTTGTCGGAGATCTCACGGCGCAGACGATTGATCTCATTATAATTGGCAGATTCCCCGACCGTGTACTTGTACAGGCCACCATCCTTATAATATCCAACGTTGGTGAGTCCCTTAAACCGTGCATCACCAGCTTTTATCAAGACAGAGCCTGCGAGGATCTGTACCTTAAAGACTGGCCCCAGAGACTCCGAGGTAACCACCGGCTGGGTTGTCGGCACGACCTCAGGTTGCCTCTCTGGCTGGACCTCGGATTTAACCTCGGACTTGGCCTCAGGTTTCACTTCAGGCTGGACTTCGGTTTTAACTTCAGGCTGGACTTCGGGTTTCATTTCCTGTTTGGGCTCAGGTTTTACCTCAGGCACGACCTCCGGCTTAGACACGGGCTGGAATGAAATGGACTTGCTGCCCCCGTGGTGCTTGTGGTAGGCCAGGAAGGCGTTGAACAGGCCACGGGCATACATTCCCTCGGCAGACTTGGAGTTCATGAAACTCTCCTCATCGCGTGTAGAGATGAAGCCACACTCCACCAGACAGCCAGGCATCGACGACAGACGGAGTACTGCCAGATTATCCTGCTGGGCACCCATATTCTGACGGCCTGTTGCCTGACAGACATACTTCTGCATATACTTCGCCAGTTCCACACTGTTCTCCATGTTCTTGTCCTGAATATACTCAAACATGATGTCACTCTCTGGCGAGTTCGGATCATACCCATGATAGGTCTGTTGATAGTCTTTCTCCAAGAAGATCACGGCATTCTCACGCTTAGCGACCTCCAGGTTCTCTAAGACACCCGTCTTCTTACCAGTCCGCTTGCTCGTGCCCAGCGTATAAGTCTGGAAGCCATGAGCCACTTTTCCCCTCGGCAGGGAGTTGATGTGGATGGATATAAACAGGTCGGCCTTATTCTTATTAGCAATCTCCGCACGACGGTAGAGTTCGACGAAGGTGTCGGTTTTGCGGGTGTAGATCACCTTCACATCAGGACAATTCTGCTCTATAAGCCGTCCGAAGGCCAAGGCAAATTTCAGTGTCAAGTCCTTCTCCTTTACCTTTCCCAGGCCGATGGCACCAGTGTCACGACCGCCATGCCCAGCGTCAATCACCACCGTAAAGTTCTTATTGGCAGCGCCAACCGGTAAAGACAAAAAAGTAAGAAGGCAAAAAAGCAAAACACCCTTCACCCCCATCTTCACCTTATTTATAATATATATATAACTCACTTTCCTTCTCATTCCTTCTCCCAATGTAGCTCGACCCCTGCGCCCTCACTGTCGGCTCCCATCGGGGGATTCTGTTTCGTCAGTTCCAAGTCGATGGATGTCGCTGCCGGGAAGGTAGCCATGATGGCTTTTGCGATACGTCCGGCGACATGCTCCAGTAACTGCGATGGGATAGCCATTTCCCGTTTGGCAAGCTCGAAGAGTGTCGCATAGCTAAGGGTCTCCCCCACCTCATCACACTCTAAAGCCCGATCCAACGGGTAGCCTACCCGCAGACTGAGCAGGAAGTCACCACCCACCTGCCGTTCTTGGGGCATCACCCCATGGAAGGCATGGAAACGGACGTTCCTTAATGTGATATAGCCAGCAGTCAGCGTCATTCGTCGGCAGTGTTATCATTCACTGAGGCATCTGAATCGTCCTCGTCATGCACGCCGGGGATATACTTCTTCAAGGCACGTTCCACACCGGTCTTCCAGGTGTTGATACTCTCGTCCTTCAGCGAGAGTGAGCCCACCAGCCGCACGACATGCTCTAACGGCATACGGTATCGCAGCACACCGGAAATCAGCTTCGCGTAGTTCCAGTATTCGGGATTGAACTTCTCCGAGAGTCCTTCTACGGTGGTCTTATAGCCACGTTTGTTCTCAAACTGGAAGTCATAACGCTTCGTGCCGTCGGGGTTCACCTGCTTGATGATCTTTCCTTTCGTCACCGTCTTGGGCAGTATGATACCCTCCTCGTCGTCTTGAAGACCAGTGAAGATTTCGTATGGATAACCGTCGAGCAGTCCCACGAGGGCCACCCACTTCTCCTTGTTGTTCTGGAAACGCACCACATCGCACTCCAGCTGTTGCGGACGGACCTCCGTCACATCCGGACGACGGTACAAGATGGTATCGGTCAGTGCATGGTCAGTCAGCACGGCCAGTTTCTCGGCATCCTCCGGTACCAAGGCCTTCAGGGCCTGCTCCAACAGGCCGACAATCTTTTCCTCTGTGAGGTCACTCCCTGTCTTGGCAGCTACAGACACGAGCGCACTGGCGATGTGTCTGAGCATTTCTTTTTTCGATTCTGTTTGCATAACAAGCGTCATTAGCCGCCGCAAAGTTACAAATAACTTTTCTATTTTGGGAAACTTTACAAGGTTTTTTGAAGAAAAGTGTCCCGTTTTGGAAAACTTTCACTACCTTTGCGCCATAATCTGTATAAATATGAAGACTTTACTGACAAGAAAAACCATCCGCAAGTATGCGGACAAAGACGTGAGCGAGGAACTGCTCAACCGTCTGATGACCGAGGCTGCCCGTACCCAGACGATGGGTAACCTACAGCTCTACAGCGTCGTCGTCACCCGTTCCAAGGAGATGAAAGAGAAGTTGGCTCCCGCCCACTTCAACCAGCCGATGGTGAAGGAGGCTCCCATTGTGCTCACCATCTGTGCTGACTTCAACCGCACCAGTTTCTGGGCTAAATGCCGGAATGCAGAGCCGGGCTACGACAACTTTCTCTCGTTCATCAATGCGGCTACCGATGCCCTGCTCTACACGCAGACACTCTGCAACCTGATGGACGAGGAAGGTCTGGGCTACTGCTACCTCGGCACCACGGTCTATCAGCCCCAGCAGATCATCGACATCCTGCAACTACCTAAGCTCGTCATGCCCGTCGCCACCCTCACCGTCGGCTGGCCCGCTGAGGAGCCTTCCCTCTCCGACCGTCTGCCGTTAGAGAGTTTCGTCCATCAGGAGACTTACCACGACTATTTAGGCAAGGACATCGACACCTATTATAAATATAAGGAAGAACTGGAAGAGAATCGCCACTTCGTGGAGATCAACCACAAGGAGACGCTCGCCCAGATCTTTACCGACATCCGTTATACGAGAAAAGATAATGAGGCCATGTCGAAGGAACTCCTCGGCACTTTAAAAAGACAAGGATTTTTGCCTTATACGGAAGAGATTGGAATCTGACACCTGATATAAAACTAAAACGAATTCCCGTAATTGATCATAATTCCGTGGCAGGATTATGATCAATTACGGGAATTCGTTTCCAATTACACTTGTTTATTCGACCACGATGGGCTTGTACTTCGGCACGAGCGTCTTCATGATGCACCAGCCGATGAGGTAGGCCACGGAGCAGATGCAGAACACCACCATGTAGGCGGCAGGTTTGCCCTCGAATCCGAAGAATGTATAGGCTGCACCCTGAGCGGCTGCCCAGTCGAAGAACTCACCAGAACAATAGTTGATGGCAAACGAGCCCAGACCACCGGCCATTGAGCCGATACCCGTGATAGTACCGATGGTCGACTTCGGGAACATGTCGCCGATGGTCGAGAAGAGGTTAGCACTCCAAGCCTGGTGTCCGGCACCTAACAGACCGATCAAGATGGCAGGCCACCAAGGACTGATGGTGCTCATAGGCTGTGCCAGCAGTCCCAGCAGGGGGAAGCAGGCGAAGATCAGCATGGCACGCATACGGCCCAGATAGGGATTCATGCCGCGCTTCTCCACAAAGTAGGTAGGCAGATAGCCACCACCGATCGAGATCACCGTCACGATGAAGTAGAGCGTGAAGATAAGGGCGATACCCATGCCCGAGTCGGAACGATAGCCCTGCTCACTGAAATAGGCGGGCGCCCAGAACAGGAAGAACCACCACACACCGTCGGTCATCAGCTTGCCCACGATAAACGACCACGTCTGCTTATAGGTGAAACACTTGAAGAACGGGATCGTCTTCTCATCCTTCGGCTCAGCCTTCTCCTGCACCTCGGCGATATCGTTATCCTGCTCGATGTAGTTCAACTCTGCCTGATTCACGAACCTGCTCTTGTGGGGCTTCTCATAGAGCCATACCCACAGACCCATCCAGATGAAGCCCAGCACACCGATCACGATGAAGGCCATCTCCCAGCCCCAGGCACGAGCCAGCAGGGGAATGGACAGAGGAGCCACCAGCGCACCTACCGATGCACCGCTGTTGAAGATCGAGGTAGAGAAGGCACGGTCCTTCTTGGGGAAGTACTCGGCCGTCACCTTGATGGCGGCGGGGAAGTTTCCGGCCTCACCAAGGGCGAGCACCATGCGGCAGGCCAGGAAGAGGTACATAGAGATCGTGGCCAGAGCGACGGCGGCATCACCCGTGAGTTGTCCCAGTTCGGCGATGGTACTGTAGCCCTCAATCTGCATGGCCACCCATCCGCAGCCTGCATGGAGGCAGGCACCGAGCGACCATACGAAGATGGCTATCAGATAACCCTTCTTCGTCCCCATCCAGTCGATGAACTTTCCGGCGAAGAGGTTGGCGATGGCATAGAACACAGAGAAGAAGGCCGTGATCTTACCGTAGGTGGCGTCGGTCCAGTGGAACTCGGGCGCGATGAAGTCTTTCCAGGTTAATGACAAGACCTGACGGTCCAGATAGTTAACGGTGGTTGCCAAGAAGAGCAGCGCACAGATGACCCAGCGGAAGTTGGACATCTTTGTTGTTTGTACGGGAGTCATATTTATAATTGAAAATTGATATTACTTGAGGTCGATCACGGGGATATTGTCCTTATCGTTGTAGTTCAGGTTCTCACCGGCCATACCCCAGATAAAGGTATAGTAATAGGTGGCTGCGGCGCAGTGGATGCTCCACTCCGGAGACATGATGGCCTGCTCATTCTTCAGCCAGACGACACGGGTCTCCTGAGGCTCACCCATGAAATGGCTCACCTGCTGTCCCTCGGGCACATTGAAATAGTAGTAGGCCTCGATGCGGCGGCCATGGGTGTGGGCGGGCATGGTGTTCCACACACTACCTGCCTGCAACTGTGTGAGTCCCATCTGCAGCTGGCAGGGCCCCTCCTCCAACGACGTGTTCACGATCAGTTGGTTGATGGTGCGCTGGTTGCTCTCGGCCAGTGTGCCTAAGGGCTTGTCCTTGGTTCCCACGATAGTAGCCTTCAGACTCTGGACATTACCGTTCTTACGTCCGTCGAGCGTCACCCACTGTGTCTTATAGTGCTGGTGGGCGGTAGCCGAGTTCAGGTAGAACTTAGCAGGGTTCTTCGGGTCCTTCGAGCGGAAGATCACTTCCTTGTTGGAGTCGATATCAGCGCCCTTCTTGTCCTTACCCAGCCATCCGCGGCCTACATAGAGTGCCTCGCTGTAGCCTAACGGATACTCCTGTCCGTCGACGATCACCACGCCGTCGCCACCGGTATTGATGATGCCTAACTCACGGTTACGCATAAAATAGTCGGCACGCAACTGGGGGTGGGTCTCCAGCTTCAGGTCCTTGGTCACAGGCATGGCGCCACCGTAGATGAAGCGGTCGTACATCGAATAGGTCAGGTTAATCTCGTCGGCCACCATCACCTTCTCCATCACAAAGCGCTCACGAAGGGTCTTCGTGTCGTAGTGCTTCACGTCCTCGGGATGACAAGCCGTCTGGAAGTTCACGTTCTGCTGGCCGAAGCCATTGGTCAAGCTACTCATAAGCAATAAAGTCAAAATTGTTTTCTTGTTCATAATATATACTTTTTTATTCTAATTCCATAAACTATTAACTTACGCCTTAGCGGCTTTCTCCTCGGCGACGATGCGGCGGCGGTTCCACCACATCATGGCGAGGGTGATCAGCGTGAGCACGGCGGCGCCGATATAGGCCAAGCTGTTGACACACTTATAGATGACCCAGCCGAAGAGACTTGAGGCAAAGTCGAGTGCACCAGCCTGGAAGCCCTCTGGGATCTTGGCGGCAGGGTCCTGCGTCTGGGCATAGACGGTCTGGGCAGCCTGCGTGAAGGCGGGAGCCATGTCGGTAACGAACCAGAGGCCGATACCTACCGCGATGAGACCCACTATAAGCGTCTTCACCACATTACCCTTCGTGTAAGGCAGCACCATCACGAACACATAGAACATACCAGCCAGCGAGGCTAACGGCAGGAACTCATTGCCCGGCAGTGCCACAGCCATCAGCAGGGCCAGCGGGATCAGGATGAGCGAGGCCACGAGCGTCGTCGGATGGCCGATGACGAGGGCGGGCGACATGCCGATATACACCTTCTTGCCAGCCCATTTCTTCTGAACCACCTCCTGCGTCTTCTCGGCGATCGGCTTCAGACCGTCGATGAAGAGCTTGGTGATGCGCGGTATCAACTCCATCACGGCACCCATCGTCACGCCGAGGAACAGCACCTTCTTGATGTCCATCTGGGCCACAGCACCGATCAGCGCACCGACGATGACACCCAGCACGATCGGCTCGCCGAGTACACCGAACTTGCGTTTCAGTCCCTCAGCGTCGATGTCGAGTTTTGAGAAGCCGGGGATCTTGTCGAGCAGCCAGTTGATGCCGATGGCGAAGGCCGTAAAGCTCTGGCAGAAAGGCTGCGGGATGGAGATACCCTCCATGTCGTCGTAGTAGCCCTGGAACTTATCGGCGGTCAGGTCGGCCATCACCAGCGTGATAATGTAGCAGACAATGGCGGCGAAGTAGCCCCAGGCCAGACTCTGGTCCATCACGAAGTAGGCCACGGCGCCAATGAAGGCGAAGTGCCAATAGTTCCACAGGTCGATGTTCACCGTGCGGGTACATTTCGTGATGAGCAACAGGAAGTTCACGCCTAAGCAGATGGGGATAATCAGCGCACCCACGGCCGTATTGTAGGCCACGGCAGCGGCGGCGGGCCAGCCCATGTCGAACACACCAAGTTGTAGGTCATAGAGCCGCGAGATCTCACTCAGCGGGTTGCCGAAGTTGTTCGTCAGCAGCGCCGTCACGATGCCTAAGCCCACAAAACCCACGCCAACATAGAGACCACTCTTCAGGGCCTTGCCGAACTTCATGCCGATGCACAGGCCGATAATCGTAAAGAGAATGGGCATCATCACCGATGCTCCTAAACTGATAATGTAACTGAATACCTGTTCCATTTATTTCTTACTTTATTATTGTTCTGAGTTAATCTGAGTCATCTGTGGCTGCAAAGTTACAAATAAATTAGCGAACTGCATTGCTTTTGTCTGTCTTTTTTTACGTTATCGTTTGCAAAATAGAAAGAACGAAAGATAAATATCCGCAAAATGTTTGGCCATTACAGGGGAAATTACTACCTTTGCCCACGTACTAAACTTATTATATGAAGAAATCAACTATTATTGCATTCCTGATGATGATGTCAGCCAGTGCCTTTGCCCTCACCCCCTGGAAGAAGGGCGCTTTTGAGACAGGACAGTACCGTAACCTCTTTGTCGAGATGGGCTATCAGCAAGCCGATGTCGACGCCAAGCTGAAGGAAGTGTTCAACGACGTGTTCCGCGGCCCCAACAAGGTCTACTTCGAGGTAGGCGACTCCATGGGCTACGTCTCCGACGTGAAGAACGACGATGCCCGCACCGAGGGTATGTCTTACGGCATGATGATTGCCGTGCAGTTCGGCGAGAAGGATATCTTCGACCGTCTGTGGCGGTGGAGCAAGAGATACATGCAGCACCAGGACGGCATCCGCGAAGGCTATTTCGCCTGGAGCTGTAAGACCGACGGCACCCGCAACGCCCAGGGAGCCGCCTCCGACGGAGAACTCTACTTCATCACAGCCCTCATCTTCGCCTCCAACCGCTGGGGCAACGACACAGGCATCAACTACAAGGCCGAGGCACAGCACATCCTCGACTGCATCCAGCCGAAGGAGTACGAGCCAGAACCCCGCCCCGCAGGATTCCCCGGATTCGGGTCCCAGCAGACGGGACCACAGCAGATGTACCTCATCGACCCTGAGACACAACTCATCACCTTCACCCCCGACGGCTTCGGACAGCGCTTCACCGACCCCAGCTACCATATCCCCGCCTTCTATGAAGTCTGGGCCCGCTGGGCCGACGACGGTCGCAGCGACTACTGGCTGGCCTGTGCCCAGAAGAGCCGCGAATATCTGCACAAGGCCATCAACCCGCAGACAGGCCTGAACCCCGACATGAGCCAGTACGACGGCAGCGAGATGCAGATGCCCCGCTTCCCTGGCATGCCGCAGCGCCCCCAAGGAGCCCCGCGACGCAACGGTAGCAACAACTTCCGCTATGACTCCTGGCGCGTGCCGATGAACATCACCCTCGACTACGAGTGGAGTTGTGCCGACGGCGAGTGGCAGCGCCAGTATGGTGAGACCATCCAGAACTTCTTCTACTCGCAGGGTGTCGACACCTTCGTCGATCAGTACCGTACTGACGGCACCCTGCCCGAGGGCGATGAGATCCTGCAGGCCGGGGGCTTCCGCAAACTGCGCCACAGCATCGGACTGGTGGGTACCGTAGCCGCCTCCTCGATGCTCTGCAGCCACGACAAGAGCAAAGAGTTTGTCGATGCCCTCTGGAACGCCAAGCACGAGCCCTTCGAGGATGGCTACTTCGATGCCTACTACGACGGTCTGCTGCGTCTTTTCGCCTTCATGCACCTCAGCGGCAACTACCGGATCATCATGTCTGATACAGATATTTGATATGAAAAAAGGTATTTGGTATTTGTTGACAGCTCTACTGATAGTGGCTTTTAGTATAAGCAGTTGTGGCGATGACGATTCAGAGCCGTCGGACCCAAATGAGTTATATGGAGTCTGGTATCTACAGGGATTTCTGCATTATTCTGACTCTGACGATCACAATAGGGACGTGGCAGGAAGCAAGTTCTATTTCAAGAAGGATGGTACTCTTCAAGTGCATTTTTCCAAAGACGAAGGAAAGGGTCCCTATCCAATTACCTTGATGCCTGGGTCAGGGGATTATCATTATATCTGCGACAAAGAGGCGGGCATGCTCTATATGGAATCAGATGGGGCGGGCAAGGAAATGGTGCCTTATCCATACAGCATTTCAGATGGACGGCTCTATATTGTATCTCCGTTTTTTAATTATAATAAGGAAGAGAAACTCATCTGGTATTTTGAAAGATAACCTATAATCAAACAATAATTTATTGTGTATCTTTGCACCGTATAAACTTATATTGATATGAAAAAACTGGTATTACTATTGGCCCTCGTGGCTTTTGCAAGCACTCCCAGTCTGGCACAGACAGGGACAGTCAATAACTTCAAGATCCACCGCGGTACGAACGTGAGCCACTGGCTGTCGCAGTCGGAGGCACGTGGCGAGATGCGCCGTCTACACATTCAGGAGGAGGACTTCGCCCGCCTGGAACGTCTGGGCTTCGACTTCGTGCGCATCCCCATCGACGAGGTGCAGTTCTGGGACGAGCAGGGCAACAAACTGCCTGAGGCCTGGACACTGCTCACAAACGCCCTTGACTGGGCTGGCAAGCACCATCTGCGTGCCATCGTCGATCTGCACATCATCCGTTCGCACTATTTCAATGCCGTCAACGAGGGCAATGGCTCCGCCAACACACTCTTCACTTCGGAGAAGGCCCAGCAGGATCTGATCAACCTCTGGTACCAACTGTCGGACGTGCTGAAGGGCTACAGTACCGACATGGTGGCCTACGAGTTTATGAACGAGCCCGTGGCCGATGAACATGAACAGTGGAACCAGTTGGTGGCAAAGGTCCACAAGGCCCTCCGTAGCCGTGAGCCGCAGCGTACCCTCGTCGTTGGCTCCAACCGTTGGCAGGGCTACGAGACGATGAAGTATCTGAAGGTGCCGACAGGCGACAAGAACATCGTGCTCTCCTTCCACTACTACAACCCGATGATTCTCACTCACTATAATGCCTGGTGGACACCCATTGGCAAATACACGGGCAAGGTGCACTATCCCGGCATCCTTGTGTCGAAGGAGGACTACGATGCCGCCCCCGATGACATCAAACCAGAACTGGAACAGTACATCAAGCAAGTGTGGGACATCAATAAGATCCGTGCCGACTTCGCCGATGCCATCAGCGTGGCCAAGAAGTACGGCCTGCAACTGTTCTGCGGCGAGTGGGGTTTCTACGAGAAGACGCCACGTGAGATGGGACTGGAGTGGATGAAGGACATGCTCACCGTGTTTAATGAAAACAACATCGCCTGGACTACCTGGTGCTACGATGCTGACTTCGGCTTCTGGGACCAGCAGCACGACTGCTTCAAGGACAAGCAACAGGTTGACTTGCTAATGGGGAAGTAAAACCATCGACTGCGGCGGTGAGTATCAGAGCTACACAAGGCTTCTCCCGACTCATGAAGAATCCCGACTTGCACACAACGATTCGTTTTCCCAGATTTTAAAGCCTTCTGAAAGGTCTTTAACGCCAAGGTTTTACTTGTTTGACCTTGGTCAAACGATCGTTTGACGGCCGTCAGTCAATTGTTTGACCAAGGTCAAACAATCCGTTACTTGATGTTTCGTCTTGCTTTATCCACCGATTAGTTGCGCATCAGCTATTCTGCGTCTGGGTTAGTCGCAGGTTGCCTCTACCATTCTGATTTCGAGTTCTCCTTCAGCAGTATCCTCTGATTCTCAGCCAATTACGCCTCGGCTGAAAGGAAGAAATTAGGAATGGGCTGAACTTACGGAGCACTCAGCGAGGCACTGGTGGACGTGAAACTTCCTAAGTTTGAGACCGCCACGGAAATATGCCTTAATGACGTGTTGGCAGACCTGGGTATGCCGAAGGCTTTCACCAACGATGCGGAATTTCCAGACTTCTGTTCCGTCCCCACATTTATTGGCCAATTCAAGCAAGCCAGCCACATCAAGGTGGATAAAGAAGGGACTGAGGCGGATGCCATCTTCTTCATCGGCAGTTATACAGGCGACTAATCTTGGAAGTAGACACGCTTCACACGGTTGGAGACAGCCGTCAGCACCTCGTAGGGGATGGTGTCGATGATGTCGCTGAGCACGGTGACGGGCAAATGCTCTCCGAAGATTTCCACCTGGTCGCCCTCCTGACAGGGGATGTCGGTCACGTCGATCATCGCCACATCCATGCAGATATTACCCACATATTCGGCTTTCTGACCGTGTACCAAACAATAGCCGTGACGATTGCCGAGGTGACGGTTCAGGCCGTCGGCATAGCCGATGGGGATGGCGGCAATCACGGAGTCGCGCTCTATCCGGCCCTTACGGCTGTAGCCTACGGTATCACCGGCAGGAACATGGCGGAGTTGGAGGATGGTGGTCTTGAGGGTGGAAACGGTGTGCAGCATCCGATTATCCCGAGGATCGACGCCGTAGAGGCCGAGGCCGAGACGGCACATATCCATCTGACGCTCGGGGAAATGCTCGATGCCAGCGGAGTTGTCCATGTGGCGCAGGATCTTATGTGTAAAGGCCGACTGGAGTTTCTGGCTGCCCTGCTCGAAGAGTTCAAACTGCTGGGCGGAGAATGCATCGAAGTCGTCGCTGTCGGAGCCCACGAAGTGGCTGAACACCGAACGGGGGATGATGGCGTTCTGGTGGTGCAGACGGTCGATGACCTCGTCGATGTCGTGGATGGGATCGAAGCCGAGGCGGTGCATGCCTGTGTCGAGTTTGATATGCACGGGCCAGCCGGTGATGCCCTCCTTACGGGCCGCCTTGATCAGCGCATCCATCAGGCGGAAGCTGTAGACCTCAGGCTCCAGGTCGTAGTCGAACATGGTCTTGAAGGCGGTCATCTCGGGATTCATGATCATGATATTGGCGGTGATGCCTGCCTTGCGGAGGGTGACACCCTCGTCGGCGACGGCCACAGCGAGGTAGTCGACACGATGGTCCTGCAATGTCTTGGCAATCTCCACAGCCCCTGCCCCATAGGCATCGGCCTTAATCATACACACCATCTTCGTCTCGGGCTTCAGGAACGAACGGTAATAGTTCAGGTTCTCCACCACGGCATTAAGGTTTACCTCGAGGATGGTCTCATGCACCTTCTGCTCCAGCTGTTCCGTGATCTGGTCGAAGCCGAACTGTCGGGCACCCTTCAGCAAGATCAGCTCGTGGTCGAGACTGTTAAAGGCGTCGGAGGATATGAAATGGTTCACGTCGGCAAAGAACTGCTTGTCGGCCACACGGATACGGTCGGACTGGGCCGTGAGTTCAGGACCGATACCGATGAACTTGTCGACACCACGCTTCAAACAGAGGTCGGACACCTGGGCATAGAGCGCCTCAGGGGAGGTGCCGGTCTGGAACATGTCGCTGAGAATCAGAGTCTTTCTCAGAGAAGCCTGACGGCGCTGCATGAAGTCAAGGGCTATATCGAGTGAGTTGATATCGCTGTTGTAGGAGTCGTTGATGAGGATACAGCCGCGTTGGCCCTGCTTGACCTCCAGACGCATGGCCACCGGCTGGAGGCGTGGCATCCGCTCAGCAAGTTGCGCTGGCGTCAGTCCTAAGTGGAGGGCCACAGCGGCACAGGTGAAGGAGTTCTCGATACTGGCCTCATCGATGAAGGGGATGGTATAGCAGTTCTCTTCGCCCTGATAGATATAGGTGATGAGCGAAGAGGCGGCCGGCTTGAGCTCGACACTCTTCACGAAGAATGCCGCCTGCTCATCGCACTGCGACCAGGCAATCTTCTCACCCTTGTACTGCATTCGACGGATGCAACGGCTCACGATGTCGTTATCCGAACAGTAGACCATCGCCTCGGTGTCGTGCATCAGTTCCAGCTTCTCCATACACTTTTCCTCCATCGAGCGGAAGTTCTCCTGATGGGCGGCACCGAGACTGGTGAGCACGCCGACGGTGGGCTGGATGATGTCACGCAGGGCGAACATCTCGCCGGGCTGACTGATGCCGGCCTCGAAGATACCCACCTCCGTCTGTTCGTTCAGCAGCCACACGGAGAGGGGCACACCAATCTGAGAGTTATAGCTGCGGGGTGAGCGAACGATCTTCTGCGAGGGCAGCAAAAGCTGATAGAGCCACTCCTTGACCATGGTCTTTCCGTTAGAGCCGGTAATGCCGACGATGGGGATGTCGAACTCATCACGATGACGCTCTGCCAGGCGCTGCAAGGCTGCCAGGGGTGAGGGGACACGCAGGAAATTGGCCTCGGGGTAAATGGTGTCGGCATGCTCCGGCACCTGTTCGACCACGAAATGACGCACACCACGACGATAGAGGTCGCTGATGTAACGGTGACCATCGTTACGCTGTGTCTTCAATGCAAAGAAAAGTGTCTCTTCTGGGAAGCATAGACTGCGACTGTCGGTCAGCAGCCAACGGATTTGTCCTTCACTATTTCCATATCGACGCGCACCAATCAGTGTCGTCACCTTTTCTATACTGTATTTCATTTACTTTTTTACCTTTTTACTTTTCATAGTGCAAAATTAGTAAAAAAGACTGAATTAAGACACATATTTATCTTTTTTCTTTGTATTTACCTTTTTTTACACTATCTTTGCAGTATATTTTGTCAAGATGGAGTTCAGAACGATTGTAGAAATACCTCATGCCTCATTTGAGATCATGCCCTGTGAGGAGGTACTATTGGTTGGTTCGTGCTTTGCCGACGGGATTGGACGGAAATTCAATGATAATGGGTTTCCTGCCATCGTCAATCCATTCGGCACAATGTATAACCCTGCCAGTATCCTGCATACCTTCGAGCGTCTGCTGTGCTCCGAATCTTCAGAAAAAACTCTTCAAGCCATTCCCCGGATTGTGTTCCTGACATTGGGGACGAACCATGTCTATCGTCTGAAAGAAACGGGCGAAATCGTCGACAACTGTGAAAAGCGCCCTGCCTCTCTCTTTCAGGAAGAAGAACTGACCGTCTGCGAATGTACAAATTATCTGAGGAAAACTGTCGAGCTGTTAAAGTCCAACAATCCCGAGGTGCAGACAATCCTAACAGTCAGCCCCATCCGCTACCGCAAATACGGCTATCATGAGAGTCAGCTCTCCAAGGCAACCCTGCTCCTGGCAACTAGTGAGGCTAGTATGACTAGCACGACTAGTAATACTAGTTACTTCCCCGCCTATGAGCTTCTGATGGACGAACTTCGCGACTATCGTTTCTATGCCGCTGATATGCTGCATCCTTCAGGACAGGCAGTCGACTATATCTGGGAGCGGCTGAATGAATGGTGTTTCAGCCGTGAAGCCAAATCATTCATGGAGGAGTGGCATCCCATCAGACAAGCGTTGTCGCACCGTCCTTTTCATCCTGAGTCTGAAGAATACCAACGTTTCAAAGCCCAGACTCAAGCCCGACTTCAAGCCCTTCAAGAGAAATACCCCAACTTTAAATCTACTATATATGACACCTTCAAATGAACACAAGAACCCCACAGAGGCGGCTGCCATGATTGACGTCGTACTCCGCCGGGAGAAGAACTGGGAAGAGTTATGGTTCTACCAGAAGACTGTCGTACTCTACCAATTAACTTATACTTTCACATCGCGTTTCCTACCTAAATATGGAGATCGCACCGTAGACCAAATGATACAAGCGGCACGATCCGGAAAACAAAATATTGTGGAAGGAATGGCTGATGGTGTCACATCAATGGAATTGGAAATGAAACTCATCAATGTGGCACGTGCTTCATTAAAAGAGCTCCGCGAGGACTATGAGGACTATCTGCTATCTCACAGATTAACCCGTTGGCAAAAAGGGCACATCCGCTACGGCAACCTGCTCAAATTCTGTCAGCAGCATAACAAGCTTGAGGAATATCAGCCCTTCTTTAACCGGTGGGATGATGAGGAAATGGCTAACACCGCCCTATCACTTTGCCACTATGTCGACAAGATGATGAAGAGTTACGAGTCATGGCTGGAGCAAGACTTCAAAGAGAATGGCGGTATCCGCGAACGTATGACGGCAGCCCGACTGGGATACCGTAACATTCAAAAGGCCACCATAGAAGCCAAAGATCGTGAGATCGCCCAACTCAAATCAGAGATTACCCGCCTTCAAGGCGAGCTTAAATACTTAAAGGAAGCTTATCAAAGGCAAGACTTCAGACTAGTTTTAACTAGTAAGACTAGTATGACTAGTAAAACTGGTCAGCTTCTACTGATCTGGAGTCCTGTCGTCGAGAGCGACATCTCCACGAAACGGGCGTTCTTGTTCAGACGGTGCTCCGTCAGCAGTTGTTTGATCCGTCCAGCAGCCTCAGGGTCCTTGGCGATCATATAGAGATAGCCACCACCGCCGGCCCCGGGGAGCTTATAGCCTAAGCAGAGGTCATCGATGAGGGCTGTCTGTGCTGCCACTGCCGACGGGTTCGTGCCGCTGTCGAGGGCTTGGTTCTGTTGCCAGGTCTTCCGCATGAGCAGCCCCGTCCTACGGAAGTCGTTCTGCTGGATAGCCTCGTACATCTCCATCGTATGCTCTTTCATCTCCCGCAACAGGCGCAGTTCGCCGTTGTCGTTCAGGAACATCCGTCGGACTATCTCTGCCAAGATATGTTTCGCCATCCTGGTGATGCCTGTATAATATAAAAGGTGGCAGGCCCGATACTCAGGCTGTGTCCACAGATCGTTGGGTAACCAGCGTACCTGCGGGTTCTGTTCAAATCCCCTACCCGTCTGCAGGAGTTTGACACCACCCAGCACCCCACCGAACTGATCCTGCCAACCACCACCCGTGGTGAGCATCTGTTCCAGCATTAGGGTACGATGACCGATTTCATTCTTATCCCAGCCCAGGCCGCAGAAGTCGTTGAGCGCTCCCAAGACGGTCGCCGCCAGAATGCTGCTTGTGCCTAACCCACTGCCGGCTGGAATTGCGGAGAGGAGTGTCAGTTCAATGCCTGAGCCGAAAGCCTCCAACTCTTCACGAAGCGACGGTCCATGACCAAAGCCAGCCAACACAAGGGCTGCCTTGGGAATGGAGAAGGGGGAACCGACATGCATAAAGTCCATCAACTGTTCGGTGGTCTCCACCACCTCCATGGCTCCGAGGTCGATACTGCGGAGCACAATATGGTAGTCCTTAGACGGTTTGACATAAGTCTGTAACGGGGGCTGTCCATTCAGTTCGATGGCCAGGTTGATGACATTGCCACCCTCCATCAAGCAGTAGGGCGGTGTGTCGGTCCAGCCCCCGGCAATATCAATACGTACGGGGCTACGACCCCACACAATCTGATCGTCAGCCACACAAAGATGCGGTTCTTTCGTCACATCGTGCGATGTAACGAAAGAACCGTCCCTCTGTATCAAGCCCTCACGAAGGAGGGCAAAAGCCTTTTCACGCTCCCCCCTGAACATGGCATCGTGGATGCGAGTCATCAACGGTGCATCGGCAGGCAATGGTGGCGGCAGGGGAATCTGCAGACGCTTGAACTGCTCTGCCGCATCGGCCAGATCGAGTTGATAGAACACGCTGTGGTTCCAGTTCTTCGCCAACGCACTCCAGTTCTGCTTACGGAAGGCACGGCGCTGGTCGAAGAGCCGCTGCAGGTTCGCTCGTTCTGCCAGCTCATTGCTATTCTGAGGTTCGTCGATACGGTAACGGCGCACCTCGTAGTCTTTCTCTCCCACTGGCACCACGTCGATGCACTCTCCCGGCTCTAAACTGATCTCCCAGTCATTCTCGGGCACACCTGTGATGACATGGTCATGAGTGAGATGCCAACGGCGCCCCACATAGCTATTCTCAATCCAAATATTACTATTCTCCTCGGTGAACGGAATCTCCGTCACAGCATTCTGCACAAAGATGCTCGGATGAGGTTTCCGGTCGAGGTGCATGATCTCCCGCTGGTCGTTGACCAGATTCTGGAGCCTCAACGTCGAGGATATCATCTCCCGGGACGTGCCGAAGTGGTAGAACTCACCGCCTGCCAGGGGAACGATAGCCACTTTCAGTTGACGCAGTTCTTCGTCGACGATGGTGGGGTCTGTACCCAGACAACAACCAAACTCCCCATAGAGATCATACTCTTTGAGACTAGTTTCACTAGTATGACTAGTAGAACTATTTTGACTCGTCGCGCTGCGCTGCATGAGCAGCGCGACGGCCTTATCGCTAAGAAGCCACACGCCGATATCCGTCAGATAGAAGTGATCTTTCTGTAGTTCGCCGAGTGTCTGTACAGACGGTTTCTGGAGCATCTGCTTCAACACGGCCGGTGTACGCCTGCTACTGACAAACACGCCATGATTCTTCGCCACAGAGGCATCGAGCCACAGCCCATAACAGACGACATCCACCTCGGGGATGGGCTGTAAGGGTTGCTTGGCACGGATCAGCACATCACCGCTGACCACCATCGTGTGGATATTGTCGGGGGCCATCGCCATCATCTTCTCGTACAATGGCAACTGCACACTCAACAGGTCCTGAGAGAGTCGCTGTCCCCGTTCCCAACGGAACACTGGCAGCGGCATCAACACCTTCCCCGACACCGCGTAGCTGGGGAGTCGTTTGCTCTGTCCACCGGCATGGATCAGGATGCGCTTTTCTTTCGAGAGCCATTCATAGAATGAGGATCCACACTCCGCACTCCACGATTCTTGTAACAGCCACGCAGTACCGCCACCACTCCCCAGACGATGACCCACAGGATCACAAGTACAGAAATATTCCTCTTTTGAGAGTCCTGTCACCTGATGAAACACCTCCACCAGATTCGGTGGCAACGACAGTAGTTTCTTCATACGCGCCTCCGTCTCCAAACCATGAACCCGGCACCCATCAACACCAGCAGCAGGATGACATACGAGATATAAGCAATCGTTTCCGTCGTGTTCACCGACTTCGGGAAGAAGCTCAGTATCACCTCATGGCGACCCGGTTTCATATTCATAGCACGGAGCACATAGTCCACACGTCCAAGTTCTGCGGGTTCGCCGTCGACGGTGGCCGTCCATCCCGGATAATAGATCTCCGAGAACACCAGCACACCACCCTTCCCAGAGTTCACGTCATAGGTCAGACGGTTGGGTTCATAGCTGGTGATAACTGCCACGCTGGCGGTGTCTTGTTCGATGGCCTCACCCAACTGTGCCTTGAACTTAGCATCGGCCACAGCCTGATGACGCAGGTCCAAGCGCCCTAAAGCATCCATCTCTTGGTTAGCATTATCTACATAATTAAGCTGGTCGACGAACCAAGCATTTCCATAGACATACGGATTCTGGATGGGTACGGTCTGTCCACCTTCCAAGGGGAAGATGAAGTACTTCGCATTGAGCATGTTCAGCACGGGGAAGATGCTGTCACCATTCACCTTCGTCATGTCACCTCCCACCTCAGAGACGGTACGATACATACGCTGCATCTCTGGGTTGATATGGCGCTCTATCAGTTCCTGGTAACGGCGTAGTTTGGCAGCATGGTAGCCGCCGATACTCTTATGATAGTAGCTGGTCTCGTTCTCATTGAAGGTGTTAGAGGCGAGGTTCAGCACACGGTAGTCAAGACTCTGGTCGCGCAGGATCAACTCGTCTGTCTGTGTCTTCTGCTGCGGGGCCTCACGTTCCGACTTCGGCACGAACATCTCGTCGTTCAGATAACGCTTGTTCACCTGCCAGAGGTCGAAGAGGCAGAGTATGAGGATGGCGCCGACGGCATAGGTCTGCTTCAGCTTACCATAGTAGAAGAGCAAGAGGATACCCGTACCTATCAGGATGACATAGAACGAGCGCAGGGCATCGCTGGTGAACATAGCCTGGCGCATCTCTGTCAGGTTCGCCAGCAGCGGTGACACATGCTCCGGGGGCAGACTCTGCAGTGCCTGCATCTCACTGGTCGAGATGAAACTGTCGAAGAACAGCGACGGGAACAGGGAGAACAGCAAGGCGATGCCAGCCGTGAGGACAAAACTCACAATCAGCGGGACCCTGAGCTTCTCACTTTTCACTCCTCCACACATTACCTCCTTGAGTGCCAGCATGGCGAGTAAAGGTATGGTGAACTCGGCGATGACGAGGATGCTGGCGACTGTACGGAACTTCGCATACATCGGCATGTAGTCGATGAAGAAATCGGTCAATCCCATGAAGTTCTTTCCCCACGAGAGCATGATTGAGAGGATAGTGGCAGCCAACAGCGCCCACTTCACAGGTCCCTTCACGATGAACAATCCAAGGATAAACAGCATCATCACAAAGGCACCCACATAAACGGGACCTGACGTACCGGGCTGTTCACCCCAATACTGACCAATCTGCTGATAGACACTCGCATAGTTTGGATCGGCCTTGGCCATCGCAGTTTCGTTCATACTCAACGGCACTGACGCACCACCCTTCGTATTCGGGATTAATAACGTCCACGTCTCACCAATGCCGTAGCTCCACTGCGTGATATAGTCGCGTTCCAGTCCGCTGTTCGTCTGGTTCTCACTGTTCGGCTTCACCAGTTCACTCTTGCCACGCATCGACTCCTGACTGTACTGCCAGGTGTGGTAGAGGTTCGACAGATTGATGCACACTCCGATGGCTGCACCAGCCACACAGACGCCTGTCGCCTTCAGGAAGTGAGCCATCTCATGCTTGCGGATGGCTTCCACCAGCCAGGCGATGATGAGGAAGAAGATGATGAACAGATAATAATAGGTCATCTGCACATGGTTCGCGTTAATCTCGAAGGCCGAGAACACGGCTGTCAGTAACAGTCCCCACAGGTATTTCCCCCGATAGGCAAGTACGATTCCCGCAATCATCGGTGGCAGATAGGCCAGGGCCCACACCTTCCAGATATGTCCGGCGGCAATGATGATCAGGAAATAGGTGGAGAAGGCCCATAGGATCGAACCTAAAGCAGCCAGGTGCTGACGGAAGTCAAAGGCTCGAAGCAGGATATAGAAGCCCAAAAGATAGGCGAACACATACCACACGTTCTCCGGCAACCAGAGGTGATAGGCGTCGGCAGCCTTTGACAACAACTCTGTCGAGCCATACGAGGGTGACATCTGATACGTCGGCATACCACTGAACAAGGCATTTGTCCATCGGGTTCGTTCTCCTGTCTTCGCACGATACTCTACACCCTCCTGTCCGGCTCCACGACCTGCGGAGGCGTCGTGCCGATAAAGGATACGTCCCTCGATATCAGCCGGGAAGAAATAGGCAAAGGCCAAAACGGCAAATAAAAGCACTGCCAACACATCGGGGAGGCACTTCTTCAACATACTCATAACTTGCAAGTTTTTACTAATTTGGATGCAAAGATACAAATTTTCAGCCACAGATTACACAGATTAACACAGATTATTGATTAAATTCAAAGAAAAACTGTGTAATCTGTGGCTTTTTTTATAATTTTGCAGCAGATTTATGGAAGAAAGAATCATCACCAGTGTTCAGAATGCCCGCATCAAGCACGTCGTGGCTCTGCAGCAGAAGTCGTCGCTCCGTCGCGAGGAAGGTCTCTTCGTGGTAGAAGGACAGCGTGAGATAGAGCACTGTATCGCCTGCGGCTATGAGGTCGTGGAGATGTTTTCGAGAAGTGAGGAGTGTGGAGTGATGGATGAGATAACCACCATCGTATCTCCTCAAGTCTATGGAAAGATGGCCTACCGCGAGAGCACCGAAGGACTCATCGCTGTCGTCAAGTGCAAGGATCACTCACTCTCCTCACTCCTCACACCTCACTCCACACTCCTCGAGAAAGCGACGCCGCTGATTGTCATCCTCGAGCGTGTCGAGAAACCCGGAAACTTAGGAGCCATCCTGCGGACGGCCGAGGCTGCGGGGGTGGATGCCGTCATCGTGTGCGATCCGCTGACCGACCTCTATAATCCCAACCTCATCCGCGCCAGCATCGGTGGTGTATTCAGTGTGCCCACAGTCACCAGCACCTCACAGGAGTGTATCAGCTTTCTGAAGGCGCACGGTATCCACATCCTGACGGCACAACTACAAGATTCTTACGAATACTACGACTATAACATGCGCCAGGCTACGGCCATCGTGATGGGTACGGAGTCGACAGGCCTCACCCCTCAGTGGCGCGAGGCCGCCGATGCCCATATCCGCATCCCGATGTTAGGTCGTCTCGACTCACTCAATGTCAGCGTCAGCGCGGCCATCCTCATGTACGAGGCTGTGCGACAGAGAAGGATTAAAAAGTAATATATATGAAAATAGGAATGATCGTAGCGATGGAAAAGGAGTTGAAGCAACTCCGCCCGCTATTTCCCGAAGACAAGGTGATCCTGCAGAAGAGCGGGATAGCCACCGTAAATGCTGCCATACAGGCAGTAGAAATGATTCGCCAGTATAAGCCCGATGTTATCATCTCGTCAGGTTGTGCCGGTGGAAATGGTGATGACATCAACCTACAAGACGTGGTGGTGAGTTCTGAACTTACCTATCACGACGTCTATTGTGGCAAAGCGATTGACGACACCACCGTATATGGGCAGGTACAAGGTCTTCCGGTCCGCTATCAGGCCGACCCCTATCTGCTTGAAAAGGCACAGCAATTGTCAATTGTCAATTGTCAATTGTCAATTCATCAAGGCCTCATCGTCACTGGCGACTGGTTTGTCGACTCAAAGGATAAGATGCGGGAGATTGTCGGTCACTTCCCTGAGGCGAAGGCTGTCGATATGGAGAGCTGCGCCATCGCACAGGTATGCTATATTTATAAGGTGCCGTTTATCTCCTTCCGTGTCATCAGCGACATTCCTCTGCGCGACACCGATGCCTCGCAGTATCATAACTTCTGGGACACCATTGCCGAGAACTCGTTCCATGTCACCAAGACTTTCATCGAGTCTCTCTAATTATCAATCATCAATTGTCAATTATCAATTAATCACATGGAAGTCATACAGAGTTTTACCATTGACCATACCCACCTGAAGCCCGGCATCTACGTATCCCGCGAAGATAAAGGCTTTACCACGTTCGACATGCGCATCACGGAACCTAACCATGAGCCAGCCATGGCTCCTGCTGCCATACACAGTCTGGAGCATCTGATGGCCACCTGGTTCCGTAACAGCGAGGTGAAGGAGGATGTAGTATATGTCGGTCCTATGGGTTGCCTCACTGGCATGTATATCATCATGACCGGTTCCTACACCGTAGAGGACATGCGCCGTCTGACCATCGAGTGTCTCCGCTGGATCCTCACACAGACAGAAGTGCCTGCCACGGAACCACAGACCTGTGGCAACTACTTACTCCACGACCTGCCGATGTGCAAATGGGAGAGTGCCCGCTATCTTGATCGCTTAGAGCATGATTTCCATAGTGAATATACCCAACTTCAGATTGTCCTCGATGACGGCAAAATATTCGCCGATGCATAAATACAACACTACAAAACTAGTCTTAACAGTATTGAACCTGCTGGTTGCCGTCACGACAGCCCATGCACAACTGGTTATCAATGAGCTGATGCAATCGAACATCGATTGTATCATGGACAACCTCAACGAGTTCCCAGACTCGTGGGTGGAACTCTATAACGCCGACTCCGTTTCCGTCAACCTCCGTGACTATAAGATAGGGAAAGACAGCCATGAGGCGACGGCATGGAAGCTACCCAGTCAGGTGATAAAATCCAAACAGTATGTCGTCGTCTACTGTGACAAAGAAGAAAAAGGGTTGCACACCGACTTCCGTCTGGAGTCGGGAAAGGGAGGGGATGTATACTTGTTTAAAGGAGGTGCTGTCATTGACCAAGTGACGGACCTGAAGAAACAGCCAGCCCCCAACATCGCCTATGGGCGAGAGACAGACGGCAGTGACACATGGGGCTATCAGGCAGAACCGACTCCCGGAAAGACAAACTGTGGGAAGACGGTTAGTGACATCCTTGGAGAGCCGGTGTTCAGTGAGGAAGGCTGTGTCTTCACCTCGTCTGATGCCCGTAGCCTGACGCTCTCCCTACCAGAAGGAACACCAGAGGGAGCGGAGATCCGCTATACCACCAACGGCTCTGAGCCAACGCGGACAAGCGACAAATATACGGCCCCCATCACCATCAGCACCAGTGTCGTCATCCGTGCAAAGATCTTCTGCGACGGTTATATGTCGCCGCCCTCTACCGTTCATTCGTTTATCTTCTTTACCCAACGACAGCTGACCCTACCCGTCGTCTCTATCGTGACAGACAACAAATACCTGAACGACCCGAAGATCGGCATTTATGTAAAAGGCACCTATCAGAGCGGGAAGAACAACTACAGTTTCGACTGGCGCCGGCCCATCAACTTTGAGTATTTTGAGAACGCCAACGAAGCCAGCAGGTTAAACCAGCTCTGCGAGACCCGCATCATGGGAAATGCGAGCCGTGAACATAAGCTGAAGTCACTTGTCGTCTATGCCAACAAGCGTTTCGGCAACAACCGTCTGAAATATGAGTTCTTCCCAGACCAACGACCAGGCATCACCGACTTCAAGTCGATTGTATTACGCAACGCAGGTAATGACTTTGACTACCTGTATATGCGGGATGCCGTCATCCAGCGCTCTATAGCAGAACATGCAGACCTCGACTGGCAGTCATGGCGACCTGTCATTATTTACATGAACGGCAAGTATAAAGGCATACTGAATATCCGTGACCGCTCTAATGAGGATAACATCTATACCTATTACGACGGACTGGAGGATATTGACATGTTTGAGAACTGGTGGAATCTGAAAGAAGGTGACTGGAAAAACTATAACGCCTTCAAAGAATTCTACGCAGAGCACGGGCATACCCTCGCAGAATACGAGCAATGGATGGACTGCGGGGAGTTCGCCAACCTGATGATCATGAACCTCTTTTATAGCAACCAGGACTTTCCTGGCAATAATATCGTCTTATGGCGCCCCAGGACAGAAGGTGGCAGATGGCGCTTTATTGCCAAGGATACCGATTTCGGGCTGGGGCTCTATGGTCACCCTGTCACATATAAGACTATCGAATGGCTTTATGATCCTGACTATGACAGTGAGCGCAACTGGGCCAACCAACCAGAGTACAGTCGCCTGTTCCGTCACCTGATGGAAGATCAGGACTTCTATAATCTGTTCATCGACCGTTGTGCGGTCTACATGGGAGATTTCCTCAATGAGAAAGGCGTGCGTGCCATCTGGGACCCGATGTACGACCTCATCAAATACGAATATCCTAATCACCGGAAATTGATCAACGCCTGGTGGCCCAACTATGATACCGAGCTCGACGATGCCCGTACCTGGATCAGGCAGCGCACAGACATCTTCTATCAACAACTTGCAGACTTTTATCATCTTGGTGCCCCCACTCCCCTGACAATCAACAAAGATGCGACAGGTTTGGAGGACATTAAGTTTACCGTCAACGACATTCCGCTGAGTGAAGGCACTTTCGACGGCTAGTTCTTTAGTAATCGCATTGTTCGTTTGAACGCCACTCCTACTGACGGCAAACAGGTGACGGGATGGGACATCACCACCGAATCACCTCTGGGTAACATCGCACATATCCACATCGACGGTGCCGCCTATAGTTTCCCCATGCCTTTTGATCGCCACGTGAACATTCATGCAGTGATTGGTACTACGGCTATCCATACGATACCTATGGAGGAGAGCCAAGAGATGGAATACTACCGCCTCGACGGCAGACAACTGAGTCAGCCTCAACGCGGTGTAAACATCATCCGCATGAGTGACGGAAAGACAAAGAAAGTTGTAAGATAGCTCTACCCTCGCTGAATCGCAGCCTTGACCTGCGGTCGAGCCTGCTAACGCTCGGTAGAGCTGAAACAAGCTTCGATCTACCCTCGCTGAATCGCAGCCTTTTTGCGCTGATCGTGGTCGAGGATCGTCTTACGCATACGCATCGATTTCGGAGTCACCTCCACCAGCTCGTCCTGCTTAATATACTCCAGGCACTCCTCAAGACTCATCACAGTCTTCGGGATGATGCGGGCCTTCTCGTCGGTTCCTGAGGCACGGACGTTGGTCAGTTGCTTGGCCTTACAGACATTGACCACGAGGTCGTTGTCGTGGACATGTTCGCCCACAACCTGTCCGGCATACACATCCTCACCTGGGTCAATGAAGAACTTGCCGCGATCCTGCAATTTATCGATAGCATAGGCAAAGGCATTGCCCGTATCCATGGAGATCATCGAACCGTTCACACGACGCTCGATCTCACCCTTGTAAGGCTGATACTCCTTGAAGCGGTGGGCCATGATGGCCTCACCCTGAGAAGCTGTCAGCACATTGGTACGCAGGCCGATGATGCCACGAGAGGGGATATCGAACTCAATGTTCACACGCTCACCCTGATTCTCCATCGAGGTCATCTCACCCTTACGGCGCGTCACCATATCAATCATCTTCGACGAGAACTCCTCCGGCACATTGATGGTCAGTTCCTCTATAGGCTCACACTTTTTGCCGTCAATCTCTTTATAGATAACCTGCGGCTGACCCACCTGCAGCTCATAGCCTTCACGGCGCATGGTCTCGACGAGCACCGAGAGATGGAGCACGCCACGGCCAGAGACAATCCACTTATCCGTAGAGTCCTCGAAAGGCTCCACGCGCAACGCCAGGTTCTTCTCCAGCTCTTTCTCGAGACGGTCATTGATGTGGCGCGAGGTCACAAACTTACCATCTTTTCCGAAGAAAGGCGAATCGTTGATGGTGAACAACATCGACATAGTCGGCTCGTCAATGGCGATAGGTGCCAGTGGCTCCGGGTTCTCCAAGTCGCAGATAGTGTCGCCAATTTCAAACTTCTCCAGGCCAATCACAGCACAGATATCACCACAGTCCACCGACTCAGTGCGGACATGTCCCATGCCCTCAAAAGTGTGCAGTTCCTTGATCTTCGTCTTCTCCATCGAACCGTCGCGATGGGCTATCGTCACCTGCATACCGTCCTTCAGCCGTCCACGATGCACACGGCCCACGGCGATACGACCTTGATAGCTTGAATAGTCAAGACTCGTAATGAGCATCTGTGGCGTGCCTTCAAGCTGCTGCGGCGCAGGAATCACCTCCACGATCTTGTCGAGCAGATAGGTGATATTGTCAGTGGGTGTCTTCCAGTCCTCACCCATCCAACCGTTCTTGGCCGAGCCATAGACTACGGGGAAGTCCAACTGATCTTCTGTAGCATTCAGCGAGAACATCAGGTCGAACACCATCTCGTAGACTTCTTCCGGGCGACAGTTGGGCTTGTCCACCTTGTTCACCACCACAATGGGCTTCAGGCCGATCTGGAGGGCCTTCTGCAGCACGAAGCGAGTCTGGGGCATCGGTCCCTCGAAGGCATCGACGAGCAATAGACAGCCGTCGGCCATGTTGAGCACACGCTCCACCTCACCGCCGAAGTCAGAGTGTCCTGGGGTGTCGATGATATTAATCTTCACACCTTTCCAATTGATGCTGACGTTTTTCGATAGGATGGTGATGCCTCGCTCACGTTCGAGGTCGTTAGCATCCAACACCTGATTGCTGAGGTTCTGTCCCTCACGGAAGAGATTGCCAGCCAGCATCATCTTGTCCACGAGGGTCGTCTTACCATGGTCTACGTGGGCTATAATTGCTATGTTCCTGATATCCTGCATACCTAGTTTTATATAAATCTGTGTAATCTGTTGCTAAAAACGGCTGCAAAGGTACAACTTTTTTGGGAAATATTTGGTTTTTATTCAAAATATTCGTACCTTTGCACCCGCATTTCGGAAAATCCGATGCATCTGACGACGTAAACTCGTCTGTGATTAGGCAAGAATGGCGTCCGAAAGATGTTTATGCAAACAACATTTAATCACATTCAATTATGTATTTAGACAAAGCCAAAAAGCAGGAGATCTTCGGTCAGTATGGCAAGAGCGCCACGGACACTGGTTCAGCAGAGGCTCAGATCGCCCTCTTCAGCTATCGCATCTCTCACCTGACAGAGCACCTGAAGCAGAACCACAAGGATCACAACACAGCCCGTTCACTGACCATGCTCGTCGGTAAGCGCCGCAAGTTGCTGAAGTATCTCTACAAAAACGACATCAATCGTTATCGTGCTATTATCAAGGCCCTCGGTCTTCGTAAGTAAGCAAAACAACAAAGGTCCGCTAATCGCGGACCTTTATTATTTTCACATTCTCCTGTGACACATTCTCCGTCACGTTCTGGAACACCGCATCCTCTTTGGCTCGGATCGTAATATCCTTCAGGTGGATATTGTCGATAGGCATCTCGGGCAGTCCGTTGAACTCCATAGCACGGCCGGCACCATTGCAGACCACATCCTGAATAAAGATATTGCGGAAGATGGGGGTCGTCTCGTCGACAGCCACTTTTGTTATGTTGTCAGGCTGAATGCCGGCAGCCTTCATCTCGGAGACTGACAGCCCGCCATAGTACATGTTGAACGTAATAGCGTCGGTGGTGATATCCATCATCGAGATACGGTCGATATAGATATTCTCCACGATACCGCCACGCCCACGCTTCGACTTAAAGCGCAAGCCCACGTCGGTGCCCAGGAACTGACAGTTCGACACCTTGAAGTTACGCACGCCACCACTCATCTCCGAACCTACGACGAAGCCGCCATGGCCTGCGAAGACGGTACAGCCATCGACGACGACATTCTCACAGGCAACACCCCGCTTACGGCCGTCGGCATCCTTGCCGCTCTTGATACAAATGCCATCGTCGCCCGCATCAAACTTAGAGTTGACGATGAGCGCATTCTTACACGATTCCAGGTCGAGAGCATCGCCATTCTGAGCATAACTGGGGTTTCGTGCGAGTACATTATCTATAATAATATTCTCACACATCAACGGATGGATGTTCCAGGCGGGAGAGTTCTGGAAGATAACGCCCTTGAGCAGCACGTTCTTGCAACTCACGAGGCTGATCATCACAGGACGGAGGAAACGATGGATGGCCTCCCACTCCTCGTCGGTCTTAGCCGTAGGCACGTTGAGGTCGGCCCCCTTCTCACCTTGGGCATAGCTCTCCGAAGGTACCCAGTAGTCTGGTCTGAGTGCCAAGCCACCGGGCCGCTGAAGGATATTCTTCCACATGCCTTCCGACACCTTCGAACGCTTCACGGGTCGCCAGTACTGGCCATTGCCGTCGATGACACCTTCACCGGTGATAGAGATGTTCGTGGCTCCTACGGCTGAAAGAGGCGACTGACAGCGGCGCGTCTCAAGACCCTCGAACGAGGTCTTGATGATAGGATAGAGAGTCTCGTTGGCCGCAAAACGGATGACGGCGCCCATCTCGAGATGCAGGTCTATGTCGCTCTTGAGAACGATGGGGCCTGTGAGCCACACACCGCGAGGCACTATGAGATGTCCCCCACCCTTTGCCGTCAGCGCATCGACAGCCTGGGCAAAGGCATCAGTACAAAGGCTGACGCCTGTGGGATCAGCCCCATAGTCACTCAGGGTGACGGAGTTGTCAGGGATGACAGGTGCCTTCACTTCAGGCATCTCAAACGGCAGGTCGGCCGTGTACTTCTTGTAGGGGTTGTCGTCCTTGCCACAGCAAGCCGACTGGGCATGGGTACTAGTCAAGAGCATCAGTGCTGCCACTGTAGTCAATAGTTTTTCTTTCATCATAGTTGCTGATAGCTTTTGTACGTTTCGAAATAAATCAGTTGCAAAGATACGAATATATTTCGGAACCAGCAAATTTTTAGATGAAAATCGACGCCGACGCCCTTTGCGGCGTGTTTAGACTACAGCAGTCGTGGCCAGTTCTGATTCTGTATAGGCTTTCTGAAATAATAGCCCGGACCGTCAACAGCCACTCCCCAGTCGAGGCATAGCATCCCGTCGTGGAAGTAATAAGTGCATCTGGCTTCCATATCATCAAACGCCTCGTCAGACCAGCGTATGACTAATACCCGAGACTCGGTGTCGAAGTTCGGGTCCTTTTTGGTTGTGGTCGTGTAGAAATAGGTACCAGTTTTGAGGAAGATGTTAACCCGTTTGTTTTCAACACGCATGGTGCCCGTTGCCGCATTGAAAGTGACAACGACATCATCCGGCTGATACTCTTTAATACCATTCTCTGCAAAACTGGCACTTACCATGCACCACGTACCATCAAGAGTCGTCGGGTTACTCTCGAAGATCAGATTCCCGGAATCCAATTCTGATCCATCACCGTCACTGCAACCACATAGCCCGAGCACCATCATCAGCGCTCCAAACACCCATAAATACTTTTTCATACTTTCTCTATTCTTTTAATCCTATGCAAAGTTATACATTTCTATATATATAATTCCGAAAAAGCAAAAAGATTGTATGGAAAAGGGTTAAATAATGTTATACAGACCGAAGAGTACAGTACAAGAGTCTTGTAACATAAGAAGAATAGAAATGTTAAAAAGGAATCCGAATAACATTCTTTAACTCTTTAATGTGTAGCATTTTGGTTTTTCCAAGTTCTATAAGTAGATCACGATTGTTTAACAAGTAAAATTAAGTGTTATGAAAAGAAATGTAGTTATGATGATGAGCTTGTTGCTCTCGTTTGGAATGTTTAGTGCTTGCAGCAACGACGATGATGTGAATGTACCTGAACAGCAAGTCCCTGGATTGGAAACGGCTGCAAGGGGAAGTGACATGCAGTTGCCTGACGCTGCCGACTTTATTAAGGAAATCACCGCTACGGGCTATATCCGTCCCTATGACAACGAGGGTTTCTGGTTTGTAAACGCGCCCTTACCAGAGCCGGAGCCGGGAGTGGTTTACTTCGATGGCGGTATTTGCTACTTTATGTACAACCTGCCTGACGAGTTCAAGAAAGAGGGGCTGAAAGTGAAGTTCACCGGCGATGCCTATACTTGTAAGGAACTCGACAAGAACGGTGACGGAAATACTATGACCTATGCAGGTTATGAATACTACGACGTGGTAGTGAAACAGATTGAGGTCATAGAATAATTTCCTTTAAGGGCACCATCACAAACGGTCGCTCTTGCATCAGAGGATGAGGAATCTTCAAGTCGGGCTCATCGACGGTCAAGTCATCATAGAGAAGGATGTCGACGTCGATGGGCCTGTCTTTATAAAGTGTAGAATGAAGCGTGGAAAGTGATGAATCATTGCTACGCTTTGTAGCATGGACCTTTTTCTTTCCGAGTTCTCGCTCTATCTTCTGTGTAGCCTTCAGGAGTTGGCGGGGGCTGAGGGTGGTCGAGCAGAGGATAACGCCGTTGAGGAACTTGTTCTCCGACTCGAAGCCCCAGGGCTCTGTCTCGATGAGCGACGACTGGCGGATGACCTCCCCCACTCGCTCGCCAATCAGGCGGATGGCTTCACGGATATTCGCCTCCCTGTCGCCGAGATTGCTCCCCAGCCCGAGATACACCTGATGCATATAAGGATCAATCGTCGACGATCAAGAGCGCATCGCCGAAGCAGCCGAACTTATAGCCGTGCTTCACGGCCTGCGTGTAGCACTTATAGACATTGTCGTAGCCGCCGAACGAAGCCTGAATCATCATCATCGGCGACTCGGGGTGATAGAAGTTGGCCACAAGGGCATTGGACATGCCGAACTCGTAAGGCGGGAAGATGAACTTATTGGTCCAGCCCTCGAACTCCTTCAGCAAGCCGTCGGTACCCACAGCCGTCTCTGTGGCACGGGCGGTGCTGACACCGACGACACACACACGGTGGCCGGACTCCTTCGTACGGTTCACGATATCACAGGCCTCCTTGTCGACGAACATCTGCTCCGATGACATCTTGTGTTTCGTCAGGTCCTCCACCTCGATGGCGTCGAAGTTACCCAGTCCGCAGTGCAGGGTGATATAGGCGAAGTTTATACCCCGGATCTCCATGCGCTTCAACAGCTCACGACTGAAGTGCAGGCCCGTAGCAGGGGCAGTGACGGCACCCTCGTTCTTGGCATAGATGGTCTGGAAGAGTTCCATATCCTCAGGAGTAGCCGGGCGGCGGTCGATGATATAGCGGGGCAGCGGGGCAGCACCTAAAGCGAAGAGTTCCTGCTTGAACTCATCATGGGGGCAGTCATAGAGGAATCGCAGCGTGCGTCCGCGGCTCGTGGTGTTGTCGATGACCTCGGCCACCATCGGGCCATCGTCCTCGAAGAAAAGCTTATTGCCGATACGGATCTTACGGGCAGGCTCCACGAGCACGTCCCAAAGCCGGAGGTCGCGGTTCAGTTCGCGCAACAGGAACACCTCGATCTTGGCATCGGTCTTCTCCTTCGTGCCGTAGAGACGGGCCGGGAACACCTTCGTATCGTTGAAGATAAAGGTGTCGTCCTCGTCGAAGTAGTCAAGGATATTACGGAAATCAAGATAGACAGGATTACCGTCTTTGTCTTTCAGGTCTTTACCGTTCTCATCCTGCTTCGTCGTCTCGATCTTGCCACTCTTGCGGTGGAGCACCATCAGCCGACACTCGTCGCGGTGGGCTGTAGGCTCCAGGGCAACCAACTCCTCAGGGAGCTTAAACTTAAACTGTGATAACTTCATATATTAATTTACTATTTTACCTTCTTACTCTTTTACCTTTTTACTCTTCGAGGTTCTCTTCCAGCCAAGCGGGGAACTCATCAAACGTCAGGCAATCCTCGATGCGGACATCCCCGACACGGGTTCGGCAGAGGGCAGTCAGATAGGCTCCACTACCCAGCGCCTCGCCGATATCACGGGCCAGCGAGCGGATATAAGTGCCTTTGCCACAGACCACACGGATAGACATCTGCATTGTCGAGGGGTCGAAAGCTGTGAGCTCAAGCTCATCAATACGCACAGGCTTTGCCGCGAGTTTGACCTCCTGTCCCTTTCGGGCAAGGTCGTAAGCCCTGTCACCAGCCACCATACAGGCAGAGAACACTGGGGGCACCTGCATGATATCACCCACAAAGCGGGGCAGGGTCTCGAGGATCAGTTCCCGGGTGATGTGTGCCGTCGGATAGGTGTTATCCACGTCGTGCTCCATGTCGTAGCTGGGCGTCGTGGCGCCCAACTGCAGGGTGACCGTGTATTCCTTCGTATGGTTCTGTAGTGTCTCAATCTGTTTGGTGGTCTTCCCCGTACAGAGGATCAACACCCCTGTTGCCAATGGGTCGAGGGTGCCGGCATGTCCCATCTTCACACGCTTCACGTGGAGTCGCTTCGACACCACATAGCGGATGTGCGCCAGGGCCCCGAAGCTCGTCATGCGATAGGGCTTGTTGATATAGATATAAGCTCCCTCCTGAAAATTCATCAGTCAACCATTGCTAACGAATGACCTGTGAGCAACAACACGATGATAATAGTGCCCACCACAATACGATAAATACCGAAAGCCTTAAATCCGTATTTTGTGATATATCCTACAAACCACTTCATAGCCAGCAGGGCCACCCCAAAGGCTATCACGCACCCCAGCACCAGCATCGTGATGTTATGACTGGTAGCCCATACCGTATCCTCCTTCATCAGGTCCAGCAGGTCCAGCAGTGTAGCTCCTGCCATAGTCGGCACGGCCAGGAAGAACGAGAACTTTGCAGCCCTTCTGCGGGTTAGTCCCTGGGTCATACCTCCTACGATGGTAGCCATCGAACGCGATACACCAGGAATCACCGAGATACACTGGAAGAGTCCTATCATAAACGCACGGTGCTCGTCTACCTTGTTTTTCTCGCTGCCCTTGTTAAACAGTTTGTCGCAGTAAAGCATGAACACACCTCCGGCCACAAGCATGATAGCCACTACCTCTACGCTGTCCAGCAGCCAGTCCAGCAGTCCCGACTTCTTAGCCAACAGACCGATGACCACTGCAGGCAACACACCCACAATCAGCAGCCAGTAGAAGTAGAACTTGTGCTTTAGCCGCGCCCACAGGCCACTACCCTCAGGTGCCGGCGTATTATCGAACTGGAAGAAGCGGTTCCAATAGAGGCACACCACCGACAGGATGGCACCAAACTGTATGATAAATGTGAATGCATGCACAAAAGGATCGCCCTGAGGCACATTCATCAGATTCTGGGCTATGATCATGTGTCCTGTTGACGAAACAGGCAGGAACTCGGTCAGTCCCTCTATTACCGATATAATAATTGTCTGAATCCAATCCATCCCTTATTCTAATCTTTAGGTTTGCGGACCACCGCATAGATCATTGACACAAAGCCCAGCAAGCATACCACCGGAGCCACCTTGATACGACGAGCGCTGAAGATATCCGGTTCATAGACCGTATCCGAAGAAGCCGGTCCCGTCATCAGCAGGAAACCGACGACCACGACTGCCATGCCGATGGCCAGCAGAATGAAGTTCGTCTTGTCAAATGCAAAATTCTTTCTATCCATATTCTTTTCACTATTCACTTTTCATTAAATTTTATACAGTTCTCCTGCCGGCATACGGAGGAACCTGTTCACGGAGATGTAGGAACACGTCAGCGTGATGACCAGTCCAAAGGCAATCACAGCCAATGCCGTAATCACAAGCTCTCGCCAAGAAATGATCGTCAGGATGTTCGGCTCGTAATAATAGAGCGCATAGACCCCGCCGCCCAGCACAGCGATGGCTATCAGCGCTGCGATGATGCCCACAATCGCCCCCTGTCGCATGAAAGGCCGGCGGATAAAGCCCCACGAGGCGCCCACCAGTTTCATCGTGTGGATGAGGAACCGGCGCGAGTAGACACTCAGGCGAACCGTGTTGTTGATGAGCGAGAACGAGATGAATGTCAGCAATACTGCCAGCACCAGCAGCAGGATATTCACCTTGGCGAGGTTACGGTTCACGCTGTCCATCAGGTCCACCTGATATGCCACATCGGTGACCTTCGGGTTCTTCCGCAACTCGTCGCTGATCCATCCCAGCGAATCGGCATTGGCATAGTCGGAATGTAGCTGTAGTTCAAGGGTGGCAGGGAACGGGTTCATGCCCAAGAACTCCGAGGGGTCGGAGCCCATGGCTTCCGTCTGTTCCTTCAACGCCTGTTCACGACTGATGTACATGACATTCTTCGAGAAAGGTCTGTGGGTCAGGTCCTTCTGGAACTGCTTGGCATCGCCGACACTGATCTCGTCGTTGAGCACAACCGTCACTGTCAGATTCTCCTTCACCCACTGCGACAGATTGCGCGAGGTCTGCACAGAGAACACGACAAGTCCCAACAGCACCAGCACCATCGATGTACTGATACACAACGTCATCAACTGCACACCTTGACGGCGGCCAGCCTTCTCCTTACGTCTTTTCATGTTAGGTTTACGTACGTAATCTTTTGAATTCGGGTGCAAAATTAATAAAAAAGCCACAGATTACACATATTTTTAAGAAGAATTATCCATTAATCAGTGTTAATCTGTGGAATCTGTGGCTGAAATTGTGTAATTTTGCACCCGTTATGAGTACAATTATCTATCCATCGCCTATCTTCGGCCCTGTCCACAGCCGCCGGCTGGGCATCTCTTTAGGCATCAACCTACTGCCTGCCGACGGTAAGGTTTGTTCCTTCGACTGCATCTACTGTGAGTGTGGGTTTAACGAAGACCACCGGCCGTCCCTACCCCTCCCTACCCGTGAAGAGGTCGCCACGAAACTGGAAGCCAAACTGAAGGAAATGGTTGCCGACGGTCAGTTGCCCGACGTACTGACTTTTGCCGGCAATGGTGAGCCCACCTGCCATCCTCACTTCGCAGAAATCATTGCCGACACCATCCTTCTGCGTGACCAGTACTGCCCTTACGCTAAAGTGTCTGTGCTCAGCAATGCGACGATGATCCACCGTCCTCAGGTACACGATGCCCTAATGCAAGTGGACAACAATATTCTCAAGCTCGACACCGTTGACCCTGTCTATATCAATAAGGTGGACCATCCGAATGGCACCTATGACGTCCAACTGATCATCGAGCGTCTGAAGGCCTTCCAGGGACATGTCATCATCCAGACGATGTTCATGAGGGGGGACATCCGGAATGAAGGAGAGATGGAATCGGTAGATAACACGGGAGAGGCCTACGTAGGTCCCTGGCTGGAAGCCGTCAAGGCGATCAAGCCCCAGCAGGTGATGATCTATACCATCGACCGTGAGACTCCCACACAAGGTCTCCTCAAGGCCACCCACGAACAACTCGATGCCATCCGCGACCGTGTCATTGCCGCCGGCATCCCCTGCACTGCCTCATATTAAACTATAAAAGGAATATCGTCCCATGAGAATACGGCGTTTCTTTGTTCTTCTGGCACTGACAGCCTGCCTATTATCAGGTGCCACCGTTGCAGCTCAAGAGGTCATCAGTTTGGAAGGCTCTTGGGATCTGTCTCTCAATGACTCGACGCATTACGACGACTACGTGATGCTACCGGGGTCGCTGCTGACCAACGGGAAGGGGTATCCCGTGACCGCCGATACCCGCTGGACCTGTTCGATCTATGACTCGTCATACTATTTCAACCCCTGGATGGAACAGTATCGTCAGGAAGGCAACGTAAAATTCCCTTTCTTCCTCACCCCGGAGAAGACTTTTGTTGGAAAGGCCTGGTATCGGAAGAGTATCTATGTCCCCAGAGACTGGAAGAAGCACCGTGTGACGCTTTTCTTAGAACGCCCTCATATCGAGACAACCGCCTATATCAACGGCCATGAAGTGGGTCACCAGATGTCACTCTCCACACCTCATCAGTATGACGTGACACCGTTTCTTGTGCCCGGCCAGCGGAACACCATTGCCATTTGTGTGTATAACGGCATCGAGAATGTCTGCGTCGGACAGGACTCCCACAGCATCACAGACCAGACTCAAGGCAACTGGAACGGTATCGTCGGACGGATGGAACTCTGTGCCCAGTCACAGCGAATGAGCATCAAACAGGTGAAGATCAACCCCGAGCCAGTCAATGGAGAGTTACGAGTAACCGTGCAACTGGACAGTGAGTTTAATCCTCTTTATTACGATGAGGAAATGTTGGTCACGATTATGCCTATGGGAGGAAATGACATCGTCTATATGGTCAGGGAGGTTGTCATTGGTAATACGATGAACCTGCACATCCCCCTCGGACCGACCTTCGGCTTATGGGAGGAGTTCAGTCCCCAGCTATATCAGATAGGTATCGGCGTTGGCGACGACTATTACGAGACGACCTTCGGCCTCAGAAAGGTGAGGACACAGGACCGGCAACTGTATATCAACGACCGGCCGTTGTGGCTGCGAGGTACTGTGGAGAACTGCTGCTTCCCAGAGACGGGCTATCCTCCTACGGATGAAACATCGTGGATCAATATCTTCACCAAGATGAAGGAATATGGCCTGAACCACGTGCGCTTCCATTCCTATTGTCCGCCAGAGGCTGCCTTTGCAGCTGCCGACAAGGTGGGTATCTATCTACAGCCCGAGGGTCCCTCGTGGCCTAACCATGGTGTAAGACTCCGTCGTGGACAGAAGATCGATGAGTATCTGCTGAATGAGTCGAAGCGGATTATAGACACTTACGGTCATCACCCCTCGTTTATCATGATGGCAGCAGGCAATGAGCCCGCAGGCGACTGGGTTCCCTATTGTAACGACTGGGTGAAGGAGATGAAGCGCTACGACCCGTCGAAAATCTATTGCGGCGCCTCCGTTGGGGGTGGCTGGGCTTGGGACGACGGTTCGGAGTATCATGTCAAGGGCGGTGCCAGGGGTCTTGACTGGGATAAGTCCGCCCCCCATTCCGACGATGATTACTATAGTCAGATAGAGTTCCCAAGGAACTATCGGGACACTGTGCCTAACCACAGTCCGATCATTACCCACGAAAAAGGCCAGTGGTGCGCCTTCCCTAACTTCCGTGAGATATCCGAATACACGGGAGTCTATAAACCGCGCAACTTCGAGATCTTCCGCGACCTACTCCGAGAAAACGGCATGGAGCAGCAGGCGGAGAAGTTCCTGATGGCCAGCGGCAGACTACAGACGCTTTGCTATAAGCATGAGATCGAGCGTAATCTGCGGACGAAGGACTATGCCGGTTTCCAGCTGCTCTCGCTTAACGACTATAGCGGCCAGGGGACGGCCCTCGTCGGTCCTCTGAACGTGCATTGGCGAGAGAAAGGTTATGTCAATGCCAAAGAGTGGAGGGAGTTCTGTTCGCCAATAGTGCCACTGGCACGCTTCCCAAAGTTCGTCTACACCACTGCCGACACGCTGAGGGTTCCCATTGAGGTCTATAACGCTCTTTACGGTGACATCTCTCCCATCCGGAAGCACTTTTTCATCACAGAGGGTGAGCGTGTTGTCGCGGGGGGCGGCCTCTTGTCCGACAGCATCCCGATGGGCAAGAACTGCGGGATAGGAACAGTCGTCTATCCGCTCGACAGCATCAGCAAGCCTTGCAAGCTTACCCTCACCGTCAGAATTGGCAAACAAGTGTCGAACCACTGGGACTTCTGGGTGTACCCCGAAGAAGTCAAAAGTGAAGAAGTGATGAGTGAGAAGTTCTTGGTGACCGATTCATTCGATGAACAGGCTCTTGCAGTGCTGAAGAAGGGCGGAAATGTGCTATTGACGGCAGCAGGGAAGGTGCGTCTGGGCAGTGATGTCGTACAGCACTATCTGCCTGTATTCTGGAACACCTCGTGGTTCAAGATGCGGCCGCCCCACACCACGGGTGCCTATATCGACACAAAGCATCCACTCTTCAAGCACGACTTCCCCACCGACGACTGGAGCAACCTGAACTGGTGGGAGCTACTGAACAAGGCTCAGGTGATGAACCTGATGGAACTGCCAGCCGATTACCAGCCACCCATCCAACCGATAGACACCTGGCATGTCAGTCGTAAGTTAGGTATGCTCATTGAGGCGAATGTATTGAAAGGCAAACTCCTCATGACGACGATGGACATCGACAGTGACTTGGAACACCGAGTGGTAGCCCGTCAGATGCGCCATGCCATCCTCGACTACATGTCGAGTGACGACTTCAATCCGACACTGACGCTCGACATCAAGACCATCACGGACTTCTTTACGAAAGACGGTCCTCAGGTTAATATGTTCACCAAAGAATCACCCGACGAGCTCAAGCCAAAGCTCATAGGCCAGTAACAGCAGAGGGTATTACATGAAAGTATCAATAACAAAAAGAGAGAAGCGAAAAACTTCTCTCTTTCTGTGATCCGTTTGGGATTCAAAAATTGAAATACCGTGAAATAATTTTGAGACGATTTGTATTGTAAATCAGGTGTTTACGAGGTTAAATATATTAAAGCGTTTCAAAAATGTGGTGCAATAATTTGGTTCGGTGGTGCAAAAAGAGTACCTTTGCACCACGTTTTAAACACGCTTTAATAATATAATAGGTATGAAAGGACTTACAATAGTAAAGAGGACAAGCAAGCAGGAAGGAACCATAAGGCTCCGTTTCCGTTTGCGCGATGGAAGAGGTGTTGACCTGTACCATAAGAGTGAAATTGACGCAGAACTAAAGGATCTGGATAAGTTTACTGATAATGGTGAGTTAAAACCCCGCGTGAGTGTATATAACAAGCAACTGAAACTTGATATAGACACGGAAATAGATGCTATGGAAACAGCTTATCGGCAGTTATGCGAGGTTAAAGACAAAACTCGTATTACGGCTGAAGACTTTGAAAAGGCTATTTCAGACGTATTACATCCCCAAAAGAATGTGAAAGCTCTGACTGAGATGACGCTAGTTGATAGGTTTTCAAAATACATCGATGATGGCTTGCGTGACGGTAATTTTGGCGAAGGCAGGCAGAGACATTATAAGGTGTCATTAGGTGAACTCACCAGATTTCTTACTATCCAACATCGGCTGAAGGTCACTCCGTCAGAATTTGATGCGGATGATCTGATGGATTTTCGACAGTTCCTGTTTGATGAATACAAATACGTGGATAAACATAAGAGCCTGTATGATATGGTCAAGCCAAGGAATATACCTGCAGAACGCCGTGACCAGAATACAGTTGCAACAAAGATGAAAAAGATTCAGGCATTCTTCAATGAGTTGATAGAGAAAGGCGAGTTGAGTGCTTCGCCATTCATCTATTTGGGAAAGAACAAGAAACGAACCATGATGCGCGAGTCTTATGATCCACCTATTTTCCTTTTGCAAGAAGAGTTCCTAAAAGTTAGGGATACTGAAGTGCCAGAGCCTCTACAGGAAACAAAAGATGCTTTTGTCCTGCAATGTGCCTTTGGATGCCGCATCAGCGAGTTCAAAAGATTGTCGATGGACAATATTGCAGTATCTGATGATGGTATCATGTATATTCATTATTTGCCAGAGAAAACACTCAGAGAAAATGTGAGCCGTAAAGAAATTGAGACTCCTGTGATGCGCTTTGCCTATGATATCATTATGAAGTATAAATTTAACTTCCATATCTTGAAATATGTCAGTGGCAAAAGTGGTTATAATGTAAAAATCAAAGAATTGATGAAATATTGTGGCATTGACCGTAAGTGTGCAGTCTTTGATGAGGAACTTGGTAATAATAAATATCAGCCCCTTTACGAGCTGGCCAGCAGCAAAACTTGTCGAAAGACGCATGTTGATATTCTGACTAAGGCCCAGATAAACATGTATGCTGCTGGATTGCATCATGAGGGTAGTGACGCGGTGAATCACTATACTCACATGGATATGAAAGACCGTTTCGTGTTGATGTGCTATGCGTATAAGCAGCCGTTGTATTATGTAAACAAAGATTTGAAGATTTTAGAGTAAGGTATGGCAAAAGATAAATTTGACGAGTTTTGTGAGAATCTGGACAGAGAATATGGGAAGTCCAATACAGATAAGAATGTTGAGTATGTAATGTCTTTGATCAAACAACGTTTACAACCAGATGGGAAGGTGGATGACAATATTCCAGTCCCATCGTTGGAGTCTGTTGCAGAGGTTATGTTGATAATGACCGAGAGGCCTAATTTGACTTTTAAGCAGTTCTGTGAGAAAGATAGAAGTCACAAGCGGGTGATAGAATATCTGTTTATTCGGGCAAAGAATCATTATGATGAGGTCGAAGGGCTTATAAAACAACTTTTAGGGAAATCTTTTAAAGGATTGACCCCGAAGATAGTTTTGGCCTTTCTCAAAATGTGGAGACAAATGAATAAAGAAAGTAGGCCGTCGTCTTTTCTGAAGGTTGTACAATTCCCAGAAAGAGCCAAGGAAATAATAGATACACTACACTTCATGACCGATGGAGAAGTCGGAAAGGGTGCTGCTACTGTCATGTTTGTTGCACGCGATGAGGGTTTGTTAAGCAGCTGTAAATACGAAAATATAAAAGATGAATTCCCTTCTATTCATCAGAAGGCTTATAACAAGGAACTTGCACAATTAGATAGGGGTGACCGTGAAACATTCTTCCGACCTATTAGAACAGTATTGAGGTCAAGGATAGGCTACACTAAGCATGACGATGGTCGAATAGAATTTGTTAAGACCTCTATGTCGCCCAAGAATATGCTCTATCAATTTTTTCGTTGGCTCTGGTCTTTTGTCTAAGAAAAGATTTCCTCAGAGTGTTAGCGACAAGGTCTGTAATCTCATGTTTACAGGCCTTTTTTAGTGCCTTTTTGCGTTAAATCCGATTAACAGAAGTAGCTTTTGGTAGTCGGCTACCGCAGGCTACTCAGAATGAATCAAGCGTATTTCAAAAATTTGTACCTTCGCACCGTGAAATCGCTGCAAGCCTCATTGCAGAGGATGGATCCCGGCAGGTGCGAGGTCAATGTCTGACCGTGAGGATCGCCAAAAGAACCTGCTAAATATACATAATGAAGTCTATTGCAATGTTAGACGATTCACAGTCAAATACTGTGGTGATAACAACTGTTGGTGTCCTGAAGTCTGCCTTTCTTGAATGGGCTGACGAACTTGCTCAGTCCCGAAAAGAAGCTGAGAATGACGTGATGATTGACGAGGCTGTAGTGATTAAGCGTCTGCGAAAGAGCAGAGCAACACTCTGGCGTTGGAATGCCAGTGGCTATCTGCCCTGTTATAAACTGGGTGGCAAGAATCAGTACAAGCAATCGGATGTTGAACGGATAGAGAAAGGATTGAAATGATGGGAAAGGACATCATCAAACAATCATTCAAGGCACTCCAAGATGCTGAGCCTGTGAATGGAGGTGGATTTATAGTTGAGCCGATGAACAAGTGCATTGAAGATGCACATATGTTGCCACCATTGGTCTCACTCTACCCAGACATTGTGCTCGAAGGTGATCTCAGTATCATCTTCGGACAGTCTGGTATTGGCAAGACAATCTTTGCTATGCAGATAGCAAGATATATTGCCGAACAAAGCAAGCGGGTGTTATATGTGGACTGCGAAATGACACCCCGTCAACTTGGCAACCGCTATGAGAGTCCCAATTTCCCTTCCACCTTTCTTCGTGCTGAGATGGATAAAGAGCATCCTGCAGAGGATGTACTTAAAGGGATAGAGGAAGTGGCAGTTGCCAATTATGTGGATGTCGTGTTTATTGACAATATCACAGCCTTTGGACAGTCGCTTGACAGAAGTGCTGATGCGGGAACTCTGATGGCTTCACTAAATACCTTGAAGAAGAAATACAACTGGACGTTAGTGGTTCTCAATCATGTTCCCAAGATGTACTCTGGTAATGTCCCTCTTTCCCTTTCGGCCATGCAGGGCTCAGCCAAGATAAACCAGCTGATTGATGACGCTATAGGAATAGCACAATCCAGCATTGACCCAAACCTTGTTTATGTCAAACAGTGCAAGTGGCGAAATGGTGAGTTGACGATGGGCGCTGACCATGTGGCAATCTATGAGCGTCGTAAGGATGAATGTGGTAATCTGGGCTTTATCAGTCGTGGCTTTGGAACTGAGCAGGAGCATCTGAGTATAGAAAGCGGCAACGATAGGGATGAGGTGAAGTCCCGTGTCAGAGAACTCTCTGCCAAGGGAATGACGCAGACAGCCATTGCCGAACAGCTCAGAATCTCCCAAAGTAAGGTGTCAAGACTCCTAAAAGAGTAATCCAAGATTATTCATTATTCACATTATTCATGCTGCATAATTGCATAATCTGCATAAACTGAATAAGACATGGACGAACAAGAATTGAAACAGATACTCGCAACCAAGGCTCCAGCCTATCAACGGTCTCTCATAGAGATTCCTAAAGACAGCTTTGTCCTTCGCTATTCCTCTTTGACAGATTATCTGGACAGTGTGTTAGGGGACAGTCCGAAGATGCTAAACAGGATTGATCATCTTGTCATGCGTTATCGGTTGGGAGCGACTGATGAAGTGAAGGGAGAGCATTATGGCACTGTGCTGCCTCGGATTAACCGCAAGGGGATGATTGTTGGAGGTAATGTCATACACTTCAATGTAGATGACGGATCAATCCTCAATCATGATGCACTTGTCAATCATCTCTATTCTTGGTACGCTTTCGACTATTATGTTGACCCTAACGTGTTCTTTGGTGAACACCTGTTGTATGGCAGACTGGCTGTCGTTGTCCAAGAAGAGAAGACTGCCCTGCTTGGTTCGTTGGCCTATCCTGATATCGACTGGTTGGCAGTAGGCGTTGGAAATAATCTGACAGACGAAATGATGAAGAAGCTCACAGGGAGACAAATCGTTCTCTACCCTGATGACTTCTGCATTGACTTCTGGTCGGAGCATTTCGGTGGCAAGTTCAAGGTGGATGACAGCTTCACCCATTGCGACATTAACCAGTATCTGATAGACTCTATCCATAGCCGGCAAGTGCCGTAACATGCGTGCAGGGAGATGAAGGGCTTGCCCTTGATATAGCCCACTATAACTACGAGCTTCGCTTTCGTAGTTGTGGGCTCTTCCGAGGGACTCAGGGCTTTGCCCTAAGAACCCACCAAGGGCTGCTTGCCCTATGGAACCTC
>JAFTFO010000037.1 GCA_017449495.1 Prevotella sp. | reverse complement strand
GGAAGATAGAGGAAGATAGCCGCTTTTCAGCGGCTGAAGATAGAAGACAATACCCTGTCCATGATGATTCTGCAGCAAAACTATTGTCCTTTATCTTCTTCTATCTTCTTTTATCTTCCTCTATCTCCTTCTATCTACAATTAAACCTTTAATTATTTGGCGGTTTGCGTATTTTTTGGTAACTTTGCAGACGATAAGCAAGAACGACAAAGACATCTATGAAAATTACGAAGATCAAGACCAAGTTAGGAGAGTTCGGCACGCCAGTCTCAACGGAACTGGAGACCGTCGTGGAGCGCATGCGCTCGGAGGACACGAAAGAGGCCGCTACACGGATACGGAACAGTGCCTTGCAGTCGAGGCTGATGATGGAGAAGGGGGCACCGAGATACATGTTGACGGACTCGGACCGCCTGCCATATCTGTTGTTCTCAGCCACCTTCGGCAAGGGCGGGCTCGACCATCCGAACGCGCTCACCCAACTGCTGCTGCTCAACATCCCCTGTCCGGAGGGCATGAAGCGGGTCGGCGAACTGAAGCGGCTGGTGTCGCAGGTGCCCTACACGCTGTTGGCCTTTGCTGGCGTGAGCGGTGTGACGCTGAAGGTAGTGGTACGCTGTGAGTACAGCGGCAACGCAACACCCTGGTTGTCAGGCGGTAACAAACAGAACCCGCAATTCGACGTGCCCCGCTATCTTGCCTTCCTGAACGAGGCGCAGCAGACGGCTGGGCGCATCTATACGGCCCTGGCGACGTGCAACCTGACGGTGGGTGAGCCCACGCTGGTGAAGGGCTGTCGCATGAGCCACGACCCACAACTATACTACAATCCCGATGCCCAGCCGCTGCCCGTGATCCACGACGACGAGGGGGTGCTGAAACCATACGAGGGCACGCGGACGGACGACGACGGCACCGTCATCTGGTATCCCGACTACGACGAGCGCGAGCGCTACAAACTGGAGTTCTACACCTGCCTGAGGAACGCCCTCAACGAGAGTCCCCAGGACATGGAGCACTGCGCGAAACTGCTGGCGACGTACTGCCAGAAGGCGGGTCTGGAGGAAGAGGCCTGCACGACGCGGGCGATGTGGGACCTGCGGTTCCGTACGCTGGGCGACGACCTGATCCGCAAGATATTCCGTACCACCTACGAACAGCCCTACAACGGGCGGACGCTCTCGCAGATGAACGAGAAGGAGCGCATCATACGTTTCATCGAGAACTTCTTCGAGCGTCGCTACCAGTTGCGATATAATGTGGTGAAGCAACAGACTGAGTTCCGACCTAACGACCTGAGTTTCAAGCAGTGGCAGCCGCTGACGGACCGCCAGTTGAAGTCGATCGTGGTGGAGCAGATGAAGGAGGGCGGTGAGAGTTGGATGAACGATATTCGCATCTACATCGAGTCGGCGCACATCCCCGACTATAACCCCGTGCATGAGTTCCTGGCAGGCTGCGGCAACTGGGACGGACGGGCCAACTACATCGAGGACTTCGCCCGCCGCCTGCCCACGGACTATGAACGCTGGCCGAAGTACTTCCACCGCTGGTTCTTAGCGATGGTGGCGCAGGCGATGAACATCAACCGCGACTACGGCAACTCGATGGTGCCGATGCTCATCGGCAGCGAGGGCATCAAGAAGTCTGTCTTCTGTAAGAACATCCTGCCGCCGTCGATGCGCGAGTACTATATGGACGACATCAAGATGCAGAACGCCGAACAGGTGGAGCGTGTGCTGGGCCGCATGTGGCTGGTCTGCATCGACGAGTTCAACTCGAAGACTGCCCGCGAACAGGCCAAGGTGAAGCGGTTGCTGACGGAGAAGGACGTGCAGACGCGCAAGATGCACTCGTCGGAATACACGATGACGCCTCGCCTCTGCTCGTTCATCGCCACCACCAACGACCCCACGCCGCTCTCTTCCACCGAGGGCAACCGCCGCTACCTGTGCATCGAGGTGAAGGGCGAGATCGACATGTCGGAGCGCGTGCCCTATAAGCAGATGTTCGCCCAGGCCGTCACGGAGTTGCGCGATCCTGACTGTCTCTACTGGTTCACTACGGAGGATGAGCAGGAAATCCGTCAGCACAACCAGTCGTTTATGGAGGAATCGTCGGTAGAAAGCATCCTGCCCAGTCTCTTCGAGCCAGTCACTGAACGCACCAGGGAGTATCTCTGGCGAGTTGTCGACATCCAGCAGGAACTCGCCAAACATCTGAAAGCCAGCGATGTACCTAACCTGAAGGCGCTCGCCAACTCCATCAAGGCCCTCCACTGGCCCAAGGGTGCCCACCACGGCATCCGAGGCTACTATCTCCGCCTGCGCACGGCTAATCAATAGGTTCGCAGGTAGCGCGATGGGCGTATCTGGTAGCGCGATAGGTGCAGGATGGTAGCTCGATTTTCAACCATCCTGCACCAACTATTTGTTCTGATAGTCAGTAAGATACAAGCGCAGGTAGCACTGGTATCTCGATTTTGTTTTGTTATTTGTTCTGTAGTGTACTCAGAATCTCAAATATCTGCTTTGTTTTAATGGAGCTTGATGTATCGGAGGTCTATCTTGGTATATTGCTTCTGGCTGTTCCAGTGCTCCATGAGGCCAAGGGGGTGTTGTAGGGGTTGGCCTTCCTGCTTATAGATGGTGCCGCTGGGAGCGTTGGGGATACTGGCGGCCTCACGCAGATACTCGTCGCAGTAGTTCATGCTGCCGAACTCAGGCCACTCGTTGATAAGGATGTCCATAGCGACAGCATCACAGGCCAGCTCGTCCTGAGAGACGATCAGCGAACAGGCCCAGTCGCCATTGAATGGCTCTTTCTGCCATTTCGGGGCAGGGGCACCGTTCACGTCACGAGAGCCGTAAGTGCCGTCAATCAAGAACAGCAAAGCCTTCTGCCCCATATCCTTGTGGGCGATCCAGTCGACGAAGGTCTTGTAGTTGGGCTTACCGTGACGCTTGTCCTGGCTTACGTTGTTGTGCGCATTCTGTCGCCAGAGCAGGTTGATGTCGGTGGCGCCGTACCAGTTCTTGGATGTCAGCGTGACGCCTGGGCCGTTATGCGTCTTCAGCAGTGCGGAGTTGATCAGATAGTCGGCATCGACGATACACTTTGCCAAGCCCCGTGCCATCTTGCCGTTGTCTACGGAATAGACAATCTGTTCAGGATAATACTCGCACTTCTGGCGACCGTCGCCCCCGATATTGTCGATCATCACCACTTCAGGGAAAGCGCGATGCACCTTATTATATATACTGTCGGTGATGGCCCGGCTTGGCTCACAGAGGATGATATCCTGCTGGCGCACGCCACCGTCGCAGACCATCGAGCGTACCAGCGCCAAAGTAACAAAAGGTGACGAGTTGAGTTCAATCGTGTCGTGATGGGTGATGGCATTGTTCATGTTCAGTTTCACGGCTATCGTCTCACCTTTCTTATAGCCTCTGTTGCCTCGCCCGTGAGTCTGGTTGAAATGACGGAACAGCGCCTGCCAGGCTTTCTTGGGCGTGGGTTCGCCTGTCAGTTGTACGACAGCCTCACGGATCATGGCGTCGGCCTTAGTCTGGTCGTTCCATCGATCCTCTACCCAGAGACCCGTTCTGCCGTCCCACTTGGCCACACCAGGACTATGCACCCACGCCACGCGGCCTGGATGGATGCCGCGGCCGATGCCTATCGGCTCATTAGGACCAACGAAGAGTTTAGGAAACTGCGGGTTGAACGCTCCGAAGAACAATCTATCGCGGTTCACTGCTTCATCGAGCAGTTGGATAGTCGTTGACGGTCCGAGGTCAGGATCCTTCCATGCCTGGAGTTGCCAAACGACCTTACCCTCTTTGTCGATCTCTACGGCCTGAACGGGCGCATGGGCTGTGTCCATCGGGGTCTTGTTCCACTCGTTGTACCAATTATTTATAATGTGGTGACCGTTTTTCAGTCGGACGGTCTTCTGAGGTTGGGTGATGCCGTAGTCGGTTGTGTTCGTCTCCCATACAGTCTCACCCATACGGGTGATCTCCTGTATCTTACCCTTTCGTCCTGTAATCAGCAGGTTACCCTTCGGCAGCTCTTGCACAGACCAAGGCAGGAAACCATCCCAGCGGTCCACCTCACGACCCTCGCAGTTGTATTCGTGGATACAGCCTAAAGCCATGTTGGCAATGAGCAGCGTACCCCGAGAGGTGAGGCGGGCGTTACGGAACTGTCCGTGAACAGAGCCCTTTTCAGAGACAGGCAGTTCAAACTCACGCACAATCCGCTTCGACGGAATCTCCATCACCACTGCCTTGGCTGGTTTTCCATTCTGCACAAACACCACATGCGTCTGGCCTATGGGCTGAACGGTATGGATCTCCGTTCCTTCAGGTGCCGTGTAGTTCCAGACGAAGGCACCCGTCTCGTCGAGTTCGGCAATACCATATTGATGCGCCATCAAGATATGTCCGTCAGTCATCAGGATGGCATCGCTGATTTCTCCCCGCAGACGCTCGGCTTCTGGTCGCTGGGCATTATTGTAGGCCCAATAGACCTGACCGTCTTTCACCTTGAACATCCGCATCTGCTTACTCTGGCCCGCGTAAAAGAAGTCGTGGCGAGCCAGCGTGGTATCTGCTTCCTGGGCCTGAAGAGTCAGAGAGAAGCCCAGCATGATGGCAAATAAAAATGTAATACTTTTCATGAGGATTTAATCGATTATTATTTATTTTTAGTAATTTTGCCACAAAGATAGATAGAATCATGCCATCAGGGCTAATAATATCGTACAAATGTCTTGAAAATCGTACAAAATGATTATATATGCTTAGGATAATATTATACCTTTGCAGCATGATGATGAACAGACTAAGAACCGTCTTTTGCGCTATTGCGCTTTTTTCTGTTTCGATAGTAAACGCTCAGGTGCGCGATGCCTTCCAGGGCATCCTGCCAGTGACTGACCCTCAGATGAAACGTAGCCTGAACGGCGAGTGGAGTCTGAAAGTGATGAACGGTATCAGTGAAGATACAGCCGTGCCTGCCGAGGACGGGTCGTGGGGGAAGATCCCCGTGCCGGGATGCTGGGAGGCCTACGGCTTCTGCAAACCGAAATACGACAGTCCGAACGCGCTGACGGGCTACTACCGCACGACATTCTCCGTGCCTCGGGAATGGCGGGGACAGCGCATCGTGCTTCGTTTCGACGGTGTACTCTATGGCTACGACCTGTGGATCAACGGTCAGGCGGTCGGCGCTTGGCGGTCGGGCTATAATACGGCACTCTTTGATATCACGGACTATTTGAAGTCAGTAGACAGTAGACAGGAGTTGGCGATGCGGGTGATCTCACAGTTCCCTGGCAGCGACTTCGACTATAACGACGACTGGGCGCCCAACGGCATCTTCCGTGATGTGACACTGATGGCTGTGCCGAAGACACACCTCGCCGACCTGACTATCAAGCCCAAGAATACGGGTGAGGTGAGCGTCGACGTGAAGATTGCCAATGGCAATAAGCAGACGACCGTTGCCCACGAGATACTCGATGCTCAGGGAAGGGTAGTGGGCAATACGATGGTGGAGCATCCGCATCTGTGGACGGCAGAGACACCTTATTTATATACCCTGCGCACGAAGCTGATGCAGAAGGGTAAGGTGATCCAGACTTTCGAACACAAGTTCGGCTTCCGCGAACTGACGATAGATGGCAAGGTGATTAAGCTGAACGGACAGCCCATCAAGTTCCGTGGTGTCACCTGTCACAGCACAGATCCGAAGACGGTGAAGGTGATCAGCGACGAGCTGACACTGAAGGACATGAGACTGATGAAGGAGGCCTCGGTGAACTATATCCGCACTTCGCACTACCCCCGTGAGCCGCGTTTCTATGAGCTGGCCGACTCGTTGGGCTTCTACATCATCGACGAGGTGCCTTTCGGCTATGGCGACAAGAATCTGTATAAAGAAGAATTCTATCCCGTGCTGCAGCAGCGGGCACAGGCCACCATCCGCCGCGACAAGAACCATGCCTCCGTACTCATCTGGAGCTTAGGCAATGAGAACCCGCTGACAGATATCTGCGTCAAGTTGGGCGAGTATGTGAAGACGGAACTCGACACCTCACGCCCCGTCTGCTATCCACAGGTGGGCAGCTACTTCCGTCGTTTCAACTATGACTTCCCCAAAGTGGCTGATATCTATACGCCTCATTATCCTACTACTTCTCAGATTGCCGACTTCTATCAGAGGGCTGACCGTCCCGTCATCTTCACGGAGTACTGCCATACGCTTGGCGTCTCACTTGAAGACCACGACCGCCAATGGGAGATTATTGAGCGTACACCGTGGATTGCCGGTGGCTCGGTCTGGGAATGGGTGGATCAGGGAATGCCATTTAAAATTGATAATGGACAATTGACAATGGACAATTTGGCTGCGCATGGCAATAATTATCAATTGAATTACGGTTACGAGGAGAAGGTGTATACGTCGCCGACGGAGGGCTTCGAGATGTGCGGCAATAAAGGCACAGACGGACTGCTCTATGCCGACCGTACGCCGCTGCCGAACTACTACGAGTTGCAGCACAACTATGCCCGTGCCTTCGTAAGTGACAGCATCTTGACGACAGCCGACGGCACACTGTTACTGAACATCACGAATCGCTATGACTTCCTCAATCTGAAGGATAACGTCACCTTCGGTTGGACCTATACTGAAGACCGTGACACGATAGCACGAGGTGCCTTCTCCCCCGATTGCGCCCCTCATGCCTCCGTCCCGTATACGTTAGTATTGCCAACGTCTCCTGATGCCTCACGGATCAGCCTGCTCCGCCTTGAGATGACTGACGATCAGGGCCATACGTTCCTTCGTCAGTCCATCCCTGTGAATCCTGTTGCCATCACACCAAGACTGCTTACAGGACTGACAGAGAAGACCGCCAATCCGATGGAGCTGGTACAGGATGGAATGCTCGTCCGTGCTGGTCGTAAAGCGACACTGGCAGAGACGCTGAGGGTTGGCGACAAGCGACTGAAAAGGTATCTGCTGCCACTGTCAGAGGATGGCACTCATGCAGGATCCCTCAAGACGGACATTAAGCAAGAGACAGTTGGCAATGTCACGCACTTCACCTTCTCGCTGACACCCGACACCACCGACACGTTCCTCTCCGAACTCGGCATCGCCTTCCTCCTTGACCAGCAGATCGACCGTGTGCAGTGGATAGGCAATGGCTATCTGCCCACCTACCCGGGGCGTTATCGGGCCGGGCGCTATGGCTTCTGGGCCTTGCAGCAGGGTGACCTCTACTTCGAGGGGAACCGCAGGGGTGTGGATGCTGCCTGGCTGACAGATAAAGAGGGTAACGGACTGTTACTCGTCTGCAGGAACGGGGATGTCAGTTTCGAGCAGACCGACCGTGGCATTGTGCTCACCTATAACGCTGCCGTCGCCGGCGAGGGACCGAAGTTCACCCGCACGGCCTTCCCTATCGTCGCCAGGGAGGTGGGGACTGTCGGCGGTGAGTTCTGGCTCTATCGTACAGATGCCGACAGACTGCCTCTGCTGGTGAAAGAGCTGTTCGACGCTCCAAGTAGCATCCCAGCCCCCTTCCGTCCCTTTGAGACGCAATACGACACTTATCTGATGAAGTTCGATGATATAATTGAAAAATGAAGAGAAAACTGCTGATTTCTTTTGTGGACTTGATGGCCGTACTATCAGTCCAGGCCGCAGGACTTCCTATGGTGACCGACAAAGCACAGAGTGGTGCCTTCCCGATGGTGACTGTAAAGAATGTGGCCACTATATGTACCGATGAACGTGACTATCCCGTGGTGGGTATTACAGCCCAGATGTTGGCTGACGATGTGGAGCGGGTGACAGGGCTGCACCCCATCGTCAGTCTTGGGCAGCCGAAAGGAACTTCCGTCGTGGCGGGTACTTTGGGTAAGAGTCGGCTGATTGATGGGTTGGTGAAGAGCCTGAAGATAGATGTCAGTAGCATCCGAGGAAAATGGGAGTCGTTCATCATTAAGACTGCTGAGCACCCAAAGACCCACGCCTCACTGCTGCTCGTTATCGGCAGTGACCGTCGTGGTACGGCCTTCGGACTGACTTCACTTTCAGAGACCATCGGCGTCTCACCGTGGTACTGGTGGGCCGACGTGACACCTGCTCATAAAGAGGCGCTGTTTGTGGAGTCTGGCACCTTCGTGCAAGGAGAGCCGGCTGTGCAATATCGTGGCATTTTTATCAATGACGAGCGTTTCGGTGGCTGGGCCCGTTGGGCGGAGAGGCAACACGGCAGGGTGGGGCCAGAGACCTACCGGCGGGTGTTTGAGTTGCTGCTTCGACTGAAGGCCAACTACCTGTGGCCAGCTATGCACCCCGGTACTCAGGCTTTTAATGCCGACCCGGAGAATGCCCGACTGGCCGACCGCTATGCCATCGTGATGGGCTCGTCGCACTGTGAACAGATGCTGCGCAACAATGAGGGCGAGTGGAAAGCTGTGAATCAGCAGGCGCAGGCCAAGGGAGAGGAAGGCTTGGGCGACTTTAACTACATCACCAACCGCCAGACGATGCAGGACTACTGGGAAGAGCGTGTCAAGACCAACGGTCAGTATGAGAATACCTATACCCTCGGTCTGCGCGGCATCCACGACTACCCGATGGAAGGTGCCAACAGCACTGAGGAGCGTGTCAGACTGATGCAACAGGCTATCGACGACCAGCGCGACATGCTGCGCCGTAACATCGACAAGCCTTTAGAAGAGATTCCGCAGGTACTCTGTACCTACGAGGAGGTGCTCGATGCCTATCATCATGGTCTGCAAATACCCGATGATGTGACGCTGCTCTGGAGCGACGACAAACATGGCTACTGCCGTAATCTCTCGAATCCTGAGGAACAGAAGCGAAAAGGCGGGGCTGGTATCTACTACCACCTGTCGTATCACGGCGACCCCGCCAGTTGGATATGGCTCAGTCCGCTGTCCCCCGCCTTCCTATCCACAGAACTGACGAAGGCCTATACCTTTGGTGCAAGGAAAATCTGGGTCTTTAATGTGGGCGACATCAAGCCTGCAGAGAAGGAATTGTCCTTCGTGATGGACTTGGCCTGGGATATCAACCGCTGGCGGCCCACTGAAGCACACAATTATATCAAGTATTGGGCAGAGAAGACTTTCGGCCCAGCAGTGGCTCAGGATATTGCCGACTTGATGGCGCGCTACTACCGACTACAGGCGGGTGGTAAGGATGCGCACGTCTGGTTCGTCAACTACACGGAGCAACAGGTGGCTGAGCGACTGAGCGAGGCAAGGAGCCTGGAGACCGAAGCCGAACTGCTGGCTTCCCGTATCCCTGCTGACTTGCAGGATGCCTATTTCGAACTCGTCAGTTATCCCATCCGTGGGGCCGCGATGCTCAATGAGTATCAGTTGCTGGCCCGTCGCAGTATGGTCTGCGCCTCCCGTCTCGACAGTCTCGGGGCGATGGCCGATGCCAGTCGTGTCAAGCAGATGTTCGCAGAGCTGAACGAGTGGACGCGCCACTATAATGAGGACATTGGCGAAGCCAAGTGGCGAGAGTTCTTCAACTGGCAGCCCTACCATTGGTTCCGTTCTGATAAGATTGATCCACCGATTGCTTCGCCTGAGACGATTGATGCCGTCAGGGCGATGCCTCAGCCGATGTTCCTCTCTGTGGCCGATGCCACCTCCTGTGAACGTGCCATCATCGAGGCGGAGCAGGATACCGACGTCCCCCTTTGGATAGAGGCTCTGACGCCCATCCGCAACTTCTCCAAGGCGCCGGAGGATAATGTGTTCTGTCGTGTCACGACAGAAGACCAAACCTTCGAAGCCTCCGCCACCCCCGTCAACAATGTCTGGCATGCCCCCTACGTCGGCCCGATGTGGAATCAGGTGGGCACGCTCCATCTGAAGAAAGGTATCAACCACCTGTCTATCAGCGAAGTGAAGCCCGATGCCCGCATCGACTGCATCTTCCTCGGCCTCTGGCCACCGTTTGCTGCTGAGCCACGGCTGCGCATAGCCGCCAGTGCCTTCAACCAGAAGCATGACAGCCGCGAGGGACACATCGAGCGGATAGAGGGCCTGGGCTATACGGACGGCATCACAGTACAGCCGTTTGATACGCCCTCCTACCAGCCAGCGCATCTCCAGGAGGCACCCTCTGTGGCGTTCGACCTCAGCCTCTGCGAGCATGACAAGACAATAGAAGTCCGCACGTTGCCTACCCTCCACGTCTACGAGGGTCGCGATGCCCGCTACGCCGTTCAGTTGGGTGATGCCGAGCCACAGGTGTTCTCCATCCACGCCGCAGACTTCACTGCCGAGTGGCGCTGGAATGTGCTGCGCGGCTATGCTTCCCGCAGCATCCGTATCCCCGCAGGATTATGTGGCAGACAACCACTCAGGATATACTTGCTCGATCCGGGCATTGTACTACAGGAAATATGTATAGGTATTTAACTTCTTATCGCCTCATCCGATAAGATTTCGGGCTCATGCCCTTCATGCGGGTGAAGAAGCGGCCGAAGCTGCTTTGGTCGGAGAAGTACAGCCGTTCTGCAATGGTTGCTATGCTAAGGTCGGTGGTCTGTAGGAACCATGAGGCTTCCATCAGCAGCATCTGATTGATGTAGTCCACCACAGTGCGGCCCGTCACCTGTCGGACAATACGCGAGAGGTGGATGGAGGTGATGTGGAGTCGGTCAGCATAGAAGCCGATGTCGTGATGCTCGATGAAGTGCTGGTTCAGCAAGCGCATGAAGGAAACAAACAACTCCGTGGTGCGCTCACTGACTTGTCCAGGACCGATGTTCTGAGCCATGGCGTCCATCAGGTCGAGGACAAACTGGGTGAACAGCGTGCGCAGAGCCTCGTGCAGATAGCGGTGGTTGGAGTGCTGATAGCGGATAATCTCGAGCATGTGCTGCCAGAAGTGGGCTGCCTGCTGCTCGTCGAGATGGATGATGGGTCGGCCAAGTTCCGCTATCGGCTGGTAGGCGGTGTGAACCACGTTGCGTACGCTGGGAATCTCAAGTGCGGCCTGCTCGTCGATCATCAGGCAGACAGAATGGTAGTTCTTAGAACCGTTGATGATCCGGATTTGCACGCCAGGGGAATAGATCATCAGGTCGCCCTTCTGGAGTGTCAGCATCCGGTCGTTGTAAAGCAGTTCCAGCCACCCGTCATGCACCAGCGTATAGGAGTAGCCCGCCAGCGTCTCCTGCATCTGGTTGGTGAGAAACGTCAGGCGGGTGTTGCTCTCTGAGCAATACAATTCGTCGGAAGCCACATCTTCGTATGCCATGCCGAGTATCGATGTCAGGAAATCCCTCAACTTATACATATTGGGGGACAAAGGTACGAATAAGCGAGCAAAATGCCAAATTTTATTTGAACATTTTCGAGCGTGAGTACCTTCGACCGAAGGTCAAGGGTACAATAAATAATGTAAAAAACTAAAGGGAAAAGCAAAAATGTTTGTCTCGGTAGAATTTTTGTTTGTTTAGGACAGCGATTGTATATTGAATTATTTGTAACTTTGCACCCACATTCATATTATTAACAACTTAAAAAGAAGAAAGAATTATGACTAAGGAAGAAGCATTGAAGCAGTTTGCCGCACTTGGCGCTGCATGGTTTGGAAACAGTAAGCAACATTTTGCCTTCTCGGCATACTGCCGTCTGCAGGGCTGGAACAAGTTGGCCGACAAGTGGAAGGAAGAGGCAGAAGAAGAGTGGGAAGAGGCAGAGGAAGTGCTGCAGCGTTTGGTAGAACTCGGCTGCAAGCCCGCTGACCTGCAGGAGGCCATGAAGACGCAGGAGTTCCCCTTCTACGATGACCCGAAGCAGCAGTTAGAGTCTGACTACTCGCCCGAAGCCCAAGGGGCCGTCCAGATGATGAGTGAGATGGCCGCAGCCTTCGCTGATGACTATCCTACGCAGAAACTGCTTTACAAGTGGATCGACGGCGAGAAGGAGCACATAGCTTGGATGGCTCAATACCTGAACTACATCGACAAACTGGGCTACGAGAATTTCCTCACCGCTATGATGTAATCTACAAACTACTACTACAATATGAAAGAAAAGGTATTGCAATGTATGCGCGAGGCTGGCAAGCCCGTCTCCGCAGGTGACGTGACGAAGGCATTAGGTGCCGACCGCAAGGAAGTAGACAAGGCTTTCGCCGAGTTGAAGAAGGAGGGTGCGATTGTGTCGCCCGTCCGTTGCAAGTGGGCTCCGGCTCAGTAATCTAAGTTTGGCATCGCATGGTGCATCAGCACCACGTTGCAGATAAATTTTTTCTTCTTGAGGGGAGTCAGGCCGGTGTGACTGTGCAATGACACAGATACCAAGCCCGCCCCCCTTTAGAAATTCTATTCACCTAAAACATTTACGACTATGGCAAAGATGAAATGCCCCTGTAGATACGTCTACGACCCCGAAGTGGGAGATCCCAAGCAGGGAATACCTCCCGGCACCAAGTTTGAAGACCTGCCCGACACCTGGCGCTGCCCCCGTTGCAAGCGCAAGAAGGAGAAATTCGTACCCGTAGAGGAATAGTAACCAACATAGAAACAAATAAACAATGGAAGCAACAAAGAAAGTATTCGATTTCCTGGAGAAAGCAGGAACGTTTTATCTAGCAACAGTTGAGGGCGACCAGCCCCGCGTACGTCCTTACGGAGCAATGCTCTACTTCGAGGACAAAATCTATATTATGGCTTTCGGCAAGACCAACGCCACCCGCCAGATTGCCGCCAACCAGAAGGCAGAGATCTGCGCCTTCAAGGGCCAGACCCTCCGCATTGAGTGCAAGCTCGTAGAGGACAACCGTCCTGAGGTGGGTAAGGCACTCGTTGACAAGATGCCCGTGCTGAAGCCCGCCCTCGGTGAGAATGGTGAGAATGGCGTGATGTACTATCTGAAGGATGCCAAGGCCGACTTCTTCAAGATGATGGAACTGGTAGAGACTGTTACATTCTAAACCCACACAGGCATGATTATCAAAGCAGTAAAATTCAGGGAGAACGGTTTTTATACCCAGCCCTTCGCCTTTGGTGGCGAGGAGGGAGCCGATAAGTTCGACCACAACATCCGCTATCGTGGCAGTCTGCAGAACTATCTGATCGACACCGGCACGGAGGTCATCCTCGTAGACACAGGTCTGCCAGCAGGCTTCCCAGAGGAGGTTGTCGACGAGAAAGCGATGGCCTATACTGGCAAAGACATCTGTAGTTACATGGATGCGCTGGCCGCATTGGGTTACAAGCCAGAGCAGGTGACGAAGATTCTGCTCACCCATCGCCACGGCGACCACAGCGGCGAACTCCGCTCGTTCCCCAATGCGAAAATCTATGTAGGCGCTGACGAGACGCAGGCCGAAGAACTGAAAGGCCTGACGAACGTGGTACCCGTGACCTATACTGACGGTGCCTACCACAACTTCCCCGAGACGCAGAAGATTTGCGACGGCGTGTGGTTTATTAAGGCCAAGGGCCATACCAATGGCAACAGCCTCGTGATTGCCGAGAGTGACGGACTCTACTATATGTTCGAGGCCGACATCACCTACGTGGACGAAGCCCTGTATGAGAACAAACTGTCGGTGGTCTACGACGACCTGCCCGCAGCCCGCGAGACGCTCGACCGTGTGCGTGAGTTCGTCCGCAACAATCCAACCGTCTATATGGGCACCCACACCCCGCAGGGCTATGAAAACCTGGAGGCCAAGCGCGTGATAGACCTCGACAACCCCGTGCCGACCGTCCTCGCAGAAGTCGACTTCTCCAAGCAGGAGGCTTCCGGCAAGTATGTCTGCTCCGTCTGCGGCTATGTCTATGACCCGGCAGAGCACGACGGCGTGGCCTTCGAGGACCTGCCCGACGACTGGCGTTGCCCGCGCTGCAAGCAACCTAAAGAAAAGTTCAATAAGGCATAATGGCGTTAATCATAGGATTACTCATCCCCTTGCTGGGCACCATGCTCGGGGCGGCATTCGTCTTTCTGATGAAGGACGAGATGTCGCCCCGACTCCAGAAGTCGCTGCTCGGCTTTGCGTCGGGCGTGATGGTGGCAGCCTCCGTTTGGTCGTTGCTCATTCCTGCGATGGAGATGGAGGAAGCGAAAGGTGCGTGGTCGGTATTCCCAGCTGCCGTCGGTTTCCTGTTGGGTATGGGATTCCTGCTCCTGATTGACGAACTGACGCCCCACCTGCACATCGGCACCGACAAGCCCGAAGGTCCCCGTTCCCATCTGTCCCGCACGGCGATGCTGGCGCTGGCAGTTACCATTCACAACTTGCCGGAAGGTATGGCCGTCGGTGTGGTGTTTGCTGGAGCAGAGAACGGTGCAGCAGGGCTGTCGTTAGCCAGTGCCTTAGCCGTCTCTATCGGTATTGCCATCCAGAACGTACCTGAGGGAGCGATTATCTCCATGCCGATGCGGGCAGCAGGCAACAGCAAATGGCGTTCGTTCGTCATCGGCAGCCTGAGCGGAGCCGTCGAACCTATCGGCGGTCTGGCTGTGGTATTGTTGGCCTCACTGATGACACCCGTACTGCCCTATATGTTGGCCTTCGCCGCTGGTGCCATGTTCTATGTCGTCGTAGAGGAACTCATCCCCGAGGCCTCTGAAGGTGAGCACTCCAACCTCAGCACCATCGGCTTTGCCATCGGTTTCGTACTGATGATGGTGCTCGACGTGGTGATGGGGTAGGGGAATCTTTAGTGGGACAGCCACCATTGGTCTATAACGATGTGGTCGTCGATGGCCTTGATTGTCAGTCGGTGGGGCCCTTCTGACAGATGTTCCTTCTTCTCGCGCAGGGCCTGACCTCGAAGCACGTTCTGCTTCCACTGTTCGGAGCGGAATGGTTCTTTGAGGGTATAAACGGTCGGCTCACCGTCGTCGATGGTAACGCTGTAACGGATATCACCGTTATCATTGGGTTGAGTGGGGATCATGGCGGTCCACAGACTGTAGTCACTGGCCTTGTCGACGGTGAATTGATATGTTACTTGGCCGCCTTTGGGCAGAGCCAGGGCATTCATGGAGTGGCCGAGCATCTGGATGGGTTTCGCATCGTGAGGGGTGAGGGGTGTGGACAATTGACAATTGTGGAGTGAGGAGTGAGGGGTGTACAAGAGCGTGTCGTAGGATACTGCCTCATTGGGCACAGTGGGTGTCAGCGGAGCCCAGAAGACGGGAAGGTCACGGGGGTGGTCGCACATCAGGTTCTTCCACTTACCACCTGCCACCTTATTATTATAATAATCGGTCAACTCATGGATTCGTTTATAGGCTGCGAAACTCCGGTTCACTGACTGTTGTATTTTGGTCTGGTTCTCGAACATGTCTCCCATGGTGCTGCCATTGGCCATGAGTCGGGCTTTCTCGGCTTCGAGCATCTTGACGGCATGGGCGGCGGAGACCTGGACGGGATATTGGATGGCTGCGAAATAGGCATCGGACAACTCAGGACGTACTGTCTTACCTATCTCCTCCACCTCCTGACTGATGTTGATGAAACGTGCCAGGAAATCGTCACGCTCTGCATCGGTCCAACAGCTGTTGCGAACTTGCGAGAGGCCCCTGTCGTAAAGCCGCTTGTCTACCTCTACCTGATTCCAGCCCATAAACTCGGGTCGGCGTTCGCCACAGAGACGGAAGAACTCATGCATGACGGGGTACAGCTGCTCGCCCGCCTGTGGTCCGAACTGACGGCAGAGCCAGGCGCGATAGTGGTCGTTCAGCGTCTCACCACTGACGCCATCGATATTCCAAGCCATGTCGAGGAAAAGTTCCAGGTCGTAGCCTGCCACCTTCGGGTCGTGAACATTGACGATCCACAGCTTACGGACGTTGTGGTCGTAGGCCTGGCGCATCTCGTTATAGATGAGTCCGGGCTGGGTGGTCGTCAGCCAGAGATAGTCGTGCGGACGACCCCAATAGGAGAGATGATAATAGACACCGCCTCCGCCAGACCGCTGTTGCTCCTTGGCATCAGAGAGACGGGTCATATAGCCGTAGTTATCGTCGCACCACATCAGCGTGACATAGTCAGGCACTTGGAGGCCTTTCTCATAGAGCTGCAGCACCTCCTTGTAGGGCACGAACACCTGCATCTGCTTCGACGGGTCGCCGATATACTGACGCAGCAGTTCCTGTTGGTCGTTGATGACCTGTTGCAGACCCTCGAACTTCTCTTCGTCTGTCTTGTAGCCCTCCATCGAACTGTCATGGATGCCCCGCATGCCGATGGTAAACATATTGTCCTTCGACTTCCTGACCTCCTGCAGACGTTCTATCCAGTACTGTTGCACCGTCTCGCGGTTGGTGCGATAGTTGAAGGCACCCCGCTCCTTAACATCCCACTCGTCTACATTATTCCTCAGTAATGGCTCACAGTGCGAGGTGCCGATCACGATCCCGCATGAGTCGGCCATCGCCTTGGCGCCAGGTATCTTGAAAAAGGCCGTCGTTCCTGTATGCATGCCCGGCCAGATGGCATTGGCTCTCAGGCGGAGCAACAACTGGAAAATCTTCTTATAGGTCTGGGGGCCGATATGTCCGAAAGGAGCAGGCTCAAACGTCGTGTAGCTCCAGTGGCGCAGGCTCCAGTCCTCATCGTTCAGGAAGATGCCGCGGTATTCTACGCTTGGACGCTGTTCGGTGGTAAAACTGCTGTCGAGAACCAGTCGTGGCTTCTTCTCCGGCACCACGTCGCCCCACCATATCCAGGGCGACACACCAGCCAGGCGTGAGAGTTCAAGGATGCCGTAGGCCATACCACGGCCATTGTTGCCCTCAACGATGATCTGACCGTCTTTGGTGTATATGCGGAAGCCGTCGGCAGGACCATTGCCTTGTATGATTTTAATTGTAGGCTTGGAAGAGACTACAGGCTGCATACCGGTTACCTGCTGCATGTCGCTTTTCCACATGTCGAGGGCTATCAGTACCACAGGCTCCACCTTCTTGGGCAGACTGAAGGTTATGGGCGACTTGCCATTGAACCATACTACTTCGGCGCTCAGGCTGATTGCCATCATCGCTGCGGACAATAATAATGCTGTTCTTTTCATTTCCTTTCGTAGTTTGTTACGTCATCTGTTATTATTTCCGGGCGCTCGTCGGGGCGCATCAACTCGAACTGTACGTTGTGCAGATATAACCCGTTGACATGGCGGGCGAAGAGGCCATAGGCAGGTGTCGCTCCGGCCCAACGAGGCTCAGGATAGTGTGTCGACTGTTCGCGGTAGGGCTTTTCGACCGTCTGACCGCCTCCGCGATACTGGATGCGGATATTACTCAACGAGACGTTGCGGATGGGCTCGTCGGCCATGCCGGTGATGATGATGCCTGCCAGGGAGTCGCAGTCGTCGGCCACCACATTGTCGATGGTGATGTCGCGGGCAGAGGAGGCGCGGGTGACTTCCTTCGGACCGCGATTACGACAGCCTGTGGTGATATAGATGGGGTAGTGGTGGACGTGGCTCAGGGAGATGTTGCTGACCGTGATGTTCTCCATACGACCTTGGTCGACTTCCTCGAAGGCAAGGCCGGAACTCCACATGCAGGTGCAGTTGGAGATGGTGATGTTACGGTAGCCGCCGTTCGACTCGGTGCCCAGTTTGATGCGGCCGCATACCCAGTTGACCTCCTCTGGTATATATTCGCCACTGAGGAAGGTACCGAGCTTATAACCTGTGACGATGCAGTTCGTAATCAGGATATGTTCGCAGCGTACTGCCTTCTTCAGGGCATACGAACTTTTCAGTACGATGGCATCGTCGTTAGGAGTGTTCACCTTCGTGTTGCTGACGGTGAAATACTTGCAGCAGTCGATATCGATGCCGTCGCGGTTGGTGTCGATGGTCACATTGTCGATAGTGCCGATATCACAGCCTGTGGCGATGATGGCGAAGTGTCCGCCACGGAAGATGGTGATGTCGCGGATGGTGACTTGCCGACAGCACTTCAGGGCGATAGCCTTGTCGCCTGTGCCGATGGAGCCCCCCTCCACGTTACCAGCCTTCTCTGTGTCGCGTTTGGTGAGCCCCTCGCCGTCGATCATGCCAGAACCGGTGATTGAGACATCCTGCTGTCCCTCGGCCCAGATGAGTGAGTTGTGGAAGTAGGTGTGTCCGCCGTCTTGGTATTCGGGGAATCCACCGAACGACTCACTCTCATCGTATGCTTTCATCTCGGCGGGAGCGGCCAGGATTTTAGCCCCGGGCATGAGGTGAAGGTCGACGTGACTCTTCAGCCGGATGCTGCCACAGAGATAGGTACCCGCAGGCACGACGACCTGTCCGCCACCGTGGGAGGTGGCGTCGTCGATAGCCTGGTTGATGGCGGTATGGTCAAGCGTCAGGCCGTCGCCCGTGGCACCATAGTCACGTACATTATATATATATGCCACCGACGGCATACAGACTAACGTGTAGAGAACGAGAAAAAGCGTTTTCTTCATCTTTCGAATTGTTTTAGAGATTCATGTTGCAAATGTAGGTAGAAATGAGGGGGCTTTTATGCAAAATACATCCGAAAACATACAATATTGTACAAAAATGGACGATAAGACGAATAGTATGTCGGCAAAAATGTCTATCTTTGCCTGCAGATTACTAAAACAAATGACAAATATGGACCAATACTTTGCGGACAAGAGCCGTTATGACAATGGAATGGTGTATGAGCGCTGCGGTCGCTCTGGTGTGTTGTTGCCGAAAGTGAGCCTCGGCTTCTGGCATAACTTCGGTAGTGTGGATCCCTATGAGCGCAGTCGGGAGATCACCCATTACGCCTTTGACCATGGCATCACCCATTTCGACCTCGCCAACAACTACGGTCCCGTCTACGGATCGGCTGAAGAGACGCTTGGAAGGCTGATGGACCAGGACTTCCGCCCCTATCGCGATGAACTCTTCATCTCGTCGAAGGCGGGTTATGACATGTGGCCAGGACCTTATGGCAACTGGGGCAGCAGGAAGTATCTGACGGCCTCGCTCGACCAGAGCCTGAAGCGCATGAGGATAGATTATGTGGACCTGTTCTACAGCCACCGGTACGATCCGGCGACACCGCTCGAGGAGACACTGCAGGCACTGGTGGATATCGTCCGTCAGGGCAAGGCGCTCTACGTGGGTATCAGCCGCTGGCCCCTCGAGGCCACGAAGTTCGCCTACCAGTATCTGAAGGAGCGCGATGTGCCTCTGCTCATCTATCAGGGGCGACTGAATTTGCTCGACCGTGAGCCTCAGGAGGAGGGCATCCTCGACTTCTGTACCGAGAAGGGCATCGGCTTCATCTCATTCTCGCCCCTGGCGCAGGGCCTGTTGACGGACCGCTATCTCAACGGCATCCCAGAGGACTCCCGGATGTCGAAAGGGCAGTTCCTGAAGAAAGAGATGCTGACACCGGAGTTGCTCGCCTGCCTGAAGCGTTATAATGAGGAGGCGACGAGCCGTGGTGAGACGCTGGCGGAGATGGCCTTGGCCTGGATCCTGCATCAGCAGGGGGTTACGTCGGTTCTGGTGGGAGCCAGCTCGACGGCTCAGTTGGAGAAGAACCTGCGGTGTGTCTTGAAGGTAAAAAAGTGAAAAAGTAAAAAGGTGAAAAGGTAAAGATGAGACGATTTGCATTTAAGATGCAGCTGAAGGCTGGCTGCGAGAAGGAATATGAGAAGAGGCATGCTGCCATCTGGCCGGAACTGGTGAAGATGATCAAAGACAGCGGAGTGAGTAACTACAGTATCTTCTGGGATCGGGAGACCAACATCTTGTTTGGCTATCAGGAATGTTCAGGCGAAGGGAACTCGCAGGATACAGCGCACGTGGACCCCATCACCCAGAAATGGTGGGACATGATGGCTGATATCATGGAGGTGAATCCGGACAACTCACCCGTGACAGTGCCGTTACAGGAAGTGTTTTATCTGAAATGAAAGGTAAAAAGGTAAAAAAGTAAAAAGATGAGTAATATGATATGGAATAAGGTGATGGTAATGGGAAGGAAGGTTTTACCTCTTTACCTTTTTACCTTTTTACCTTCAACAGCGGTGGCGGTTGAGACCTGGCCCGACGGATCGGTGATGGATGCCTGGTTTAAGGATACCGCCAAGGTGGATGTGACCACATTAGGTCGCCAGTATGTGATCACCGACTATGGCGTGAAACGCGACTCTACCATCGTTCAGACGGCGGCTATCCAACAGGTGATAGATCGGGCTGCGACGGATGGCGGGGGCGTGATCGTCATCCCGGAGGGTACGTATCTGACAGGTGCTTTGTTTTTTAAACAAGGTACACACCTGCATGTGAAGGGGCGGCTGAAAGGCTCCGACCGCATCATCGACTTCCCCTATATGACTACCCGCATCGAGGGTGAGACGTGTACCTACTTCTGTGCGTTGGTGAATGCCGACGGACTGGACGGCTTTACCATCAGTGGTGAGGGAACCATCGACGGCAATGGCCTGACCTACTGGCAGGAGTTCTGGATCCGTCGTAAGTGGAATCCCCAGTGTACCAACAAGGATGCCCAGCGTCCACGGCTCACCTATATCTCGAACTCGAAGCATGTCACCATCCAGGATGTGCATCTGATCAATTCTCCCTTCTGGACCAATCATATCTACAAGTGCGACCATGTGCGCTATCTGGACTGTTACATCTTTGCCCCCACCGAGAATATCTGGTCACCAGACCCCACTCGGGGCGCTCCCTCGTCGGATGCCATCGACATCGACGCCTGTAGCGACGTGCTCATCAATGGCTGTTTCATGCATGTGAACGACGATGCTGTGGTGCTGAAAGGTGGTAAGGGAACATGGGCCGACCAGGACGAGACCAATGGCGACTGTGAGCGGATATTGATCCAAAACTGTCGTTATGGCAGGGTACATGGTTGTCTGACGTTGGGTTCGGAGTCGTTGCACGACCGTAATGTGATCCTGCGCAACTGCTATACCGAGAAGTCCGACCGAGTGCTCTGGCTGAAGATGCGCCCCGACACGCCCCAGCACTATGAGTATGTGCTGGTGGAGAACATCACGGGCCACTGCATCCGCTTCCTCTTCATCCATCCGTGGACACAGTTCTTCAAGCCTGAGCAGCGAGAGGATATGCCCCTGTCACGGTGCAATAACATCACGATGCGCAACATACAGGTGGATGCTAAGACAAAGTATGACGTGAAGACCTCTGACAAGTATGTGCTGGAGGATTTCTCGATCGACGGAGAACTATTGGAGTTTTAGTATATGGAAAAGAGAAAATATTTCTTTGCAGCCGACTTGGGCGCTACGAGTGGCAGGACCATTATCGGCAGCATCAACGAAGGGAAGTTTGAATTGGAGGAGGTCACCCGCTTCCCCAACAACCTCATCGAGCAGGGCGGACATTTCTACTGGGATATCTACGCCCTGTATTTTGAGATTATCAAGGGCCTGAAGGAGGTGGCCCGTCGTGGACTGGAGATTGCCAGCATTGGTATAGACACTTGGGGTGTCGACTTCGTGTTTGTTGGCGATGACAAAGCCATCTTCAGAAATCCCCGTGCATATCGTGATCCCATCACTTTCGAGGCGATGGACGATTATCTGGAGCATGTCGTCTCTAAGGAAGAGGTGTACCATGTTACGGGTATACAGTTCCTGAACTTCAACTCAATCTTCCAGCTTTACGCCATGAGGAAAGAGGATAACAGTGCCTTCCGTCATGCTAAGAAGATCCTGTTTGTGCCCGATGCCCTGAGTTGGATGCTGACAGGCAAAGAGGTGTGCGAGTATACGATCGCGTCGACCTCGCAGTTGCTGAATCCGCGGACCAAACAGCTTGACGAGCGATTGTTGTCATCGATAGGCCTTACCAAGGATATGTTCGGTAAGATGGTGATGCCCGGAACGCAGATTGGTGTGCTGACAGACGAGGTACAGAAGATGACGGGACTGGGCGCTGTGCCTGTGATTGCTGTGGCAGGTCATGATACAGGCAGCGCTGTAGCTGCTGTCCCCGCAAAGAACCCGCAGTTTGCCTATCTGTCGAGTGGCACTTGGAGTCTGATGGGTATAGAGACGAAAGATGCTATTATCAATGACCTGAGTTACGAACGTAACTTCACCAATGAAGGAGGTATAGAAGGTACGACTCGCTTCCTGAAGAATATCTGTGGCATGTGGCTCTATGAACGTTGCAGGAAGGAATGGCCCGAGGAGGTGCGGCAACTGAGTCATCCGGAACTGCAGGGGTCGGCGATGCAGGTAGAGGCCTTCCGCTCGATTATCAATCCCGACGACGCGGTGTTTGCCAACCCGTCCAGTATGATTGAGGCCATCCAGCAGTACTGTCGTGACACTCAGCAGCCGGTGCCCGAGACACCTGCAGAGATATGCCGTTGCATCTTCGACTCGCTGGCGCTGCGCTACCGTCAGGTGTTTGGATGGCTCAAGGAGTTTGCCGATTTCGACTTGAACGTCCTACATATCATCGGCGGTGGCTCTCTTAACAAGTATCTCAATCAGTTTACAGCAGACTCGCTGGGCGTAGAGGTACTGGCAGGTCCACAGGAGGGTACGGCCATTGGTAACATCATGTTACAAGCTCAGGCTGCCGGTGACGTAAGCGACATCTGGCAGATGCGTCAGATCATTGCCAACAGCATCGAGTTGGTGGCTTATCATCCTACCACGGATTCATCAGCCTGGGATGCCGCCTATGAGCGCTACTTAACAATCACTAAATCATAAGAACAGTCAAATAAATTGTAAATAGTATGAGTAAACCATTAGTTGAGACCAAAGCAAGGGTAGGTGTATTCTCTATTGCCTTACAGGCATACCTGCCACAGTTCCCTCAGCTCGTTCCGGAGTTCGAGGCACAGTATGAATCATTCAAGCAGACGCTCCCCGACACCATTGAGATTGTTGACGGGGGTATGGTGACTACCAAGGAGCAGTCGATGGCCGCAGGCGATAAGTTCCGCGCTGCCGACGTAGACCTGGTGATCCTGCAGATGCTGACCTACTGCACATCTTATAATATGTTACCCGCCGTTCGCGACCTCGACGTGCCCGTCGTGATTGTGAACTTGCAGAAGAAGTTGGCACCTGACTATGCCAAGACTGACATCCCCACATGGCTGGGTGAGCTGTATGCCTGCGGTGCCATCGGTGAGATGGTCGCCGACCTGAATCGTGCAGGAAAGCGCTCAGCAGTGATTACTGGTGTGGTAGAAGGGGGTGACCCCACCTGTCAGGCAGAGATCGAGGACTGGTGCCGTGCTGCCCAGGTGCGTCGTCGTTTCCGCGATACGAACATCGCCCAGATAGGTCGTCCGTACCCTGGTATGATGGACCTCTATATCGACGAGACAAACCTCTATCATCGTATGTTCGTCTACACCAAGCAGTTCGACTGGGAGAAGATGTGGGCTATTGCCGATAACATCACCGATGAGGCTGCCATCCGAGCCAAGGCTCAGGATATTCTCGATACCTTCGACATCGAGGGTGGCGGTACCATTGAGAAGGTCTGGGATATGGCCAAGTATGTGGTCGCCTTCGAACAGTGGGTCAAGGACGAGAAGTTGGGGATGATCGCCTCTCACTATGACGGTTTTGCCCAGGGCGTGGCAGGTAAGCTCGACTCGATGCTCATCCCTGCATTCTCCATGCTGATCAAACAGCACACAGCCTGCGCCGTCGAGGGTGATATGAAGGTGGCAATGGCCATGTCAATCCTGAAGACCATCAGTGGTACAGGCACGCTGGCCGAGATGTACTCTATCGACTTCCCCAAAGATATCTGCATCATCGGGCACTCTGGCTCTGGCGACTTCGACATCTCACAGGCCAAGAAGCCAACTATGAAGATTGTACCCGTGTTCCACGGAAAGGCTGGTGGTGGTTACCTTACCCAGTTCTATCCCCCAACGGGGCCTGTCACCTATCTGGCCATCACTCAGGATAAGAACGGCGTGTTCAAGTTCGTTGTGGCCGAGGGCGTGAACGAGGATGGTCCTATCTTCACCTTTGGCGATACCAATATGCGTACCAAGTTCTCTCTGTCTTGCCGTGAGTTTGTCAACAAGTGGAGTGAGGCTGGTCCTACCCACCACATGGCAGCAGCCGTGGGCCATCACATCGACACCATCCTGAAGGTGGCTAAGATTTTCAATATTGAGTGTGACGTGGTTTGCAGATAAGCGTATGGCAAAAAGTGGAAGTCTGAAGAGTACCTTGGCGGTATCTCTTAATAACTATCTTGATGCTGGCGCCATCGTGGCAGGTGCCAGTGGCGTCACGCTGTGGCAGAACTACCTCGGTCTGTCCGAGATGCATCTTGGTTGGCTGAACGCCCTGAGTGCCAATGCCTTGGGTGCAGCCATCGGTGCCATCATTGGTGGATTCTTGGCTGATAAGTTTGGACGTAAGTTCATCTTCACCTACAACCTGCTGGTTTATATGACGGGCGTGCTGATTGTCATGTTCGCCATGAACTTTCCCATGCTGCTCGCTGGGTTCTTGGTTACGGGCATCTCGGTAGGTATTGGTGTACCAGCCTCCTGGACGTATATCTCCGAGAGTTCGGAGGTGAACAATCGTGGACGTAACATCTGTATCTCCCAGATGTCCTGGGGTGTGGGCCCGATGGTCATCCTGCTCTTCGGCATGCTGTTGGCACCGGGGGGATATTTCTATGCACCAGTAGAGTCATTGGCTCATAGCATCGTCGGTGCTGATGCGCCTCTGGCTGCTGTCGAGGTGTTCAGCTCACGTGTCGTGTTCTTCACGCTTTTTGTCGTGGCGTTTATCGCATGGAACCTCCAGCGACAGTTGGAAGAGAGTGCGGAGTTCTTGGCAAGCCAAGCGGCAGAAGCCGAGCGTACGGCCAATAAGGCAAAGGACCAGAGTGGAATCGTGGACAATATCAAGCTGTTGTTCACCAATAGGATTGCCGTGAAGACCGTCGCTTTCCTGGCTGCTATCTATCTCACGTGGAACCTGGTGGCCAGTGTGATGGGCTTCTTCATGCCGCATATCTATGAGACTGCTGGTGGCCTGAGCAATGAGGCGGCCAACATGCTGAGCTGCATCAGTTGGGTGTTTGTGGTGGTGACCACGTTCATCATCTCGTTCTTTGTCGACAAAGTGGCTCACCGTTTCTTCTATGTGTTTGGACTCGCTGCCGCCCTCACCGCCTGGATCCTCATCATTGGCGGCGGTGTGTCTACCATTGCCGGCATCTGGGTGTTCACCATCCTCTGGGGTGTTAACAACGGTAGCTCTGTTCAGGTGTTCTACGCTTTGTGGGGCTCGGAGCTGTTCCCCGCTAAATTCCGTGCTGGTGCCCAGGGACTGATGTTCTTCATCGTCCGTGGACTCTCGGCAGTGTGGGGTCTGGTATTCACTTTTATCTATGGTGATAACGGCGAAGGGTTCACCTTAGCCGCCTACTGTATGGTGGCTCTGCTGCTCACCTCACTCATCATCGGACTTATCGGTATGCCCAATACCCGTGGCAAGTCCTTGGATCAGATCACCAAAGAACGTTATGGCGACAATATTTAATTAAGGATTTAGAGTTAAGAATTAAGAAAATATGAAGAGTATTTTGGAAGGCCGCGAAGAGTTGAAGGCGGTCGTTTATCAGATTGCCGAAGTCACAGATTATCTTTGGCAGAAAGGTTGGGCAGAGCGTAATGGCGGTAACATCACTGTCAACGTCACCGAGTATATGGACGATGCGTGTAAGGCGATGCCGGCCATCGCTCCCGTCAAGCAGATAGGCATGACGTTGCCCCAACTGAAAGGCAAGTATTTCTATTGCAAGGGAACAGGTAAGCGTATGCGTGACCTGGCTAAGGAGCCGATGCAGAACGGATCAATCATCCGTATCTGTGACGACTGTGCAAGCTACGAGGTCATAGCCGACGAGCCTGTCGTGCCCACTTCTGAGCTGCCCACCCATCTGGCTCTGCAAAACTATCTGCTGGAGACGGGTTCTTGCTACAAGGCAACCCTGCATACGCATCCTATCGAGCTGGTTGCCATGAGTCATATCCAGCGGTTCCTGAAGGGGGATGAGATGACACGTGTACTGTGGTCTATGATTCCCGAGACGCTGGCGTTCGCGCCCCTCGGCATCGGCATCGTACCTTATGCGCTCCCGTCGTCGGTAGCACTGGCTGAGGCTACCCTCGAACAGATCAAGACCCACGATGTGGTGCTGTGGGAGAAGCACGGTACGGTGGCTGTTGGAACAGATATCATGGATGCCTTCGACCAGACCGATGTGCTCTGCAAGGCTGCTAACATCTATATGTGTGCCAAGGCTATGGGCAGTGAGCCTGACGGCATGACAGCCGAGCAGATGAAGGAGGTGCAGGACGTGTTCAATCTTCCCAAGAAGCGACCCTGCTAATGAGGAGAATACTAGATATACTAGCCGGGCTAGCATGCCTAGTATTCATTGGCGTCGACGGCGCCAACGCCCAGACTAAAGGCGAAGCAGCCCCTCGCACCTTGCAATATGAGCCAGGTGCAGGGGGCGGTTTTGTCTCTGTAAACGGTAATAACCGTTATACCAGGGCTCTCTATGGCAGTCATACCGACTGGCGACTGGATACCTCCGATCGCCCTGTCTTCGCTGTTGTGAAGAAAGGGCATCATCGTAATATCCGCTTTCTGGTAGATGGCGTTCCCCTCGACTCTACTGATTACTGTAAGGCATGGTATCAGGATGGCATGCGGCGCTATCAGCTTCAAGACAAACGTTGGGGCATGGCGCAACTGACCATCGAGGTCGTGGCGATGCCAGATGATGAGGCGGCCGTATGGAAGTTCCAGTCTTCGCAGCTCATGCAGATGAAGGCCGTGGTAAGTCAGATTGCACAACCGAAACTCTATCGCAATGGTGATATCGGGGCTGACGCATCAGGTGTACTTGAGGCAGCGGGGAGTCCGTTACAGGAAGTTCAAGTGTTGCTGGGGGGTGAAGACTATGTGGAGGTCTGTTTGGATGAAGTGAGATCGGTGAGTGTAGAGCAAGGAATGGCCGATTATCAGCGAGCCAAAGACCATGCTGAAGGATTAGCCAGTCGCATCCGTTTTGATACCCCCGATCCTTATATCAATACGTTAGGTAGTGCATTAGTGCTGGCTGCCGATGGTGATTGGGACGGACAGACTTGGCTGCATGGCTGTATTGGTTGGCGCATGCCTTTGGCAGGTTGGCGGGCTGGCTATCTGGGTGATGTGTTAGGCTGGAACGACCGAGCCGTCAGGCATTTCGATGCTTATGCCAAGAGTCAGGTAACCAATGTGCCTGCCACTATTCCGCATCCCACTCAGGACGCTGCGCTCAACATGGCCAGAGCCGAAAAGAAGTGGGGCACACAGATGTACTCAAATGGTTACATCTGTCGTAATCCAGAGCGAAACGACCAGATGCACCATTACGACATGAACCTGAACTATATAGACGAACTGTTGTGGCATTTCCAGTATGATGCCGATACCGCTTATATGCGGAAGATGTGGCCTGTGCTGGAGTCGCATCTGGCCTGGGAGAAGCGCAACTTCGATCCTGACGGCGATCATCTTTACGATGCCTACTGCTGTATCTGGGCCAGTGATGCGCTCTACTATAGCGGTGGAGCCGTCACCCACAGTTCTGCCTATAACTATCGCGGCAACCGTCTGGCTGCAAGAATAGCTGAGATCATCGGCAAGGATCCAAAGCCCTACCGTGATGAGGCTGAGGCCATCCTCCATGCTATGAACGAACGGCTGTGGCTGGAAGATAAGGGCGTCTGGGCAGAATATCAGGATGCGATGGGTCTGAAACGGAAACACGATCATCCTGCTGTGTGGAGTATCTACACGCCGATTGATTGTGGCGCATGCAGTCCTGAACAGGCATACAAAGCTACACAATATATTGACCGATACATACCACACATGAGTGTAGAGGACTCTGGCTATCAGACGATCTCCACCAGTGACTGGATGCCTTATTCATGGAGTATCAATAATGTGGCTGCTGCCGAGGTGATGCACACGGCTCTGGCCTATTTCGAGGCAGGACGGACCGACGAAGCTTATCGGTTGATGAAGGCAAATATCCTCGATCAGATGTACTATGGACAGAGTCCGGCAAACTTTGGACAGATCAGTCATTACGATGCTGCACGTGGTGAGTGCTATCGGGATTTTGGTGACTGTATCGGCATCAGCAGTCGTACGCTGTTGCAGGGACTTTTCGGTATCATCCCACAGGCACTTGACGGCATCTGTATCATCCGCCCCGGATTTCCTCAGGAGTGGGATAGTGCCAGTGTCAAGACGCCCTATATAGAATATAAGTATGTACGGAGGGATGGGGCAGAACACTATGAGATTACCCAGCATTTCCGTCAGCCATTGAAGATTGTCCTGCGACAGAACCTCGGTAATGGACAATACTGTGATACCGAGGGCACCTGCGAGGAACACCAAGTCATTGAAGTGTCACGGAGGAATCATGGGGACAGTCCCCAACTATTCCGCTTCGCTGCCCACACAGGGAACAGTCCCTATGATTCGGGTTGTGCCGAGCCGGACTTAACGAAGACGTTCAGACCTTTGGAGATGGCGAAGTACTTTAACGCTAACGTCACCGATATTTTTAAAAACCAGTATCTCTCGCCCCGTCCACAGACGACGACCCTCCAGATTCCCCTTCAGGGCATTGGCGAGTGGTGTCATCCGCAGTTGACGGCAGAGATCAACGACTCTGTCTTCCGTAGTAAGATATCAGAGGGTGTCTTCATGATGGCGGGCGTGCCGATGAAAACGCCCCAACGGGGACGAAACATCGTCTATACGAGTCTCTGGGATAACTATCCAGACTCTGTGGTGATACCCTTGAGGGGGAGGGCTGAGTGTGCCTGTCTGCTGATGGCTGGTTCGACGAACCACATGCAGAGTCGTATCGACAACGGCCTGGTCGTGGTGACCTACACTGACGCGACGACGGATACCCTGGCCTTGAGGAACCCCGACAACTGGTGTCCTATCGAGCAAGACTACTATATCGACGGCAAGGCCTTCCAAGCCTTACAGCCTCGTCCCTATCGTGTCTGCTTCAGTACTGGTGATGTCAGTCGTGACCTGAGTGAGGTTGTCACGCTTCGAGGTGACTATGGACGTGAGATTCCCGGAGGGGCTGGACAGATGCTCATCATGCCCTTGAATCCGCACAAACGACTGCGGTCACTAACCTTACGGACCCTCTCCAATGATGTCGTCATCGGACTGATGGCTATCACCTTGCAATAAATTATCAATTATCAATTGTCAATTATCAATTTTTTTTGTATCTTTGCACCGTCATTAATATAGGTGTATATGAAAAAGATTCTCATGGTCCTTATGGTGCTGCTGGCGGTCCCCTCTGTCAGCCGGGCGCAGGACTTTCAACTGAACGACCGCGAGTACTTCGAACGGCAGGGTGTGAACGTGCTGGTATTCAGCAATAGTTTTAACGGCGGGTTCAACGACGAGAAGAACTCAGGCATTGAGGTGATTCACCACGGTGTGCGAACGGTGCAGGGTGGGGCAGTGCGTCTGAACAACACGCCAGAGCAATGGGATCTTGTGCCGAAGATGACAGACCGACAGGTGGATCCCGAGAACGGCACCATCACGGTCTCGATGCGTTACGACGACTATGACTTCGACAGCCGGGTGGTGGTGACGGCCAAGGGACAGGCGGTGGAGATTGCCGTCTGGCTCGACAAGCCCGTGCCAGAGCCACTGGAGGGTGAAGCGGGCTTTAACCTCGAGTTCCTGCCCTCGCAGTATTGGCTCAAGACGTTCACCATGGACGGACGCTTGGGGCGCCTGCCGCGCTATGCCACGAGTCAGACCGTGACTCGTCCGAACAGCGAGAAACCACGCCAGTTCAAGGGCTTCAAGACCTATGACGACCGTGGCACAGGACGTTTCATTGACCCACTGCCCTTAGAGACAGGTCATCAGCTGGCATTGGCCACCGATGATCCGGGACGACTGATCCGCATTAGCAGCGACGAGGCAGAGCTGAAACTTTACGACGGACGTATGCTGGCACAGAACGGCTGGTTCGTGGTGCGTAGTGTGCTGCCTGCCGGCAAGACGGGTAAGGTCTTCTCGTGGACGGTCGAGCCTCATGCCATCCCGGGCTGGATCCGTGAGCCGAACATCGGTTTCTCGCAGATCGGCTATACACCTGATCAGCCGAAGGTGGCTGTGATAGAACTCGACAAGAACGATCAGCCGCAGACAACGGCCTCGTTGATGCGCATGCTCCCCGACGGGGCGGCGGAACGGGCTTTCGAAGGCACAATCCAGTCATGGGGCCCGTATTTTAAATATAATTATGTGAAGTTCGACTTCTCAGAGGTCAGACAGCCCGGCGTCTACTATATCCAGTACGGTAATACCAAGACCAACGACTTCCTCATCGACGCCCATGTCTATGACAAGATCACCGACGCAACGACTGACGTGTGGGTCCCCATCCACATGAACCACATGTATGTGAACGAAGGCTATCGTACCTGGCATGGGGAACCCTTTAAGGAGGGTTACCTACAGGCACCGGAGAGCGACCATTTCGACCTGCATCGTCAGGGACCGGTCACCGATACGAAGTACAAACCCTACGAACTCATCCCCGGGCTGAACGTCGGCGGTTTCTTCGATGCGGGCGACTTCGACATCGAGACGGGGTCGAACATCAACGTCGTACAGAACCTTATCCGTACCTGGGAACTTTTCAAACCCCAGCGCGACGAGACCTTCGTCAGTCAGGAGCAGCGCTATGTGGACCTGCACCGACCTGACGGTGTGCCCGACATCCTACAGTTCATCGAGCATGGCACGCTGAACCTCGTGGCACAGGCTGAACAGATCGGCCACATGGCCTCGACACTCTCGAACGCCATCCTTGACAATTACCACCACCTCGGCGATGCTGCCTCGATCACCGACGGCCTGCACTATGACCCGTCGCTGAAGCCCTATGAGGTGAGTGCCGACGGTAAGCGCAGTGGCACACCCGACGACATGTGGGCCTTCACCACCCGTAACCCGAGACTCGACCTCCAGGCAGCTGGTGTCTTCACCTCAGCTGCCCGTGTGCTCCGGGGCTATAACGACCAGTTGGCTGACCGGGCACAGAAGCAGGCCGACCGTCTGCGTCAGGAGGCAGAGGAACTGCTGGCCAAACGTCCCAACCGCCGTGACAGACAGGCCGAGGCTGATAACAACTGGCTGACGGGTATCGGCGAAGGCATGTTCCGGGATGTGGCCCGTAACTTGCAGACCATGCTTGACTCCATCCCGATGAAGGACGAGGCTTACAAACAGAAGCTGCGTCCCGACGTTGAGCGCTTCAACGACTATATCCATTCCTTCGACAAACAGAACCCCTACGGTGTGCCCATCGGACTGGGTAACTGGGCGGGGGTGAACATGGTGCTTAACTTCGGTATCACCGTCAACTACGCCCATATTTACTTCCCCGACATCGTGAGTAAGGATGAGGTCTACCGGGTAGCCAACTGGCTCTATGGCTGCCATCCCTACCATAACTACTCGTTTGTGGCTGTGGTGGGTGCCACCCGTCCGAAGCAGGTGTTCTATGGCAACAACCGCGCCGACTTCTCGTTCATCCCAGGTAACGTAGCACCGGGTCTGCTCTTCCGTAAGCCCGATCATTTCGAGAACTACGATGACTGGCCCTTCCTCTGGGGACAGAACGAGGGTACCATCGCTGGCAACACCCAGTACATCATCTTCGGCTCATCGCTCAAGAATATTGTAGCGGAGTAATCGTTCATCATGGACCGGCTCTGGAACGGGAACTATATCAAGGTGATGACGGCGAACTTCTCGCTGTTCTTCGCCTTCTACGTGCTGACACCTCTGCTGCCGCTCTATCTGAGTGAGCACTTCTGTGCCACGAAGGATGTCATCGGCCTCGTCTTGTCGGGCTATACCATCACCGCCCTACTCTTCCGGCCGTTCAGTGGCTATTTTGTCGACTCCTTCCCCCGGCGCACGGTGCTGATGATCTGCTTCGGTGCCTTTGCCATCTTCTTTGCAGGCTATCTCGCGGCTTCCACCTTATTATTATTTACGATCGTCCGAACGCTACACGGCGGACCCTTCGGGGCCCTGACGGTGGCGAACTCAACGGCGGCAATCGACGTGTTGCCCTCCAGCCGTCGAACGGAGGGCATCGGATACTATGGCCTGAGCAACAATCTCTCGATGGCCATCGCACCTACCATCGGCATCTTTATCTATAAGTACACTAACAGTTTCGAGTTGCTGTTCTGGATCGCACTCGTCGTGGCCTGTGCCGGATGGCTGGTCGATTCGACAGTGAAGTTCCCAGAGAAGGAGATCGTACGCAACAAGTCGAAACTGTCACTCGACCGTTTCTTTCTCTTGCGGGGATGGCTGCTCGGTGTGAACATGATTGCCTTTGGTTTCAGTTTCGGTGTGCTGAGCAACTATCTGGCCATCTATAGCAAGGAGGTGATGGGTGTCACGGGTGGCACGGGCACCTATTTCATGCTTTGCTCCATCGGACTGATACTAAGTCGTCTACAAGGTGGTAGGGCTCTGCGACAGGGGCGCTTGACGCATAATGCCGGAGAGGGGATGGTCATCTCGCTCGTCGGCTATACCTTATTTATATTAATGCCGACGCTGTCTTCATTCTTCACTCTTCACTCTTCACTTCTCACTGCTATAGGCTATTACGGCTCTGCGTTGCTGATTGGCTTGGGCAATGGCCACATGTGGCCAGCCTTCCAGAACATGACCATCAACGTGGCGCAGAACAACCAGCGTGGTACGGCCAACTCCACCATCCTCATCTCGTGGGATGTCGGCATGGGACTCGGCATCCTCGTGGGTGGTGTCATCTCTGAGCTGATCAGCTACAGCGCTGCCTTCTGGACCGTCGTTGTGGTGAATGCCTTGGGCGTGGCCTGCTTCTTTCTCGCCACCAAGTCATTCTTCCTCCGACGGAACCTCAATGCCGGAGTAAGGTAGGATTGAGCAACTTCACCATGTCGGCGGGCAAGTCGGATACGGGTTAATCCCGCCAAAGATGGCAATTATTTCCGAAGTTTTGAACTGTGCCGTCTATGCCGTTATTGAAGTATGTTATTGATAAACAATGAGATAGTGGTGGCTATGTTGGTGAAAAACTATGCCGTCACTATGCCGTCTGTGTGCCGTCGTTATGGCTTGGGATGGCCTTTGCGGAGGCGAAGGTAGTAGCCACGGTCGTTCTTTTTCTTGCAACGTTGCCAACGGAGTTTCTTGATGGCGAGACCAAGGTTGGTGATGTTGGGTATGTCGCTGGCTTTCAGGTGATTGCGGAGTTCCTGCTGGATGGCGGTGGTGGTCCAGAAGTTCTCCTTCCGATGCTGGGTCGTGGGTTCGAAGAGCTGCGAGAGGATGATCTCGGGCGCCGACTCCTGCTGATACAGGGCGTTGTGTGCCTGGATCTCCTGTTCGTCGTCGCTCGTGAACCAGTAAAGGCAGTCTGGGTCACGCAACTCTGCGACGGCTTGGGCAAAGATCTGCTTGTAAGGAATATTCCCACTTATATCCACCTTGCCTGTTACCTCCACGCAGAGGTAGCGGCGCGTGCCGTCGCCAGAGGGTAGGGGCGTCAGGTCGTTGGTAGTGGCGATAAACGAGCAGAGGCGGGGCGTCAGCGTGTACTGGTCGGAGCGCATCTTACGCGTCTGCACCTCCTTCTCAGTCAGCAGCCGTTTTATCTTCGCCTGCTCACGGGGTGTCTTCGCGTCGTACTCGTCGATATTGACGAGCCACATGCGGCCCAAGACACGCTCCACCTGCTCGGCGTTCTCCATCTTGATGTCCTTCATATAGTATTCGCGCATCGACGGCGGCAGGATATGGTTGCAGAACTGCGTCTTCAGATAACCCTGTTCGCCGATGAGCAGCGGCACCATCGAGTTGCCGTAGTCGCGGTTCAGGTCGAGC
>JAFTFO010000006.1 GCA_017449495.1 Prevotella sp. | reverse complement strand
CTTTTTCAATTTCGGCTGCAAAGATAATACCAATTTGGAAATTGCTTTTTCGGCAAATCAGTGCAGATCATGTCATCGAAAACCATTCGGATCGGAACTCGTCATTCTTCCTTTTTTATGCCCTTGGATTTATGAAAGATTAACTCTCAGACAGGGGGGATATGGGTTACGAATAAGAGACCTAACTCTTTCATCGAACCGCATAATTTTGCTTAATGCCAACTTTCAGATTTTCCCCATTTCTCTCTGAATTGCCTTTATTTATGGGGCGAATTGCGTTAATTCTCCAAAATTGCTTTGCTGCGTCAGCATTATTTCGTAATTTTGCAGCAATTTTAATAAAGAGGGTTATGAATATCATCAAGAAGAAGTACTACATCATACCCATCGTCATCTGTGCGCTGGCTCTGGCAGGGGTGGCAGCTTACTATCTGACAGGAAGTCTTTCTCTGTCGGAAAAGTGTGAGTATGTCTATATTGATGACAATGACAACCTGGACTCTGTAGCGGCCAAACTGTCCCCGATAGCCAACGAGCATGCCTTGCTAAGCTTCAAACTCATATCAAGACATACGGGCTACGACAAACATATCAAGACTGGTCGGTTTGCCATCCAGCCGGAGGAAGGCGTCATCAGCGTACTAAGAAAGTTGAAGAACGGACATCAGGAACCCATGCGACTGACTATTCCTGAGAGCAGGACTACCGACCGTCTGGCCGGTGCACTCTCCAACAAACTGATGATGGACAGTCTGGCACTCTCGATACTACTTAAAGATTCTACATTCTGTGCTGCCCAAGGCTATGACACTGCCACCATCGTCTGCATGTTTGTCCCTAATACCTATGAGGTATACTGGAATACCAGCATTGAGAACCTCATGAGTCGTCTGAAAAAAGAACATGATAAGTTCTGGAACCAAGACCGTTTAGCTAAGGCAGACAGTCTGGGGATGAGTCCCGATGAGGTATGCACGTTGGCAAGTATCATCGATGAGGAAACATCCAACAACCCCGAAAAGCCAATGATTGCACGAATGTACCTGAATCGTTTGGCCAAAGGCATGCCCTTACAGGCGGACCCCACCATTAAATTCGCACTCAAGGACTTTGCCCTCAAGCGTATTTACCATAACATGCTGACCACCGACAGTCCCTATAACACCTATAGGTATGCTGGGTTGCCTCCCGGTCCCATCAAGGTGGCATCGGTGGCTGGTATTGATGCAGTATTGAACGCCCCGACACACAATTATCTATACATGTGTGCTAAAGAGGATTTCTCAGGCACTCACAACTTTGCCAGCACCTATTCTGAGCATCTGAGAAATGCGGCAAGATATGCCAAGGCACTCAATGAGCGGGGCATCAAATGAGAAATATAATGAAAAGTAAAAAAATATATGGAAGAGAAAGTATTGAACGAAAACGAAGAGAAAAAAGTAGGTAGTTTTATAGAGCAGATGGTGAAGGACGACCTGGCTGCAGGCAAGAACGGCAGCAGGATTCAGACCCGTTTCCCGCCAGAGCCCAATGGTTACCTGCATATCGGTCATGCCAAGGCTATCGCCATCGACTTCGGACTGGCCAAGAAATATGGCGGCGAGTGCAACCTGCGCTTTGACGACACCAATCCCCAGAAAGAGGATACAGAATATATCGAGAGCATTGAGCACGATATCAAATGGCTCGGCTTCGAATGGGCTAACGTCTACTATGCCAGCGACTATTTCCAGGAACTCTGGGACTTTGCCGTATGGCTCATCAAGAAAGGACGTGCCTATGTCGATGAACAGAGCGCAGAGGTGATTGCCCAGCAGAAGGGTACCACCACCAGTCCCGGTACGAACAGCCCCTATCGCGATCGTCCCGTTGAGGAGAACCTGAAACTCTTTGAATTTATGAACAGTGGTCAGTGTGAGCCGGGAACTCTTGTGCTGCGTGCCAAGATTGACATGGCCCATCCGAACATGCTGTTCCGTGACCCGCTAATCTATCGTGTACTGAATATCCCCCACCTCCGTACAGGCAACAAGTGGAACGCCTACCCCATGTATGACTTCACTCACGGTCAGAGCGACTATCTGGAAGGTGTGACCCACAGCTGGTGTACGCTGGAGTTTGTGGAGCACCGTCCTCTCTATGACCTCTTTGTAGAGTGGATGCGGGAATGGGCTGCAGACTGTGGCGCTGATGCTGAGAGTGGTAGCAGACTCTCTACGTTGTTTACTTCACTCGAGACTTATCAGGGTCCCAGACAGACAGAGTTCAATAAACTGAACCTGAACTATATCCTTCTGTCGAAGCGTAACCTCAAGGCCCTGGTAGAAGATGGTATCGTGAGTGGCTGGGATGATCCCCGCATGCCAACCATCTGTGGCTTCCGTCGCAGAGGCTATTCTCCTGAAAGTATCGTGAAGTTCATCGATAAGATTGGCTACACAAAGATTGACGCACTGAATGACATGGCACTCTTGGAGAGTGTGGTGCGTGATGATCTGAACAGTCGTGCCATCCGCGTATCGGCAGTGCTCGACCCTGTCAAGGTAGTGCTGACCAACTATCCCGAAGGAAAGACCGAGACCCTTACTGCTATCAACAACCCGGAGAACGAAGCAGATGGTACCCATGAGGTGGAGTTCGGACGTGAGATATGGATTGAGCGCAGCGACTTCCAGGAAGTGGCAGAGAAGAAATTTATGCGATTGGCTCCAGGCAAGGAGGTGAGACTGAAGAACGCCTATATCATCAAGTGCGACGAAGCGCATCCCTGCGACAAGGATGCTGAGGGACGCGTCACGACCATCTACTGCACTTATGACCCAGATACTCGCAGCGGACAGCCTGGGGCAGACAGGAAGATTAAGGGTAAGACCCTGCATTGGGTGAGTTGCCATAATGCCCAGAAGGCAGAGGTACGCCTCTATGACCGTCTGTGGAAGGTGGAGAATCCCCGTGATGAACTGGCTCGTCTGCAGGCAGAAGGCCTTACCTATGCTCAGGCCAGGGAACAAATGATGAATCCCGACAACCTGAAGGTTCTGACAGAATGTTATATCGAGCCCTTTGCTGCTTCCATGCCAGCATTGAGCCATTTGCAGTTCCAGCGTATTGGCTATTTCACACCTGACCTGGACTCAACGCCAGAGCATCCCGTATTCAACAAGACCGTAGGACTCAAAGTTTGAGTATTCTCTTTCATGGGAAGCGGCGTAAGCCTTAGGGTTCAAAATCAATGATATGCAATCAGACGATCTCGCATATTTCGACAGTGAGGAATTCCGGACGATTCTAAACCAATACGAGGAGTCGGTAGAGTCGGAGCATCCTACCTATATCGATGCTGACGACTTAGCCGATATTGCCGACTATTACCAATACAACGGCTATCCAGAGAAAGCAAGGATAGCCGTTGATCTGGCACTGGAATACAATCCAGAGGCTGTAGGGCCTTTGCTCTTCAAGGCGAGGGAGGCCATTATGGGCAATGACTTCGATACCGCCCGGGACTATGCTGAGAAGATAGAAGCCGTCGATGTGATGGAAGCCGTCTATCTCAAAGGCGAGATCATGATCTGTCAAGGTAAGACAGAAGAGGCCGACCAGTACTTTATCGAACAGATGAAGGATATCATGACAGACGAGCAGATGGACTATGTCTACGATGTGGCCAATATCTTCTCTGACTATGATATGCATGATAAGGCTTTCCAGTGGATGGCACGCTCACAAGGGGACGACTCCGACAGTTTCAAGGAGCTGATGGCACACACGCTGTTCGGTCTGGGAAAATACAAGGACAGCGAGCGCATCTTTAACGAACTGATAGACCATGACCCCTACTCTATTCGCTATTGGAACGCTCTGGCCAGCGCACAGTTCATGAGAGAAGACTACAGTGCAGCCATCACCAGCAGCGAATATGCCATCGCCATTGATCCGAAGGACCCGGAGAGTCTGCTGTCGAAAGCCAACTGTCTCTATAACCTGTTGAACTATGAGGAGGCTCTTGAATACTTCCAGAGATACTCTGAGCAGGTGAATGAGGACGAATTTGGTTACCTCTATCAGGGTACCTGCCTCATCAATCTCGGACGGTATCAGGAAGCAATTACGATTCTTCATAAGGCACTGGAGACAGCTACGCCCGACTCACAATATCTCCCAGAGATCTATCAGGAGTTGGCCTTTGGCTATAGTGAGCAAGGAGAGACAGAAACCGCCTTGCACTACCTGGACCAGACTCAGTCCTTGGATTGTGACCATGCCAGCATGGAAATCATCAAAGGACACATTCTGTTGGCCAACAAACACCCAGAGGAAGCAGCAGAGGCTTTCAGGTCGGCACTCAGCCAGTCTGACAACTCACCCAGGACGATGCTTCGGATAATCGTTTCACTCTATGACAACCAATATACCCAGACCTCCTATACATTCCTAAAGCATTTGCTCGCAGACATGGACGAGGATTGGAACGAGGGATACGCCTATATGGCACTCTGTTGCCGTGACCTTGGTAAGCAGAAAGAGTTCCTGCATTACTTAAAACTGGCCTCAGAAAAGAATCCAAAAGAGGCAAAGACCGTTTTAAGCGGTCTGTTTCCCGTCGGAATGGATCCTAAAGAATATTATCAATATATGTTGAATAAATTGAACAAAGTATAGACACATGAATTTCATAACGAACATACTGAACAGCTTAGGATGGTATCCCACGGTGTTCATTCTGATGTTATTAGAGAGCACCGTCATACCCGTACCATCTGAATTTGTCGTCACCCCTGCGGCCTATCATGCAGCAAGTGGTTCTCTGAATGTTTTCCTTATCATTCTCTTTGCCACTCTGGGTGCTGACGTCGGTGCCAGCATCAACTACTTCGTGGCCCTGTATGTCGGAAGACCAGTCGTCTTCAAGTTTGCCAACAGCAAATGGGGTAAGATGTGCCTGCTGAATCAGGAGAAGGTGGAACGGAGTGAGAAATATTTTGACGACCACGGAGTGGCAGCCACCTTGACGGGACGCTTTGTACCTGTCATTCGTCACCTGATATCCATCCCCGCCGGACTGGCCAGGATGAACTATGGAAAGTTCCTGCTTTTCACCACCATCGGTGCTGGAGGCTGGCACAGTGTGTTGGCGGCTTTGGGATGGTATCTGCACGCCATCGTCCCAGAGGACCAGTTGAACGACAAGATCAGCGAGTATGCCGAATATATCAAGATCGTGATTCTGGGTCTCGTCGCACTCGCTATTCTCTATTTTGTGGCCAAGAAATGGCTTCTAAAGAAGAAATAGACGAAGAATCTTGCATAAAAATCACATTTTTCCCTAATTTATTCTTTTATTTCAGAGAAAGTTTGTATCTTTGCCGATTATTATCAGCGTAGAAGATTATGGCAAGAACAAACAACCATCTGGTTATCATGGCAGGCGGCGTCGGGAGTCGCTTCTGGCCCATGAGCACGACAGACAAGCCCAAGCAGTTTATTGACGTACTTGGTGTCGGGAAAACCTTATTACAGCTGACCGTCGAGCGATTCGGCAGTCTGGTGAGCCCAGAGAACATCTGGGTTGTGACCAACCAGAAGTATGCCTCCATTGTGAGGGAACAGTTGCCCGATATGCCCGAAGGCAATATCCTCTGTGAGCCCTGTCGCAGGAATACGGCACCCTGCATTGCCTATGTCAGCTGGCGCATCAAGTCTGCTGATCCCAAGGCAAACATCGTAGTGACGCCCAGCGACCACATTGTCACGGATAGCGCTGAGTTCCAGCGTGTTGTAAAGGAATGCATGAAGTTTACCAGCGAGACCGATGCCATCGTTACCTTAGGCATGAAGCCCAACCGTCCTGAGACGGGCTATGGTTATATCCAAGCAGACCTCAGCAGCAGTTCCCTCCGCAACAAGGAGATATTCCGAGTGGACTCTTTCCGGGAGAAGCCAAACCTCCAGACAGCTCAGGAATATATCAAGAAAAACTATTACTTCTGGAATGCTGGCATCTTCATCTGGAACGTCAACACCATTGTCAATGCTTTCCGCGTCTATCAGCCGGCAATAGCCAAGATCTTCGAATCACTTTTGCCTGTCTATGGCACCTCCAAGGAACAGGAGGAGATCGACCGTCTATTCCCCGAATGTGAGAACATCTCCGTCGACTACGCCATCATGGAGAAGGCTGAAGAGATCTTCGTCTGCCCTGCCGATTTCGGCTGGAGCGACCTTGGCACCTGGGGATCGCTGCACGAGCAGAGCAAGAAAGACCTCTACGGCAATGTCTGCATTGGCAGTGACATCAGTATCTTCGAGAGCCACAACTGCATTGTGCACACTACCCAGGAGAAGAAAGTGGTGATCCAAGGATTGGACGGTTATATTGTCGCCGAGAAAGACGACACCCTGCTCATCTGTAAACTCACGGAAGAACAGCGTATCAAACAATTCTCAGGAAACGAATAATACATATTATGGATAAAAAAGTTGCTCTTATTACAGGTATCACGGGCCAAGACGGCTCCTACCTGGCAGAATTCTTAATCGAAAAAGGCTATGAGGTTCACGGTCTGTTGCGCCGTTCCTCATCGTTCAACACCGGACGTATCGAACACCTCTACCTCGACGAGTGGGTCAGGGACATGAAGAAGAAGCGTCTTGTCAACCTGCACTGGGCAGACATGACCGATTCATCTTCTCTGATCCGCATCATCGGTGAGACCAAGCCGACGGAGATCTACAATCTGGCTGCCCAAAGTCATGTAAAGGTTTCTTTCGACGTTCCTGAGTACACTGCCGACGTCGATGCTACTGGTGTATTAAGACTGTTGGAAGCCGTTCGCATCTGCGGACTGGAGAATACCTGTCGTATCTATCAGGCTTCCACCTCTGAACTCTACGGAAAGGTGCAGGAAGTGCCCCAGAGTGAGACCACTCCGTTCTATCCCCGCAGCCCCTACTCTGTTGCTAAGCTCTACGGTTTCTGGATTATGAAGAACTACCGTGAGTCGTACGGTATGTATTGCTGCAATGGCATCCTCTTCAATCACGAGAGTGAACGCCGAGGCGAGAACTTCGTGACCCGTAAGATCACCTTGGCAGCAGCCCGTATCGCACAAGGCTATCAGGACAAGCTTTACTTAGGCAACCTGAACTCACTGCGCGACTGGGGATATGCAAAGGATTATATCGAGTGCATGTGGCTCATCCTGCAGCAGCCAGAGCCTGATGACTTCGTGATTGCCACTGGTGAATACCACACTGTCCGTGAGTTTGCCACCCTCGCCTTCAAGGAAGTAGGCATCGAGTTGGAGTGGCGCGGAGACGGCGTCGACGAGAAAGGCTATGACAAGGCAACAGGCAAAGCCCTCGTCGAAGTGGATCCCAAGTACTTCCGCCCAGCCGAGGTAGACCAACTGTTGGGCAATCCAGCCAAGGCCAAAGCCAAGTTGGGTTGGAATCCCCAGAAGACATCCTTCCCTGATCTCGTCAAGATCATGGTGAAGCACGACATGAAGTTCGTGAAGAAGTTATTCATTAAAGCCCAGATGGAAGAATGAGTTTAGACAAGCACAGCAAGATATACGTAGCGGGACACCACGGCCTTGTGGGTTCCGCTATTTGGAATAACCTCCTGCAGAGAGGCTATACCAATCTGATAGGCCGCAGCCATAAAGAGCTTGACCTCACGGATCAGATGGCTGTGAAAAAGTTCTTCGACGAGGAGCAGCCCGATGCAGTCGTCTTGGCAGCAGCCTTCGTGGGTGGCATCATGGCCAACTCGCTCTATCGGGCCGACTTTATCATGATGAACATGAAGATCCAGTGCAATGTCATCTCCGAGGCCTATGCCCACGGAGTGAAGAAACTACTCTTCCTCGGTTCCACCTGCATCTATCCGAAGAACGCCCCCCAGCCCATGAAGGAAGACTGTCTGCTAACCTCTCCGCTGGAATATACCAACGAGGAATATGCCATTGCGAAAATAGCCGGACTAAAGATGTGCGAGTCGTACAACCTGCAATACGGCACTAACTACATCGCCGTGATGCCCACGAACCTATATGGACCAAACGACAATTTCCACCTTGAAAATAGTCACGTGATGCCGGCCATGATGAGAAAGGTCTATCTGGCAAAGCTCATTCACGACGGCTCATGGGATGCCATTCGAACTGACATGGACAAGCGACCCGTGGAAGGTGTCGACGGCTCTGCCAGCAACGAAGCCATCGAGACAGTGCTGGCCAAGTATGGCATCTATAATAATAAGGTAATACTCTGGGGAACGGGTACGCCCCTTCGCGAGTTCCTGTGGAGCGAGGACATGGCAGACGCCAGCGTCCACGTGCTGCTGAACGTAAACTTCAGCGACATCATCGGCATAGAGAAGTATTCTTCAGTACACTATGGCGCTTCCACTGATGGAGCCGTTGACAGGAATCACTCTGCCGGACGCGGTGGCGCTATCCCAAAGCTGGGCGAAATACGCAACTGCCACATCAATGTCGGCACGGGCAAGGAACTGACGATACGCCAACTTTCAGAACTCGTTGTCGAGGCCGTAGGTTTTGAAGGGACGATCGAATTCGATGCCACCAAACCCGATGGTACCATGCGGAAACTTATTGATGTGTCGAAACTCCACTCTCTGGGTTGGACGCACAAGGTCGAAATCGAAGATGGTGTACGGAAGTTATTCGATTGGTACCGTCAGAGTCTAATATAAAAATTAAAGCCCGCCGACTGGCGGGCTTTAATTTTATTGAGCGTAGAGGGCTACGATCGTTTCGTATTTCTCCTGTTTGCCAGAAGTCTGCTTCGGCTCCTCAACCTTCTTGCCATACTCGTAAACCTGCTCGAGGGTCAACTTGCCATCCTCGAAGTCCTTGCCGATGCCACTGTCAAAGCTGGCATAGCGAGCCTTCTTCATGGCGGGCAGCTCAGAGTTCTCAAGGATATCGGCAGCGTTCATCAGAGCGCGAGCCATAGCGTCCATACCGCTGATATGGGCAATGAACAAGTCCTCGAGATCAGTAGAGTTACGACGAATCTTGGCGTCGAAGTTCGTTCCACCATTGCCCAGACCGCCATTGCGGATAATCTCCATCATGGCCTGCGTCAGTTCGAAGTTGTCGATGGGGAACTGGTCGGTATCCCAACCATTCTGAGCATCACCGCGGTTAGCGTCGATAGAGCCAAGCATACCGGCATCAACGGCACAAGCCAGCTCGTGCTCGAAGGTGTGGCCAGCCAGTGTTGCGTGGTTCACCTCAATGTTCACCTTGAAATCCTTGTCCAGACCATGTGCCTTCAGGAAGCCAATCACGGTCTCTGTATCCACGTCATACTGGTGCTTCGAGGGCTCCATCGGCTTTGGCTCGATGAGGAACGTGCCCTTGAAGCCCTTGGCACGCGCATAGTCACGAGCCATCGTCAGCATGGTGGCCATGTGTTCCTTCTCACGCTTCTGGTCTGTGTTCAGCAGGCTCATGTAGCCCTCACGGCCACCCCAGAACACGTAGTTGGTTCCACCCAGTTTAATCGTAGCATCGATAGCATTCTTAATCTGGACGATAGCACGGGCAACCACGTCGAAGTCGGGGTTGGTAGAGGCACCGTTGGCATAACGCTTGTTACCAAAAACGTTTGCCGTACCCCAGAGCAACTTGATGTTGGGGAACTGCTTCATCTTCTCCTGAGCATAGTCAGTGATAGCCTTCATGCGGGCTTCATACTCTGCAATGGTAGCAGCCTCCTCAACGAGGTCTACATCATGGAAACAGAAGTACTCGATTCCAAGCTTGTCCATGATCTCGAAGCCGGCATCCATCTTATCCTTCGCACGCTGAACGGCGTCAGCTGCTTTGTCCCACTCGTAACTGCGAGTCTGTCCTCCAAACTGGTCAGCACTGGCGCCACCCAGTGTGTGCCACCAGGCCATAGCGAACTTCAGCCAGTCCTTCATCTTCTTCCCCATCACGACCTTCTCTGGCTCGTAATAGTGGAAAGCCATCACATTCTTACTGTCCTTTCCTTCGAAAGGGATTTTACCCGTAAACGGGAAATACTCTTTTGCCATAATTCTTAAGTTTTTGAGTTTTTATGTTTATAAGTTCTTTTTCAAGGACTCCTTCCAATGGGCATATGCAGCAGCATAGGCAGCACGGTCAGCTTCCTTAGGTTCTATTACCTGCAATTTGTCGAGTGTCGCAAAGGCCTCGTCGGCATTGGCATAGATGCCTGCTCCGATACCGGCACCCTTGGCAGCGCCTACAGAGCCGTCTGTGTCGTAGAGCTCTATGGTAGCACCACTCACGCCAGCCAAGGTGTCGCGGAACAGGGGGCTCAGGAACATGTTGGCCTTTCCAGCATGGATCTTCTGGATATCCATGCCCATCTGCTGCATGATCTCCATACCATAACAGAACGAGAATACGATACCTTCCTGGGCTGCACGTACCAGATGAGCCTTGTTGTGCTTATTGAAGTTCAGGCCATTGATAGAACAGCCAATCTCCTTATTCTCTAATACGCGCTCAGCGCCGTTTCCAAACGGGATAATCGTCACCCCCTCACTGCCGATGGGCACTGAGGCTGCCAGATCGTTCATCTCGGCATAGCCGATCTCAGGCGTGATGTTACGATGCGTCCAGGCATTCAGGATACCTGTACCGTTGATGCAGAGGAGCACACCCAGACGAGTCTGGTCGGCAGTGTGGTTCACATGAGCAAAGGTATTCACACGGCTCTGCTTATCGTAATTCACATCGCCAAGTACGCCATAGACAACACCTGACGTACCTGCAGTAGCAGCGATCTCACCGGGGTTTAACACATTGAGTGACAGGGCGTTATTGGGCTGATCACCACCTCTGTATGTTATAGGAGTACCTGCCTTCAGCCCCAGTTCCTCTGCGGCCTCAGCGCTGACCACACTCTGCTCGGCAAAGGTAGGCACGATATCGGCAATCAGAGAAGCGTCGAAGCCGTAGTACTTCATCAGGAAGTCGGCCACCTGATTGTTCTTAAAGTCCCAGAACATGCCCTCGCTCAAGCCACTCACCGTCGTATTGGCAACACCACTCAATCGCATAGCGATATAGTCACCCGGCAGCATAATCTTATATATCTTACTGTAAAGTTCCGGCTCATTCTCCTTAACCCATGCCAACTTAGCTGCAGTAAAGTTACCCGGCGAGTTCAGAAGATGGCTGAGGCACTGCTCTGCGCCCAGTTCCTTAAAAGCCTTTTCGCCATAAGGCACAGCACGAGAGTCACACCAGATAATCGAGGGACGTAATGCCTTCAGGTCCTTATCCACACAGACCAATCCGTGCATCTGGTAAGAGATACCGATGGCCTTGATTTCCTCGGCCTTAGCACCGGAGTCAGCCATGATTTTCTTCAGACTCAACTTCGCATTGTTCCACCACATCTGGGGATCCTGTTCTGCCCATCCGGCTTTAACAGCCATGATGGGGGCCTCCTTTTCGGGGAAGAAAGCGGTTGCTACACACTTGCCGTTATCGGCGTTCACGAGCGATGCCTTCACTGACGAGCTACCGACATCAAATCCTAATAAAAGTCTATCTGCCATTTTAACAATCAAATTACGTTTATTTATAATACGCTTTAATTGCAAATTTCCCTATTTTTTTTCATTTTAGCAATTTTTTTAGGTCCAAATGCATTTTTTTTACCAATTTTTGTGTTCAATTAAAATATTTTGTTTACCTTTGCACGATAGAATAGCTATATTACGTAATAAAAACCATTCATATATGAAGAAAAAAATACTAATACTTGACGACAAAGAGACCATCGCAAAGGTGCTCTCCATCTATCTGATGAGCGACTATGACGTACAGTGGCTTCCGGATGGACTGCAAGGTGTGAAATGGCTCCAGGCAGGAAACACGCCCGACCTCATCATCTCCGATATCCGTATGCCTGGTATGCGTGGCGACGATTTTCTGGAGTGGATCAAGCAGAATGAGTTGTTCAAGCACATTCCCGTCATCATGCTGTCCAGTGAGGACTCTACAAGCGAGCGAATCCGTCTGTTGGAGATTGGCGCCGAGGACTATATCGTCAAACCATTTAACCCCATGGAGTTGAAGATCAGGGTCAAGAAGATCATCCCCTGACGAATCACTTATACATTATTATATAATATATGATAGGTATAGTTTATCTTGGCAACAACCCCGAAACCCAGGAACGTCTGAAATACATTCCCGGGCGGTTGGTTCAGTTTACAACCAACTACAAGGATGGTGCCTCTGCCTGTGCCCCCCATGTTCGTAATGAACATTTCATCATGTTCTACGAGCAGAGTGTACAGACAGAAGATATCACAGCTATCACATATATTAAGAAGAAATGCAAGAATGTCTACATCATTCTGCTCACCCACCAGTTGACGGTGGACGACCGGAAGATGTATCAGAAGTGTGGCATCAACGACACGATTGATGTCAATTCTTCCATTACGGAACTTAACAAGAAGATCCAGTTTATCTCCGACCGTGAGATGATGCTGTTCGACGATGCCCCGTCCAAGCATCGCATCCTTCGTTTCAAGATCCCTCTTTGGAAGCGTCTGTTTGACATTTTCTTCTCACTGTTGGGTATTATCATCCTCTCACCAGTCTTCCTTATCACTGCCATTGCCATCCGACTGGAGAGCAAGGGACCGGTCATCTTCAAGTCCAAGCGTGTCGGCACGAACTATACGGTATTCGATTTCCTGAAGTTCCGTTCTATGTATGCTGATGCAGAACAACGACTGAAAGAAGTCGCTAAGGAAGCTGGCAACCAGTATGCCGAGAAAGACCAGCCTGAAGAGGAGAAGGATCACCAGAGTGTCATCACGGCACCCTTAGGCGAGGAAGCTGAGATGATGATGATGAACATGGGCATGGAGTCCGACATGATGATCAGCGACGATGAAGTCATGCTGGTCGGCGACGACTTCGTGGTCTCCGAGTCTGATTTCAACAAAGAAAAGGAAGAGGAAATCAGCAATGCTTTTGTCAAGATTGAGAACGACCCACGCGTCACCAAAGTGGGTAAGTTCATCCGTAAATATAGCATTGACGAGTTGCCACAGCTCTTCAACATATTGAAAGGTGACATGTCCATCGTTGGCAATCGCCCGTTGCCTCTCTATGAGGCCGAGAAGCTCACCGTAGACTCCAGCATCGACCGTTTCATGGCACCTGCCGGTCTCACTGGCCTCTGGCAGGTCGAAGAGCGCGGCAAGGGAGGTCTGATGTCAGCAGAAGAGCGCAAACAGCTCGACATCACCTACGGTCAGACCTACTGTTTCACTCTGGATATGAAGATCATATTCCATACACTGACAGCATTCATTCAAAAAGATAACGTCTAAAACTAAAGATTATTAAACATAGCGCAATGAACAAGATGAAGCGACTATTCATGATTGTAGCGGCCATAGGCATCGGTTCCTCCGCTTTCGCCCAGTTTGACGAGAGCGGTATCGCGGCTGGTTTCTTCGACTCCAGCAAGGACAAGGACATCAATTTCTCGCAGTTCCATCTCCCACCTTTGGCGGTGTTGTTGGAGAATGCTAAGGCCAATCCGCAGATTACCTCTTTAGAGAAAGCACGGCAGATTGCTGTAGCTGAGGTGGCGAAAACAAAAAGAAGTATTTTTTCTCATATTAGTGGTAATGCGAGCTATAGCTATGGTAAGGCAGACATGTGGGGCAACAACTCCTCAACGACCAGTTATATGATATACCAGTTCCAAGGCACAGAGCAAAGTTATTGGAATGTGGGTGTAAGGGCAAGTATCACCGTTGAGGACATTTTAGATTATGTACCATCCATCAGACGTTCTAAACTGGAGGTGGATCAGGCTGTGATTAACAAAGACATCGCCTATGACAATTTGAAACTTCAGATTGCCTCTCTCTATGTAAAGATTACGAATGATCTCGTCTCTTTAAAAACTTTAGGAGAGGCAGCTGCCGCCTATCAAGGTGCAGGTGCCTTAAACCGTGAAGAATTCGAAAATGGTAACATGGAAATTGAAGCCTATGCTCATACGAAATTGTATGAGGTTAGTCAAGTGAGTGGTTATCAGTCCATGCAAACCTCTATTACTACTGATATTATTACATTGGAAATTCTAACTCACACACCCATTATAACAAACTCCACGACGGAAATTACGCTGGACACCCATGTCGTGAAATCAGACAAGGAGATCGCTAAAGAAAACAAAGTGGTGGAAAAGCGGATTAAGAAGGCTGTGGAAGAGGACGAGAAAAAGACAAAAGCCTTAGAAAAAGCAGAAAAGAAAGCCGAAAAAGCCGCAGCCAAAGCAGCCAAGAAAGAAAGTAAAACGAAATAAATAGTAGCATTATGGATTTATTCAGATATATCGTCAGGTTCTTATACAAAATTCGTTGGTATTTGATCATTCTGCCATTGATTGCTTTGGTGGTAGCTTGGTTTATGACGCGTCACATGGAGCGTATTTACAACACCAATACGACTATCTATACAGGTATGATTACCGCCTATAACATTGAAGGCGGTTCTGGTACTGCAGGAGGGCATTCTGAAACAAATATGAGAAATCTCATTTTGCTGATTACAACGGACGTGACTATCCATGAGGTCTCTCTCAGGTTGTTTGCCCGCTGTATGATGTATGGCAACACAAATAAAGATAACAACTATATCTCTGCCGAGCATTTCCGTCAATTGAACAACAGTGTTCCTGCAGATGTCAAAGCACTGATCAATCATAATAGCGAAAATGCCACCTACGCCAACCTGAAGGCATATGAGAAACCTACTCAAGATAATTATCTCTTTGGATTGACAAATTACCATCCGTACTTTGGCATTAATAGTATCACGAGTAGACTAAAAGTAATGCAATTAAACAGAAGTGATATTATTGACATTGGTTATTCAGCCAATGATGCAGGTATCGCTTATAATACATTGGACATCTTAAACGAGGTCTTTGCTCGGCAATATGCCCAGTTGCGTTATGGTGAAACCAACAATGTCATCAAGTTCTTTGAGCGTGAAGTGGCTCGTCTCTATCGTATCCTGACCAATGCTGAAGATGACCTCATTCGCTATAATGTGGAAAAGCGCATCATTAACTATGGCGAACAGACAAAGGTTTTGGCAGATATGGACGGCTCACAACAGAAAGGGGACAATGATTTATTAAAAGCTCAAGCAACTACCCGTGCACTGATGGACTATTTGGAGCGTCAGTTAGGTGATCGCGCAAAAATCATTAAAGCCAATAAAGATTTTACCAATCAGGTAACTGATATCTCACGCATCCAGTCTCGTATATCCAACCTCCGGCTCATGAGTAGTGAAGGTGGTGGAAGTGGCGTCGAATCCCAGCAAGAATTAGCAAAAGCCGAGAGAATGTTGCAAAATGCAACAGATAATGTCCGTTCACTTATTAAGGATATTGAGGCTGGCACTTATAGCACAGAGACAGGTGTCAAAGCTAACGACATGATTAGCAGATGGTTGGAGCAAGTCCTTTTGTTGGAAAAAACAAAAGCGGAGCTGGCATCTCAAGAGATCATGCGTGCCAATATTGATAGGCAGTTTCTATATTATGCTCCTATTGGAGCAACGTTGGGTCGTAAAGATCGTCACATCGGCTTTATTGAGGGCAACTACATGGAAATGCTTAGGGCATTAAATTCAGCTCGTCTCCGCCAGAAAAACCTCCAGATGACAACAGCTACCCTTCGTGTATTGAATCCGCCATTGTTCCCAATGAATGCACAGCCTACCAATCGTATGATGATTCTGCTGGGTGCCTTCATGCTGACGTTCTTACTGACGGCCATGTACTTTTTCATCATCGAGTTACTGGATCGCACCTTGCGAGACCGCATGCGCTCGGAGCGAATCACCAAAATTCCTGTCATGGGTTGTTTCCCAAAAGAAAGCACCCTGCGCTATCGTCGTTTTAACAAGACCATAGCCGACATGGCCCTCCGTCAGCTCAGCAAAGCTCTTCTCCCCCACTTTAAGGAGGGTCAACAGAATGTGCTTAATCTATTGTCGACTGATGCTGCTAATGGCAAGAGCTACTTGGCTCAGGAATTAGAGAATTATTGGATCTCCATTGGCTTGCAGGTACGCCGTCTCACCTACGATGAGGACTTCTTGGCCGAAGATAGCCGCTTCATCATGGCCAAGGACATCAAGGACATTTGTCCCGACATCCTGCCCAATGAAATAGCCATTGTTGAATATCCGAACTTGGACGACAATTCCATTCCTTCAGGTCTTCTCAACATGGGCACCATCAACCTCTTGGTGACGCGTGCGAACCGCACCTGGAAGGATGTAGATCAGAAGGCTTTGAAAGAACTTCAGTCCCAGCTTGAGAACCAAGATACGCTCTTTATGTACCTCACGGAGGCTCAGCGCTATGCTGTGGAGGAGTTTGTGGGTCAGTTACCGCCTTATACCAAGTTCAACAACTTCGTATACCGCATGTCACAGATGGGTCTAACCGCTGTTGAAAACAGTCACGCGAAATAAATGGCAAGAGTTTATTCAAATAGGTTATCCGAATACACCCATGAAAACGGAGGAAGAGTAGCAATACTCTTTCTCCTATTTGCACTTGCCATTTACCAATTCATTCATGCAGGTTTTAATGCCTTTGCAGTGATTTGTCTATCGCCATTAGCTGTTCTTTTTTTCTATGTGGCATTTAAATGGAAAATGGCTATATTCTGGACTCTAATCGTAGTCAATTGGTTCGTGATGAATCGAAATATATTTTTACCCTTTCCAACTTCTTTGGCAGATGAATCACTTGAATTACTTTTGATTGCTATGGCAATCATAGATGTTCGTTATTCACCACATTTTGGAAGAGCTATAAACGTTATGTTTTTAGCCATTATGATCTGGTGTGGGCTATGTATTCTTGAAATCATTAATGACACCTGTGGACTAGGATTAAACTTTAATGCATGGTTCACAGGATTTAGATTTTTGGCTCTACATCTTGTATGGATTATTTTGGTATTCTCATTATATATTTCCGATCCGAAATCACTAAACATATACTTAAAATTATGGGCTGCACTTTCTCTATTTTCTGCATTTTATACCTGGAAAATGATCAATATTGGCCTAACACACACTGAATATGCTTGGTTACATAGCGGTACCAATAGAACTCATTTACTAAATGCGGGTACACTAATTAGATATTGGTCTACTTTTAATGATGCCGCCTCGTATGGCTGTAATGCCAGTGCTTCTGCTGTGGCATTTTTGATCTTCGGAATTACGTCGAAAATAAAATATGAAAGAATATTCTATTTATTAACGGCAGCAATTGTCGTTTGGGGAATGTTCCAATCAGGAACAAGAACGGCCATGATTACCCTGATTGCCGGTTTTGTCGTTTACTTATTCTTAGCAAGATCTGTAAAGATATTGGTTCCAAGTGCTATTATTGGAGGAATTCTCTTATTCATACTCATGTTCACAAATATAGGGAATGGCAATCAACAGATTCGACGAATGAGATCAGCATTTAAAGCAAAGGAGGATGCTTCAGCAAATGTCCGTGACATTAATAAAGCCGCCATTGCCAAATATATGAAAGAAGCCCCATGGGGAATAGGAATAGGAATGATGTCCAAAGATATTCCTGCCAATAACAAATTTAAAAAATTATCAGACATTCCGCCTGATTCCGAATATGTATATATCTGGGTTAGGACAGGCCCTATTGGCGTTACTGTTTTTACATGCTGTATGGTCATGATGCTCTTAGGTGGGTGTATTATCGTGCTTTTCAGGCTTAAAAGTCGCTCTATGATTGGAATAGGTGGCGGACTATGTGCAGCCTTTGTATCCATACAATTAGGAGGATATGCCAACCAGATTCTATATTTATACCCCAATGGCGTAACATTCTTTGGCGGAATGGCGATTGTATACTTACTCCCCTATATAGAGCCAGAATGGATTAAATATGAAGAAAACAGATTGGCCAAAATAGAAGAAAAGAAACGATTAAGATTAGAGAAGAAGTTGGCATCAAGAGTCTAATTCGATTAAGAATTAAGAGTTAAGAAATAGGATATTGAAAATTGAGGTTTCTATAATCACCATCAATTATAATGGACTGGAAGACACCTGTGCATTGATTGAGACCATCCCCTTCAATGAAAACATGGAGGTGATTGTGGTAGATAATGCCTCAAAGAATCAGGAAGCAGATACGATTGCTCGACGCTATCCCCAAGTTAAAGTTATCCGAAGTGACCATAACCTTGGCTTTGCTGGAGGTAATAATTTAGGCATTCAAGCAGCTCAAGGGAAATATTTATTTTTGATTAACAACGATACTGTTTTCAAAGATTTCAACATCCTGTCTCTGATTGGCCGAATGGAATCCTCACCTGAGATTGGCATTGTGTGCCCAAAAATTCGTTTTGCCTGGGGGAATCATCCCATCCAGTTTGCAGGCTATACCTCACTCACAAAAGTGACGATTCGCAATCGCGCTATTGGTTTCGGAGAAGATGACCACGGGCAATATGATGCTCCCCATCCTACACCCTACGCCCATGGTGCTGCTATGCTGATTCGCCGTGAGGCTATAGAACGTGTGGGTCTCATGCCTGAATGTTTTTTCCTCTATTATGAAGAAATTGACTGGTCCATGATGTTCACCCGTGCAGGTTATCAGATTTGGTACGAACCGGCTTGTGCCATCTATCACAAGGAAAGTCAGGCCACCGGTCAGAATAGCCCGCTTCGCACTTATTACCTCACTCGGAACAGGCTTTTGCTTGTTAAGCGAAATCCGGAAGAATTTTCCAAATATTGGTCCTATCTCTATCTGATCTTAGTGGTTGCTTCACGCGACATCCTAAAATATACATTTTCTGCTCGCTTTGATCTCATAAAGGCTACTTTTCGTGCCCTCTGTGATTTCATCTTTAATAAGCACTTATTAAGCACTTATCTATAATCACTAAACACTAAAAAAAATTATATGAGCATCACTTTCTGGGATATAATGATCTACACAGATATGCTTCTGTTTATCATAGTGGCCGCAACCGTTCTCTATTTAGGAGTCTTTGCAATAGCTTCTTTGTTTAAGAAAACCCATGAGACTCCACGAATAAAAAAGCAGAATCGTATCGTCGTACTTTTCCCGGCCTTTAAACAGGATACAGTCATTGAGCAGGCTGTCATCTCTATTCTGTCACAAGCCTACCCTCAACGCATGTTCGATGTCACTGTTATTTCCGACCATCAGAAAGAAATGACCAACATGCGCTTGGCTCAATATCCCATTACCCTCCTCACCCCAAACTTCGAGGAAAGTACCAAGGCGAAGTCCCTGCAATATGCCATACTTAACTTACCCGAATTCAAGATCTACGATATTGCCCTTATCCTCGATGCAGATAATATCGTTGAACAGGATTTCTTAGTGAAGGTCAACGAGGCGTTTGAGACGGCAGCCACCAAGGCCGTCCAGATGCACCGCATCTCTCGAAACAGGGATACCACAGCAGCCCTATTAGGATCCATCTTTGAGGAAATCAACAACGCCATTTTCCGTCGTGGTCATATCAATGTGGGACTGTCCTCGGCCTTGGCAGGTTCTGGCATCGCTTACGACTTCGCCTGGTTCAAAGACAATGTCATGAAAGCCCGTACGGCTGGAGAGGATAAAGAGTTGGAGGCCCTCTTACTCCGTCAGGAGATTTTCATCGATTATTTCGATAACATCTACGTCTATGGTGAGAAGAAGCGCACCACGTCTAAACTCAATCAGCAACATGGTCGTTGGGCCAAGGAGCAGTTCTACAATTTCATTCGCAACATCAAGTTCCTGCCAGGTGCCATCTTCCGGAAACAGTATGACTTGGCAGACAAGATCATCCAGTGGATGCTCGTTCCCCGTACTGCCATGATGGCCATTATTTTGGTCATGAGCATCATCCTGCCGTTCATCTATATGACATTGGTCATCAAATGGTGGGTTCTTGGAGCCATCGCCCTCTTCATCTTTGCTTTGGCCACACCTGACTATCTGGTAACGGAAATGTGGGACAAGACATTCCTGCGTGACCCGCTGAAGCGTCTTTGGAAACATTACAAACCGAATCTATCCCTTAAAAAGAAATGATCTGGTCTGTTTTACATGGTATCGACATTGCCCTGTGGGTGATCATCGCGGGATCTGTGATCTACGTGGTATTTTTTGCAATTATCTCTTTGTTCTATGATAAAGAAGATCAAGTAGCTATCCATGCTGCAGCCCTGAGTAACAGGCAAAGCAGATTCCTCATTCTTTACCCAGCCTATAAGGAAGACCGCGTGATTATCAATGCGGTCGAGAATTTCCTGTTGCAGGACTATCCCACGACCCATTATACCGTGGCCGTCATCTCCGACCACATGCAACCTGAGACCAACGATTACTTGCGTCAGTTGCCTATCACACTGCTGGAGCCAGTCTTTGAGAAGAGCTCCAAGGCCAAGGCCATGCAATATGCCATTGAGATGGTGGAAAGTGGAAAGTTAAAAGTGGAAGGCGGGAAATTTGATCAGGTGGTGGTTCTCGATGCCGACAATGTAGTCCGCCCAGACTTTCTGTCCCAACTGAATGTTTTATGCACTGTCTACGACGTCATCCAGTGTCATCGCTGTGCCAAGAATGCCGATAACGATGTGGCTGTACTCGACGGTGCCAGTGAAGAAATCAACAACACCATTTTCCGCAAGGCCCACAATCGCTTAGGGCTGTCATCTGCCCTCATTGGCTCTGGCATGTGTTTCAGCTATGAATTATTCAAGAAAAACGTCTTTGAATTGAAGACCGCCGGTGAGGATCGCGAGATGGAAGCCTTGTTGCTTCATCAAGAAGTTTTCATCAAATATGCCCCGGATATTCATGTCTTTGACGAGAAAGTCAGCAATCAGGACAATTTCCAACGTCAGCGCATGCGCTGGATGACCGCACAGGTACAGAGTCTGCTCAGCAACCTGCCGAAGATACCAGGAGCCATCATTCATGGTAAGATCAACTTTGTCGACAAGACCATCCAGCAGGCGTTGATTCCCCGATCCATATTGATTGTCCTGTTGGCAGGCATCTCCATCCTCATGACCATCTTCATGCCCATCTGGTGCGAAAAGTGGTGGATACTGTTTGCCCTCTTGGCAGTTTCTCTCTTCATCGCCCTCCCCCGTCAACTCCGCTTCAGGTCCTTCGCCAAGGTTCTCGCCATCCCCGGTCTGGTTCTTCGTATGTTCAAGAATCTTCTCAACATGGACCGAAAGAATACTGACTTTATTCACACCCAACATGGTTAGCCTATGAGTAAAATCAAGATTTTCATCTGCGCCCATAAGGAAGTGCCCCTACCCCAACACCCCTTTTTCTTACCAGTTCAGGCAGGAGCAGCACTACATGACGCCATTCCTGGCTATCAGTCAGATAACGAGGGAGATAATATATCGGCCAAAAATCCCCATTTCTGTGAACTTACTTGTCATTACTGGGCATGGAAGAATCTTAAGAATGTCGATATTGTCGGTTTAAACCATTATCGTCGTTATTTCGACTTCCAGAAGAAATGGCCACAATTCTCTTCTGACAAACGTTTCATCTCGACAGAAGAGTTCCTCCAACAAGACTACCAATTCCCAGATTTAGAGAAACTTCTTCAAAAATACGACATCATCCTCCCCGTAGCCCGCCATTGGCGAGTCAGTAACACACAACAGTATGGGGAATACCATATTGCCAAGGATTGGGAGATGCTTCGACTGATTATAAAAGAACAATCTCCTCAATGTATCCCCGCCTTTGAAAAGACAATGGATCACAGCAATAAGTCCGTAGGCTATAACATGTTCATTACCCATTGGAAGCATTTCGAGGCCTACTCAGAATGGCTCTTTGACATACTTTTTGAAGTGGAACGCCGTGTTCCTCCCATCGATGACCCCATCCAGAGCCGAATCTATGGCTATATGAGTGAACGACTCATTAATGTCTTTTGTGAACATTATCATTTGCATATTAAACACATTCCCCTCATTATGCCAATAGATGATTTTCATGAAGATCTCAACATCAGCAACTACCGGGCGATCTATCGTAGGCTGACCAACTACCTAATTTACAAAAAACACTGTTAATTATTTGGCTCATTCAATTATTATTCCTATCTTTGCACTAAATTTTCATAATATGACTAAAGACTGGGATATCATAATTACTAACAAAAGTAATCTTCTAAGCATCGATTTACAAGAAGTGTGGCGTTACCGTGACCTATTGGCTATGTATGTCAAACGCGATATAGTCACATTTTATAAGCAAACTGTTTTAGGTCCACTGTGGTTCGTAATCCAGCCCCTTCTCACCACCATCATGTTTATGTTTGTGTTTGGGGGAATCGCAGGTATATCAACGGATGGCATTCCTCAAGCAGTTTTCTATCTGTCAGGTCTCGTTTGCTGGAACTATTTTCAAGACTGTTTGAGTAAATGTTCCGATACATTCAATGCAAATCAGGCCATCTTTGGCAAGGTTTATTTTCCAAGATTGGTTGTACCCCTATCTATTGTCATTTCCAATCTAATTAAGATGGCCATTCAGTTTGCTCTCTTTTTGGTTGTCTATATCTATTATTTTGCATCAGGAGTTGAATTCCATGTCAATGCGACCATCGTATTGGTTCCTTTACTCATAATCATGCTCGGATGCCTGGGGCTTGGCTTTGGAATGATTATTTCATCTATGACCACCAAATATCGTGATTTGAGATTTCTCATTACATTTGGTGTTCAACTTTGGATGTATGCAACTCCTGTCATATACCCACTATCCGTTATGAAAGATACATATCCCAAATACATCTGGGTTTTAGTAGCTAATCCTTTGACTGCTATTTTGGAGACATTCAAATATGCCTTTACGGGTGTTGGTGAGTTCAACTGGTTCTATCTTGGTTACAGTTTTTCTTTCACCATTATCATTTTGATATTAGGCATTGTGATATTCAATCGTGTACAACGTAATTTTATGGATGTCATTTAATATTCTACACTATGAGCAATACTGTTATAGAATTCAACAATGTAGGTAAGCAATATATTCTCGGTACTATTGGCACGGGCACATTAAGTCAGGACCTCAACCGATGGTGGGCGAACATCCGAGGCAAAGAAGATCCATATTTAAAAATCGGCGAGACCAATGACCGTACTCAGAAAGGTAATGGCAGATTTGTATGGGCACTCCGTGACATCAACTTCAAAGTAGAGCAAGGCGATGTCGTAGGCATCGTTGGTAAAAACGGTGCCGGAAAATCAACCCTCCTGAAAATTCTTTCCCGCGTCACTTCACCCACTACTGGTGACATCAAGATCAAAGGACGTATTGCCTCTCTATTGGAAGTTGGCACAGGCTTTCATCCTGAGATGACTGGCCGTGAAAACATATTTATGAACGGGTCCATCATGGGTATGACCAAGGCTGAGATAAAAAGTAAGTTTGATGAGATAGTAGACTTCGCTGGCGTAGCCAAATACGTAGACACCCCTGTTAAGCGCTATTCTTCGGGCATGATGGTTCGTCTAGGGTTTGCCATTGCTGCTCACTTAGAACCAGAAATCCTTGTTGTTGACGAAGTCCTTGCAGTCGGTGATGCAGAATTCCAAAAGAAAGCCATTGGTAAAATGCAAGATGTGTCAAAAGGTGAAGGACGCACTGTACTATTTGTCAGCCACAACATGGCAGCCGTCAGAAGCCTCTGTACTCGTGGAATTATGCTTAAAAATGGAATGGTTGATTTTATCGGTAATATTCCAGATACACTTGACCACTATTTAAGAAATAGTGATTCGGCACAACAAGGAAGAATCGTTGACAACATTAAATGGACGAAAAACACCTTGCAAATCCAGTCTATATCCATCAATGGAACAGAAAAATCGACCTCCATCTTACACAATGGTCAGACTTCATTAGACCTCACTATTGATGGGCATACCGATGAAGACATGATCTACGACATTATGATGACGTTAAAAAGCAAAGAAGGCATCCCATTTGCCACCTATGCTATAGGTCACTACTTTGGTGAAATACAAATTCAAAAAAAAGGAAAATTCACACTTAAACGAACCATTGAATTACCTAAAATACTTAGCAAGGGTATTATCAGGATTGATCTCTATATCCACCACCCGATGGTAGAGTATATGATGAAAGCACCAGACTGTTGCTCTCTTGAAAGCGAAGGATTTCAGAAAGGTTTCGGCAGGGCTTTGAGCCAAGAGCCCAACGGATTTATTGGATTATCAAATTGTCAATAATAACATGGATAATATCACAATCTACAAGCAATTAAACGAAAGTTATCACAAAAAGTTTATTCATCATTTTGGTACAGGACAGGGGTTCTTTTCTGAACTAAATTCCTTACTATTCTCCACTCTTTATTGTCTAAAGAACAACCTTAGGCTCGAATTATATTCAAATGATGCAACCTTTTGCTTTGGAAATGGATGGTCTGAATTTTTTGAGGTATTTTGTCCACAATACAACAACAATTTTATTGGCAAACGAATATCAAGAGGATATTATAACGATAGTAATGGAGACAAATACTTATTCCTTTATAAAATTCTCACTAAGAATCTAATTAGTAGTGATGTTTATTGGTATTGTCGCACATCATGGTTTGAACATTCTCGTTTTATTATTCCAGAACTAAATATTGATGGAGATATCCGTCAAGCAATGAAGACCATCATTCCAATTGTGTATCGCTTTAATACAAAATATACGACAATAATCAATAAAATGATTAATGATCTGAATATTCCATCAAATTATATAAGTCTTCATGTCAGAGCTGGTGATAAAAAAACAGAAAGAGACCTAATCGAACCACAAGATTATCTGGATAGGGCAAAAAAAATATCTTCATGTCGAAATTGTTTTGTAGCAACAGATGACTATAGTATATATGAAAAAATTAGAGATAACAATCCAGATTATTCTTTTTTCACTACAACGTCACCTGAAGAAAGAGGATACGACCAAAATAAGTTTTCCATATCATCCAAAGAGATTATTCAGAATAATCTTATTGAATTATTCGCTTCTATTCAAATCATACTCAATTCTGAGTTGTTTGTTGGAACATATAGTTCCAATCCTGGGATGTTTATTGGAATGCTCCTTGGCAACAAAATGATTGGTATGGATTTCGAAAGATGGCTGATAATATAATGTAATAATGTCACAATACAAAGCAACTACGATACATAGTTAATCTTTAATCCCATAATTTATATGTTACCAAGTGATAGTCTCTTTTATCTACTGGTGGTAAATCCATATAATTGCCATATATGACCTCACAGAATTTAAGTGGATCAGCAGGTCCTGGGAATTCATATCCCTCAAACATGATAGGTCTATGAGGTAATAAAACCGTTTTTGGGAACCTATACGGGAATCCTTCCCCGTATGCATGCATATACATATTCTTATTGCCAAGCAATCTACTAATAGCATGTAATACGGGATTACAAATATGTTTTCTTATCAAATGCAATGCCCTGGCTTTTGAGAAATTATGTACAATATTATAGCGCTCTTTTCGACCAAGTTCAGCATATCGGAAATACAAAGAAGGTATAACACCTCTCTCATAAGGAAATAAATCGATTTGCAGCCCCCTATATTTCATCTTACAATCAACAGCACGCTCATACGGATCAGAATGTACATATTCACTTTTCAAATCCCTTAGTGTACTCCAATATTTGATACATCCTTTATCAGTTTCATCATTTTGTAAAGCATACTGTGGATGAGGGTGTTTTTTTAGATAACGACATAGTCTTTTATAATCTTTACTACTCTCTATCACAACATCCACATCATCATCCCATGGTATAAACCCACCATGTCTCAATGCTCCTAAAACAGTTCCACCATCTATCCGATAGTCAATATGATTGTCTTTACACACCTTATCCAGATAGAGTAACATGTCTAAAAGTCGTAATTGTACATTTCTCATCAAACTACCCTCTGGATTATACTTAGCCTTTAGCTCTTCTGAAGTCTCCCCTGTATTATATGTTATTATTTCTTGATCTTTCATATTTAATTGTTTTTTCTAATTTTTCTTTCATAGTTCCCTCTATAGACCATCCCAAAGACTCAAGCTTTTCTGTTGAGAAAACAGATTTAGTAACAACATTATAGCCTAAAGATTCGTATGAAGAAGGAATCTCCATTACAACAGACTTATTTCCGATTTCTGCAATTATTTCAGCCAAATCCTTGATTGAAATCACCGATTGACTATCTGCAATATTATATACCTGTTCTTTCTCACCTTTTAACAAGACATAGAGTATAGCTGACACACAATCAACGACATAACACCATGAACGGAATTGCTCTCCTGTACTCTTCATGACGATATCCGCATCATTCAGGATATTTCGAATAAACTGTGCATAAACACGATTGTCTTTCTCAGAGAAATTGGGGCCATAAACATGACACGGTCTTGCTATGACGACATCAGCACCATATTCTTCCGCATACGACACACACAATGTCTCTGCAGCTCTCTTAGAAGAAGGATAACATGAACGGGGAGTCATACAGTTCACATATCCGCTATAGTTCTCGTCAAAAGGTCTTCCGTCACCTTCCCCATACACCTCTCCTGATGAAATATACACAAAGCGTTTCATGCGATGGCATAATCCATACTCCATCAGGTTGCTAACACCAATGAAATTCGACTTCATTACTTCAACGGGGGTTTTAATGAAAGCATTAGGACTCGCATAACTGGCAGCATGAATAATAAAATCGAAGTCAACATCACTATTAAGAGGATACATGACATCAAACTTCACAAAATGGAATGTGTCACAACTGGCATATTCTTTAAATCTTTCATTAGCACGTTTTATATCTCTACCACCTGCATAAATGTGATAGTCACGGTTTGGATTCTTCATCAATGCATCAACAAGGCAGCCACCAATTAAACCAGTAGAACCCGTTATCAAGATTGACCTGCCAGATAGGACTTCCCATGGCAGATTATTTTTAAAGACCTTTAACAGATCAGATTCAAATGTTGATATTATTTGATCCACGACTCTTTAAACGTATGCATTAAAGCCTTTAATATTTCCAGATCCTCTATTGTAGTAATTTTAATATTTTTTTCAGAGCCAGGTACTATATGCATCACTCGCCCATTACCAACTTCTGCAATTAACGTGCATGAAGAAACTGAATTTACTATACCATTCTGATTTGCTTCCTCATGCACCTTGATAATATTACCCAAACTAAATGTTTGAGGAGTCTGGGTGCGAATTAGTCGATCTCTGGGAATACTCGTCTTCGTTGTAAAGCCATCTTCACTTTCCAAAATTGCCTCACGACACTGGATTCCCGTAATAGCATATCCGTAAGCTTTACAGGTTGCTATATTAGAAGAAATAATCTCTTGAGATAACAAAGGACGTACGGAATCATGGATTAATACCAAATCCTCATCTGCGCATCCCTCTTTTCTTAAACCATATATTCCATTTCTTATAGACTGCATACCTGTATCTCCACCAGGAAAAACCCATTTCAACTTATCAATCAAGAATTGATTAGCATATGCTTTTAACACCGTTTCCCATCCTTTAAGGCAAACAACTGCTATAGCATCAATATCTGGATGTCTCTGAAAACATTGCATTGTATATACAATAATAGGACATCCATCGATATGCATAAATTGCTTGGGGATATCTTGCCCCATTCTATTACCTGCACCACCTGCGATTAATAATGCAATATTCATATTATTAACAATTTGTTGGCAAAATTACAAAAATATCATCAAATTACCAAAAGAATAACAAGTAATTTCAAATAATTCTTGCATAAATGACAAATCTTGAGTATCTTTGTATCCGATTATCATAACATAACACCTTTATTGCAAAGGTCTCAGTACTCAAACCACATATATATATTCAAAAATGATTCCCATATTCCCAAAATTATCCGTCATCATAACTATTTTTAATAGTGAAAAATTCATCAATGACTGTGTCCGCTCTTTATTTGGACAGACACTTGATAGTATTGAATACATATTTGTGAATGACGCGACACCAGACAAAAGCATCTTGATTCTTGAATCTATTTTAATAGATCATCCTACACGAAGGCCTTACGTAAAAATTCTTAATTTGGAGGAAAACGGCGGAGTGTCTAATGCGAGGCGTATTGGCATTCAACATGCTACTGGTGAATATCTGATTCACTGCGACAGCGACGACTGGATTGACAAGGATATGTATGAGCGGCTTTACCAAAAGGCCAAAGAAACAGATGCAGATATTGTTGGCTGCAATTTTCGCCATGAATATGCAGATGTTCAATATGACTTCCACCAGCAATATGCGGATACCATTGATGAGAATATCAGCAGATTGATAAACGGTAGAATATTTCCATCATTGTGTACCTCTTTAACTCGCCAGAGCCTAATTGTTGAGAATGGTATAACATTTCCGAGTGGATTAAACATGGGTGAGGATCTATTCTTTAATCTTCAACTATATCTTCATGCAAAAAAAATTGTTAGTATGGATTGGGCACCATACCATTATCGCCATACTGAAGATTCCTCGTGTGTCCAGAAGACACGCAAATCAGTTGACAGCGATATTGCCATAGCAGGTCTGATAGAAAAGGTAATGAAAGAAAAATCTCTGTATGAGCAATATGCTAAAGATATAGAATATAGAAAATTCTTTTCCAAGCTACCACTTATTAAAGATTTGAACAATAAAGAAGTATGCCAAGAGTGGCTGAGTATCTATCCGGAAACTCATAAACATATATGGCAATATGACCAAATAAGTTTTAAACAGAAAATAGAACTATGGTTTGCAGCAAACAATATGTTTCCTATCGCCAAAGCATATAAGAGGCTGTTAAATTGGCAGCATAGCCTCAGATACCCTTAATCTTCAATAAATGGTGTGTCATCTTCAGAACCGCATTCATAATGGTCTGTGATTTACTAATCCGAGGGGCTACCTTCAAAATATCTGGGTGGATGGACGACAACAATTGGTAATCTTTTAATATCCTTTCCGGAAATAGTTCACGAAGAACTTTCTCGCGTTCCTTTCTGTCCAATTCCAAATTGGTATTGCTAATGCCTTTCATGTCAACATCTACGACAATAGTGTCTGTGTAATAGAATGAACAATTGTCTAATATCAGAGCTTCTATAAAAAACTTCCAATCAGAAACAATACGATACTTCTCGTCGTATAGATGACGACGTGCAACTTCCCGACGTATAAAAGATGCCTGATGATCTATAGCCCATTTGTAAAGGTCAAGCATAGTCACTCCACCTTTCCCCACATTTCTAAGTCCATTCTCTGCATGAGCACCCGTAATAATATCGGCATCAGTATTCATTGAGAATATCTTCTCAAGAACATCTGGAGCATGATAGCAATCACCACCATTCATATAATTCACATACTCACCTCTGGCTTGACGAAGCCCTTTGTTCATACCAGGATATATGCCACCATCAGGTTCTGACACCCAATAGTCTATATGATTTTCATATTTCTTAATGACATCAACACTATCATCAGTAGAGCCCCCATCAATGATGATGAATTCATAATCACGAAATGTCTGAGAAATCACACTCTGTATTGTGCGTTCCAACCCTTCCGCATCATTATAGTTGACTGTAATAATAGAAAGTTTCATCGACTTTTGTTTTTTATTCTGCAAATTTAGCGATTATTTTCCAAAATAATTGTATTTTTGCAGAAAAATAATATTAAAATGGGAATAACCAAGAATATTCAATATAAAATAAAAAGTTTCTACAGGCGAAATATTGTCTGTGAACAATTCCCAATGCTCACCAGTATCAGTAGAAAAGAATGGCAAGAGAAGAAAGCTATCGGCATAGTCTTTACGCTTCATCACATAAAGCATAAAAATCCACATGGTATTCCAACAAATGAAGATTTAATAGTTTCACCTAAATTCTTAGAAAGAACTATCCTCAAATACAAAAGCCAAGGCTTTAACTTTATCTCACTTGACGAACTATACGACATCATCACATCTGACAAAGAAGTTATCCAGCCTTTCATCACGTTTACAATTGATGACGGATATAAAGACAACTATTCTCAAGCTCTACCAGTATTTGAGTACCACAATGTCCCATTTGCGATTTTTGTGGCTACAGATTTTATAGATCATAAAGCAGTCTTATGGTGGGATATTTTAGAAGGATTAATATCTAAAAATGATTCTATTGTTTTTAAAGATCAAGAGTATAGATGTCACTCATTTAATGAAAAGTGGGATACGTTCCGCATTGTTAGGGAGTCAATCCTCAATTTTGATCAAAAAAACATAGAGCAGGCTTTAAAAGAATCATTTTCAAATTATACTATTGATTGGCATGAACCGGTTCAGCGACAAGCCATGTCGTGGGAACAAGTGAAGGCTATTAGCCAGCATCCTCTCTGTACGATTGGAGGTCATACAGTATCCCATCTTGCACTTAACAAACTGAGCGATCAAGATTTCCGACAGGAAGTCGCAGATGGAGTTGCGAAGCTACAGTCTGCAACAGGAAAGCCTATACGACATTTCGCATACCCATACGGTTCTCCAAATGAGATAGGAGAAAGAGAGTTTAAATTAATCTCTGAATTCAACTTTAAGACTGTATTTACTGCATACGGAGGTTGTATCACAGAGTATAACAAGCGACAATTAGCCCACCTACCAAGAGTTTATCTATATGAAAGATAAATATCTAGGATGACACTATTCTGGAATAAACCGAAATGACCGAGTCTGCCACACGTTTGGCATTAAAACGCTCTGAAACAAAGAGGCGTGCTGATTCGCTACATCTTTTCATTAAAGAAGTATCCTCATGAAAAGCATTGATAGCATTTGCAAGAGCAGAAACATCGTCAAACGAAACAATATAACCATTCTTTTGATGGCTTATGACCTCTTTTGTTCCATCTGTTGGCGTTGCGATAATGGCTTTACGCATAGCCATCGCTTCCAATAGAGCAATAGAAAGACCTTCCCAAAGACTTGGCAGACAATAGACATCTATACTGTGAAGTAAATCCGGCACATCTGTCCGGAATGGCGAACGATACAGGTAACTTGACATCTGATGCTGTTGGATATAGGCATCAACCTCCTCGTCCATATCCCCTTCTCCAACAAACAAGCCTTTGATAGAGGGATTTTTAGCATGAGCCTTTTCCAACGCAGTCAGAAATACAAGCGGATTTTTCTGTTTAGTGCATCTCGCAATAAAACCTACAATGAAATCTGAATCAGAAAAGCCAAACTCCTGTCTCATGTTCTTAAACGAACGATCAGGATTGAATTTTTCCAGATTGACACCATTTTCTATGACAATGGCATTCTTGAGTCCAAAGACCTCTCTACCCGTATTCTTGTTACTCTCAGAAACACAAATCACCTGATTAGCATAGTGGCAGATCAGTTTCTCACTCCAACCACGCAGTTTCTTGATTAAGAAGGATTGGTCATCATGAAAACTCCAGCCATGAACCGTGTAAACGAAAGGAAGGTGCAACTCCCGAACAGGATAAAGAACATTTGAAGCGGCTCTGCTCCCATGAGCGTGAACTAATTGAACGTTCTCCTTCTGAATCAATTTCACAATCTGCCTCTGGACACCCATATCAAAAGGCTTCTGGGTATCAATTACATAACATGTAATTCCCATCTGCTTTAGTCGGCTGATCATCTCACCATCAGAGAAGGACAAGCATATTGGATCAATCTTCTCCTTATCAAGGAAATAGATCAGATCCAGTAAATGCGACTCACCGCCACCTATTTGCCCCTGGCGTATCACCTCCAACACTTTCAGTTTTGCCATATCTCAATCATAAACCATGCAAAGATACAAAAAAAAGGAGAAAAGCAATATTATTTGGTTAAAAACTTGCATGTCTAATCTAAAATTCTTACTTTTGCAGTCAATAGTCCGATCTTTACTGATAAAAATTATCTATATATACAACCATTTGGTATGAGAATTAAGTTCCTTAAAAATGAATATGACCCTTTTATAGATTATTTAAAAGGTATTAGCATCATATTTGTGGTATGGACTCACTGTATACCGAGAGATGAACTAAGTAACATCCTTTTCCCTTTCTGGGGTGACACAGCTGTTCCACTATTCCTGTTAATCCAGACGTTTCATTGCTACAAGAAGGATACCGCCAAGATGCCTTCATTCAAGAAGTTGTGGAAGAGAATTATTCTACCATATCTGATCTTTTTGTTTTTTATGTTTGCCTTCGATTACTTGATCTATTATAAAGACACCTCTGGACAATTCAATCTTTCACTATACTGGGACAACCGCGGACCTGGATCTTACTACATCTTTGTGTATTTGCAATTTGCATTTCTTCTGCCCCTCATTCATCCAATCTTAAGACACTTTTCATTGAAATGGCTATGCCTTATTTTTGTGATCATCTCACTACTCATTGAATACCTCATCTTCATGACCCATTGTCCTGATGCCGTCTATAGGATTACATTTTTCAGATACTTCTTCCTCATTTATCTGGGATATTTCATTGCAAAGGATGGTATACCAGTTAACACAATGACCATTTTCATATCTCTGATCAGTATGGCATTTATTTACTTCTTCAACTATACCACCTTTGACTGGGGACATCTATTCTGCATCAACTATCCTTATTGGCGTTCTTGTCATTGGATCTGCTATCCTTATATTGCTATTTTATATATCTGGCTCTTGAGATTTATTTATAACAAGTCCAATAATCCTATAAAAGTGGGCATCCAGCTGTTTGGTAAATATTCTTATGAGATATATCTGTTTCAAATGTTCTATTTTGCAATTATCAGCAGATATGTAAAGTTAGTAATGCCAGGACTCGGCCTCATTACAAATGAAATAGTCTCTATTGTAATATCGACAATGATATGCATCACTCCATCTATTGTTCGTTATTATATTGACAGACGTCATTGACCTCCTCAAAATGAAGATCGTAAAGTACAAGCATATATGCATCTTTTTCCTTATCCTGATACTATTAGGATGGACGATCTATCTATCATTACAATACTATGCCCCACCCTCTTATAGACAGCCTTTCAAGATGAAGCAAGAGGCGGAGGACACCCTGAGGATTGCCTATATTGGTGACAGTTGGGCTTATTGGCACAAAGACCACGAATGTCAGATAGCGCGATTATTGGAAGATACGCTTCATCGCCCTGTAAGAGTTCATTCTTATGGCATCTGCGGACGAACAAGCAGGGAGATTTATGAGAACATGTTTGAAAACAGCAACTTCAAGGAATTCCTGACAAAAAGAAGATATGAGTATTGTTATGTTTCTGCCGGTATCAATGATACCCATAAAAAGATGAGCATTCCATACTACCAACAGAGTATCAGCCATATCATCCAACTGATGCTTACAAATAATGTCCATCCTTTGATTCAGGAGATACCTGACTATGACATTAAGATGATAGACGACAAACAGAAGTTTTACAAAAAGTTTGTACGTCGATTATATATGTATTTCCACGACATGCCCGTTGACTGCAAACAACTGTTTCGAGATGCACTTGATGATCTCATCTATGAAAAAGGATATCAAAACCATGTCAGTATCATACGCTACAAGACATGGAATAACGACTATTTAAACGATCTTGATCACCTATACTGGTACGATCATTTGCACTTAAACAAAAACGGCTATGCAAAACTTGACAGTGCTATTGCCAAAGGGATTTTGACAACATACTGGCGTAATAATGAGCTCCAGCAGGAGTCAGGTGCCTACCATCGTAAGTAATGTATTTATGTCCAGGGGTGAATATGGGCACTGATCCATCAGGATCTATAGTTATATTTAGAAGATCCACATAATCACCTTGCCATTCTTCTTTTTGTAAGCGATTAACAGCATAGAAATCTTTTCGAATAGCTGTTCTCTGAGAGAAATAATCACTTCTATGACGGTACTTATAAAACATACCATTACTCGTCCCATGATTCTTTGTGCCGATACCCCAGACTTCTGCCCCAGACTTAAGATGATTCCAAATAATAGCTGGCACCTCATGTTTCCAGCCGAAAAAGTAAATACGGTCGCACTGTAGCACTCGGCTTAATGGGCAGTCCTCGATACCATAATGATAGGATAGTTGAATACAGTCTTTCATAGGAGACTCGAGCAAGATATTAGCAAAGTCACGGGCGAAGCTATTGCCGATGACAAGGATTTTCTTCCTTTCATTATCAGGAGAGAATTCATGGTCATACTGAAATATACGGTCTGTATATTTTTCTAAGGCCATGGGATCTGTCACCCCCTCCCAAAGATCCAGTTCTGGAATATCCCTGACGACGCCTCCTTTCTGATAAACCCATAAAGCAAAGGCATTGACCACAAGGAAAGAAAGGATCAGGCATAATCTCGAAGTCTTATTAATGATGACACGTTTCTCGATGATAGAATACGTGAAAACTGAAAACGCAAGTACTATTCCTACCAGCATTAATAACATGACTGGCGAAAGTTCATCAGCATAGAAATAACGATAGAAAGCAAACAGAGGTTGATGCCACAGAAAGATGCTCAAGCTCATGCGTCCAATAGGGGCGATGATTTTAGACCGTCTGGCATAAGCCGTCCATTTATTTTCAACTTGATCATGGAAACAAGATAATACTGCAAATAGCACCGTCAACAGTACCAAGACCTCTCGAGGTAGGAAACTCTCCCGAATCGAGTTTGTACCTCCTACAAGGTTATATGGCATAGCACGTTCCCCTATGGTAAAAGCACCAAAGAATATCATGAAAAGTAACCCGCATAATGAGATATACTTCAGACGGGTTGAAACTATTGGTTGTCTGATGGCAACCAATCCTCCAATAGCCATCTCAAAAAAACGATATGGCAGCAGATAATACTTGTTTCCAATACTGTCTATAGGCAAAAGGTAAAGGAGAAAGGATATAACCGTCAGAACTATCAGTGTCATTTTCATCTGACGACGTATCAGCAGCATCAACAGCGGAAACACCACATAGAACTGGAACAATACGCCCAGGAACCACGTGTGCATCAGGACTTTCTGATAGATAGCAGCCCAGTAATTCTGTGTCGTGACAGCTTGAAGTACGTTATTCATAAAAGTAGAGGCTGCAACAACCTCCTCACTCAAGAACCGCAAATCGTGTGGTAACATGCCCCAGTAGCCTACCGCCAACGACAATCCACTCACGATTAAAACCAAAGGCAATAACCGGAAGATCTTCTTTTCTAAAAAGTGGAAATATCGAAATCGCCCTTCCGAAATCTCTGTCATGACTTTGGGGACAACCAAATAGCCATTCAGCACGAAGAACAAATCGACCCCAAGGTATCCGCTCTTGCACCAACCAGCATGATAAAGAACAACGGCAACGATAGCCAGTCCTTTCAGCAAGTCCAAATCATGACGATATTTCCTTTCCAAGATACAGCAAATAAAGGTCCTAATCAAAATCTATTGGCATATCAAACTGATAGCACCAATTATGTATAGGATATGATTTCCCATGAATCGCTGTAGTGATTGAATCGCCTTGAGAATCACGCAGATTTCCACGGGGGCCGTTTAACCGACCACTCTTCATCTTTTCACCATTGACTGCATAACGAACATGACAACCTTTTGAAGATTCGGAGCATATAAGTCTAACTCGATTGTTTTGAATAATTACTTTCTGGATGATATTACGGTTGTCTGGTGTAATAACACTAAATCCATAATGACCAGGATTAGAGACCAAAATTGTATCAAAAGTTAAGGGAGGGCATGGAACACTAAAGTCAACAACAACCTCATTATTGTGGCTTTGTGCTCTAAAAGGAAATAAACCGCGCATGTTGTCCTCTTTCTTTAGTATATCTATAGCAGCAAGAGCGACAAGCACACCATGACACTTTTGGCTTTCCCCGTCAATGTGTATAATTTCATGAACGAAATTATATGGATATGTGGGCCCACTTGCATGAAATGATGGATGATCCCGAACTAACTCCAACTGAGTTTCTGGAACGGAGGTCTCTGAGCAATTATAAGCTAACGGATTAAAATTACTAGCTCTTGTGACGGGATTTGATTGATAACAAATGACTTCTATATCCTGCTTTTGTCCCGTGATTCTTTTAACATCATGGTTGATATCCTTGACAAATTGGAGAAACAGACTGCGATAATTAGTCCTTGGATAACTGGTAACATCGGTCTCTCCTTGCATCCAGCAGAGTGCCGGCATCACAAAATCCCAGCCTCGTCTTTTAGCCGAGCAATAAGCGGTTTCTATATCATGTAAAAATTTGTTATAGGGCTTACTCCCTTTTCCAAGATCTGCGATAACAGTTCCATCTTGACCACCTGGGAAAATACAAACAAGCGTATCAATTCCCGTTTTATCTGCAATCACTTCTGCCATGCCATATACAGTCAGTTCAAAAGACCGTTTCTGATGACGGATGATTCTCTTTACGAATTGCTTTAGTGGATTAATGTCATAGTAACCAAAACGATGATCCATATTTTCCGTAACAATGCGTCCATTAGCATAATTAGCCAAAGAATCAAAATCCGTCACACGGATAGCATCCTCTCCAATGGCAAGGCTTTGACCATAGACGGGAATACAGACAACTGTTTTGTATTCATCAGAATCACGGCATGATATAAGTACCAAGACTCCAAAAATAGTAAAAAGTATTATTTGTTTCATGGATGCAAAGGTACAAATAAGTGAGAGAAAAACCAAACAAAAACGAGTTTTTCCATGCGAAAGTATCTTTGGGTATAGCCCAAGATACGAAAAACTGATGAAATCTTTTGGTTTCTCACTTTTTTTTTTTACTTTTGCATAAAAATAGCCTATAGAGATGAAGAGAGAGTCTAATTTTGAAGTCTTGAGAACAATGGCGATGTTTTTCATCGTCATCTATCATTGCCTCATTCGTGGAATTGATGAAGAACATGTTTTTATCATAAGCAGTCCGATATCAACATTCAACCTTCTATTCTCGACTTTCATGCTTGCTATTAGCAGCATTTCTGTAAACCTATATGTGATGATCTCTGGTTATTTCCTTGTAGACTTAGACTTCAAAATGAGTAGAATTGTGAGACTATGGGTTCAGGCATGTTTCTATTCTTTTTTAATATCCTCTATTATGATACTGGGGGGCGTGACACAGTTCAATGTAGTATCATTGTGCAAAAGTCTTTTCCCACTGAGTTCCGATTCTTACTGGTTCGTAACCCAATTCGTGGGTTTACTGATACTGTCCCCCTTCTTGGCTATCTTAGTTAAGCAACTATCGTATAGACAGTATATCGGACTTCTCATTGGTTTAGCCTGTATCTGCCTGGCTATATTGCCGGAATTCCCCATGGGTAGGCGTTTTCACGTGGCTCATGGGAATTCGGTTTGGTCTTTTGCATATTTATTCTTGATAGCAGGCTTTATCAAACACCATGTGAAAAGAATTCCAAAGGTAAAATTGCTCTTATCAATCTTGATAGTAACCATTTTGACCATCGCCTGTGAAATATATGGTGGTTATCACCATGGAACTGTCAGTTTATGTTGGCTTGACTATAATAGTCTGCCATTTATCCTTTCTGTATTAGTCTTCCTATATGTCAGACAGACTCATGTCCATGACTCTGGCATCTGTAACTTTTTGGTCAGGTTGGCTCCTTATTCTCTTGGTGTATACTTGATTCATGATCATTTATTAGTACGGGGATGGCTATGGAAGATGGTTTCGATTACTTCCGAATGTGAGAAATGGGTATTCCCTATTATAGTATTAAGTTTATGTATAACCATTTTCCTCTCATGTATTCTCATTGATGCTATTAGAAAAAAAGTTTTTTCTCTACTAAAGATTGATCGCATCATTGCGAAATCAGACAAATGGATTTTTCATTTTTGAATATCAAAAGAAAAGCCCAAATCTTTAGCCATCATCAACACCTCTTTTATCTTTTCTCTGGAAAAACTTTCAGGGATAGAAGAATGAGTACCAAAAATTACAAAAGAGTTCCTACCGAGAGCTTCCTGAAGAAGTTCTCGCATAGCAACAAGATCGGTATCACGAGTAATACCAATACGTCCTAATTGGAAAACATGTCGATCTGGATTAATAAGACAAGCTCCTGATATCATCGAACAACCATGTTGTGATATAACTTTTCGGATAGTTCTGGTATTACATCCATGTGGAGGAATAATCATCTTCATTATTTTAGTCGTATCAAAACCTTGCGCAGAAAGTCTATGATAACTTTGCAGGATATCATCTTTAATCTGTCTTTCATTCCAGTCCTTCCATCGTTCATGACGTAATCCATGTAATACGATACCTGCGCCTTGGTTCTGCCATTTTGCCAAGGAGTCTGCAACTTCAGGCTCCATTTTGTCAGCAATGACGGCAAAAACCGGCATGATGCCAACTTCGTCTGCTATAGTTTTAACATCAAATATTCCTTTCGTACTGTCATCGTCAATCCATAATGCATAGGCTTTGTCATCTCTAGATGCTCCATACCATGCATCTAATAATCCTACAAAGATGGTCTGTTTACTCCATTCACTTCCAATCAGTGGCATACGCCACCAGATTAGTAATCCGATGGCTAATAACAGAAGTAGTATGCAGACAATTTTTTTCATGTCATTCAAAACCTTTTTTGTTAAAATAGTTACTGTAGATGATCCAGTCAGATAATTCTTGTGTCTTTTCCGTCACAGAATTCTGATAGTTCTTATTTAATAATGTATGGCCCAGACCACGCCATCTACTGTCGATACCCATAATATCAAGTATGGTTGTATACACGTCTAGCTGGTTGCATGCACCATCCCATGCGTTGACTGGATTAAATCCACCATTAACGATATAGATAGGGATGTCATCTGGAATCTTTCCCTCCATATCAAGATATCTTGGCCGAGCATCATGGTCAGCTACAATAACAATTAGACTATTGTCATAAAGTCCTTCTTCTTTTAATGCCTCCATATAATTTCCAATCTGCATGTCTGTATAGTGACAACTATTGAGATAATTCTTATATGATTGTGGAAGACTTGTGTCTGTGACTTCAAAACCATGCTTTATGAAAGAATCATATGGTTGGTGCATAGACATAGTAAGTATTAAGGAAAAGAAAGGTTGACTATATGCATGATTCTTATAAGTTGCATATTTGAAAATCATGCCATCAGTCAAGAAATCATTATTGTAATTGTCCCTCATATCTGTCTGATAGTCCAGCATAGAGTAAAGTCTGTCAAAGCCATAGGCTTCTGACATTGGCTGTTGTTCCCATAAAGTAGGATTTGTAGGGATGATTGTGTAGGATTTGACATCCTTGTACATCTTCTTTAATTGTTCTGGCAAGCCTATAATAGTGTTATGTTTTGCCTTACTGACCGTTATTTCTGCATGTAACGGTAAAAGACCTGCCATATAGATATACTGACCGTCTGCAGATTCGCCTATAGAGACATTGGGACGCATATGTCCATTGAAATATACTGTGCTATCATGCCTGAGTTTGTTTAAGTTCGGAGTGATCTCCTTTCCATCGACAATCAGATCGGACGTTACGGAGAGATATGATTCCACCAAGATAAAAATAATATTCTTGACATGTTCCGGGGCCGTTCGTTCCGTAACTCTCTGACTATGGTCAGAATAGAATGCTTCTATTTCTCGTCTCTGGTCCTTGGTCAACTTTAACTCACTCTTATGAGACAATTGGTCTAAAACAAGTTTTCTGAAAAAACCTTTGTGGAAAACAGTCCAGTTAGGCCACATAGAATCCATCTTCTCAGGAGTGAATATGGTCTTCTCCAACACATATATAAACCCATGAGCTGGATGAAAAATGTAAAGAGAGTGAACTGCCAAACACAGGATAAGGCTACAGAGCCATACAATAATGGTGGTGATAAGACTCTTCTTTGTTACAACCCGATTCCTTGTTCGGAATAAAAAAAAGAAGAAAAGTAAAATCATCAATGGATAATAGAGGTCTGTGAGTTCAAAACCAGCCAACATACTATTGGTAACAGTGCTATCTGTCAGATTGCCAGCTTGTCCGATAGAAGACCATGAAAGGTATTGATGGAAGAATCGGGCATAAAACGTATTACAGAATGACCATATCAATGTAATGAAAAAAGTAATGGTCAGACTAAGTCTAAGTTTTCGAAAAGTAATGAGCCAAACTACAACAAGTAAAACAGTGTTATCTAATAGGCTGGCCAGAAAATTGTCTAATAATGAAGATTTGAAACATCCAACCTCCAATTCTATCGTCTGCAAGAAGTAATAATGCAGAAATAACAGATTCATCAGCGACATGATGAATAAGGTCAAAAAACTGGCATTTATATATTTTCGAAAATGTGTGTGATGTTTCATCTTATTTGATATCTTTAAAATAGTCTCCTTCAATTATCATCTCTGAAAGTTCATATACATGATCATTTACCGAATTATGATAATTAGGAGAGAGAATAGTATGTCCTAACCCGCGCCAATTGCTATTGATATTGAGAATATCAAGAATAGTAGTATAGACGTCCAACTGCCTCATTTCCCCACTCCAAGCAGAGCTGTTTATGCGACCATTAATAATAAACAATGGAATGTGTTCTGTAATCTTTTTGTCCATTTTTAATTGACTAAGATGGGCATTGTGATCTGCTGCTATAATAATGAGCGATTGATTATATAGGTCTTTCTGCTTGATTGCTTCTATAAAGTGTTTGAGATGAATATCTGTATAGTGACATGTATTCAGATAATTTCTGTATTCTTTGGAGAAAGACTTGGAATCTCTCATAATATCTTCTCCATAGAAATTATCATATGGATTATGGCCAGAAATACTAAGAATCATTGAGAAGAAAGGCTCTTTTGTCTTGCCCATGTTTGCAGAAGCAAACTTAAATATCTTTTCATCGTCTACAGATTCTTCTGCATCAATATCCAATTGAGAAAACATTTTTGATATTCCGTATACCTCATTCATATCTGATTGTTGCCATAGGTTTGGCCTTGAGGGAACAAATATTTCCGTTTGTCTAATACCATAATACTTCTTCAACAGTCCTGGAAGAGAAGGAAAAGTGTTATTTTTTATATGTCCGACAGTAATTCTATTGCGCAATGGTAAAATACCATTCATATATATAAACTGCCCATCTCCTGACTCTCCACATGTAATGTCTGACAACATTCTGCCATTATAATAGACACAGGTATCACGCTTGAGTGAATTCAAAAAAGGCGTTATTTCTTTCCCATCCACCGTCAAATCAATTGGTGACGACAAAAAGGATTCCAGAATAATGAATATCACATTCTTGAGATTCTCATTGGGAGAATGTTGTGTCGTGCGTTCAGACAAGTCCTGATAATAATTGGTAATTAAAGCTCTTTGACCTTCCGACAATTCCTTTCTGATGCTTTGGTCATGTATTTCTGTTATTATAACTCGAATGCTTCCTGCTTGAAAATGGGCGAGGTTGGGAGTTCCTGCTCTGAAGCCATCAAACAAAAATTCATTTAATCTGTCCACATACAATTGCAAATTATTACGATAACGAGGATGAATAAAATGATATACTGTATAAACAGAACAACTTAGGACAAGTGTTATGATGGGGACAATTAGCATCTTTGCATGGGAACGAAAATCGTATCTTATTTGTGGTATCCTTCTATATTGAAAGATAAAAATGACAATTGATATAATATAGAATAAATCATACCAACTTATTCCTGACATGATACTTTTTATGACAATACTATCCTGAAGACTTTGAGCCTCTCCAAAAGCAGACAAAGATATATACTGAAAGAAAAAACGTCCATAGAACGTGTTTATTAACGACCAAACGAGGGTGACAAGCTGAGTGATAGCACATGCCATTTTAATTCGACCACCTGTTAAAATGGTGAAAACAAATGCAAGGACATAAACGTCGAAAAGTACAGAACAAATGCTGATGAACCATGAGTATAAATAAACCCATTCCAAAAGACCATTCATATAAAAGTAACAATTCATGAACAATAGGTTCATGAATGGCATCACTAAAATATAATGACTGCTATTCTTCAAATTAAATTTCATATCATATAGAATTACTTGTACAAGTCCCAACGCTATGATTCTAAGATTCTGATAATCACTCCGTATTTTCTATTTTTCTGCAAAGATAGCGTTTTTTTGTCTAAAAAACAAATTATTCAAAGTAATTTTGTACCTTTGGCCTTGCCGATGTTACTTTATCTCGGAAAAACTCAAATAAATTTGGCTTTTCTCTCGATTATTCGTAACTTTGCAGCAAAATGACGAAATATATCCAACTGCTTCGGCCACTGCAATGGCTCAAGAACACGTTTGTCCTGGCGCCCATTTTCTTCAGTAACCATCTGCTGGAGAGCGAATACTTGTGGCCAACACTCATTGTGTTCGCCTCATTCTGCCTCACCTCGAGTAGCATCTACTGTTTCAATGACCTGAAAGACATTGAGGCTGACTGCCTGCATCCCAAGAAATGCAAACGTCCGATAGCTTCAGGGGCTGTCTCTGTGACAGCTGGCTACGTGATGATGATACTTTGCATGGTTGGGGCCTTGGTATTGCTTCCGTTTGCCAAAAGCCCCAATACACCTTATTTATATATAATAGTGGTGTGCTACTGGCTGATGAACATAGCCTATTGTCTGAAACTGAAACAGATAGCCATTCTTGATGTGACGATCATAGCTGTCGGCTTTGTGATGCGTGTGCTTATCGGAGGCCTGACGACAGACATCTGGGTGTCCCACTGGCTCGTCATGATGACTTTCCTCGTCACATTGTTCCTGGCATTGACGAAGCGCAACGATGACTATCGCATCTACGAACAGACAGGAACAAAGCCACGTGTTTCCATAACAGGTTACAACAAGACGTTCATCAACGAAGCAACAGCGATCGTGGCTTCTGTCACCATGGTTTGCTATATCATGTACACCATGTCACCAGAGGTCATTGAGCGAATGGGCACCCGGTATGTGTATCTGACATCTGGATGGGTCCTGGCTGGCCTACTTCGCTATCTGCAGAACATGATCGTCTACAACCACAGCGGCAGCCCAACGAAATCGCTCGTCAAGGATCATTTCATCCAACTCTGTATCGCAGGCTGGTTGATATCCTTCTTCATTATTATTTACTTGTAGGGGTTGAGGGGTATCCCGTCTTAATACACCTTTGCCAACCACTCAGAGAAGAAATAATCATAGACACGATAGGCATTGTCTGTCTGAGTAATCATATCATTCTTTAACAGTAGTTTAACCGCAGCCTGGACAGAACTTGCAGAATTGAGGCTATACTTCTTGATAAAACCTGAAGAGGTGATATTCCGTGCAATGCCTTCTTTAGCTATTGCCTGAAGGACTATTTTCTGTTTCGGAGGCAACTGAGATAATAGCGTCATATAATTATTTTCCTGCGACATAATGACATTACGCTGGGCCTCATCGATACGTTCACTCCGACATATCTCGCCTGGCAATGTCAGCGCAAAAAGTTCATTCATCATCATCTGAATAAACCAGGTATAACCATCGTACTTTTGCCAGACCGCCTCTACTACAGACTTATCAACATGTCTTCCATTTCCCTCAAATAGACGAATTGCGAAGTCTGTATAGGTATTGATTGGAATCGGTTCCAGCCCCATGCTGATTGCACTCTGATAAAAGGGTTTAGATGGAGAATAAAACATATTGCTCATCATGTGTCGCTTGCTGCCAGAGAATATAAACTGGGCTCGACGGCACTGCTGAATCTTCGTACGGAGCAATGCTTCAACATTCCTTTCAGCATATTCGCCTATCTGTTGAAATTCGTCTATCGCAATAATACAAGGTTTGTCTGCCTCGTTGATGTAAGAGAAAATCTCATCAAGCGTCGTTTGAGGAGTCTGAATATCCCCTAATCCTATATCTAAACCTGGAGCACCCGTCATTGCATCAAACTTAAAGCCGACACGGAAGGATGTAATAATTTGGAAGAACTTTTCTTTCCAGACAGTGGTAGTGGGCTTTAGTTGTTCATAAATTTCTTTTCCTAATGTATAGACAAATTCTGCCAACGACGTCGTGGCATATATATCCACAAAGAATAGGTAGTAGTCATCCTTAATATCCGGCTGATTGAAGAAATGCTGAATCAAACCCGACTTGCCAATTCGGCGTGGAGATATTAATGCGACGTTTCTGCCATTATAAATTTGTTTACGAAGAAAATCCGTCTCGGCCACTCTGTCACAGAAATAATCATCCGACAGATATTTACCTACTACAAACGGGTTGTTTACAAATATACCATCCATACAATTACAATTTTTATTGCAAATATAATTATTATAATCATAATAAAATGCATAACTTGCTCATTTTTAGGTTAATTTTAGAATTATTAATGTTCATCCCACTTTAAGGACCAGTATTTTTAGTAATTTTGCAGGCGATGGATAGAAGCGATGTAACTCAATACGACGTCTTTCGACAACTGCGGTTCCCGATGATTATCCTCGTCACTTTTGCCCATAGCTATGGCGGAGTGACAGAGGATTTCTCGTTGTTGTCATCGGATTGGAATACCTATGAGTTCTTGAAGCTATTGGTGAGTCAGACGCTGGTGAAGGTGGCGGTGCCTGTGTTCTTCATCATGTCGGGCTATTTGTTTTTTGCGAATGTCGAGAAATGGAGCCTCGGAATCTATAAGGCAAAGATGCTCAGAAGGGCTAAGACCTTGCTGCTGCCCTATCTGATCTGGAACCTGATGATGGCCGTCAAACTGAAGACGTTCAGTTGGAACATGTTTTGGGTGTTTTGGGACCCTGCGGGAAGACAGATTGACTGGTTCGGACATGAACAGTTGATGACGGCTCCTGCCAACATGCCCCTCTGGTTCCTAAGAGACCTGATGGTGGTTTCACTGCTGACACCTATTATATATATTTTAGTAAAAAAGTGTGGCTATTGGCTGATGGCCGTGCTGACGGCACTCTACCTCTCTGGCGTCTACGCCTTTATCCCAGGCCTCTCGGCCTATGCCGTCTATTTCTTTTCTTTTGGAACATTCTTGAGTATCCGCAAGATGGATCTGATAGGAAGCCTCAAACGGTTTGAATGGCCAGCCTATCTATTGTCGTTGATTCTTGCTATGGCGATGATGCTGACATACAACACACCTATTTTTTCCTCCATCATGCTCTGTTTCCGTCTCACTGGAGCCATTGCCGTGTTCTGTCTTGCATCAAGAATCCTCTCCGTAACCACCACTCGCCTTCCGTCGGTGGTCTGCGACTCTGCCTATTTCATCTATCTGGCCCATTACGTGTTCTTCTTTTCTTTCATCGATACCGCATTCTTCAGCCTTTTCGGTTGCTCCATACCAGCTTTGTCAATTCATTATCTTCTGGCTCCGTTACTAAAGGCAGCCATATTCGTTATCGCTTATGCGATCTATCGTAAGTTTTCGCAGTAAATAGCACTACTCGAACTACTTTTGAGCATATCTTATTGATTTTCAGGAGAAAAACGGTAGTCCCATTGTCGAGAATGGGACTACTTTCACACTACTGTCGACCTACTGGACTGTTGCGCAGTTTGAGGTAATAGCCTTCCGTGCCATTAGAGGCACCTCTGGGCCATCTGAGATTCTTCAGGATGGTACTGAGGGCCTTCAGGTTGGGGATATCACTGGAACGGAGGTGTTTCTCGAGTTCCTTCTGGACATCCTTCACCTGCCAGAGGTTCTGGCGCTTGTGCTCCGAGGTGGGAACAAGGATTGACGGCAGCAGCTGTTCGATGGGCTGCACCTGCTGGTAGTGCTGGTTGTGCGCCTGTATCTCTCGCTCGTCATCGCTCGTGAACCAGTAGAGACAGTCCGGATCGCGCAGCTCCGCGACGGCCTGGGCGAACATCTGTTTGTAAGGAATATTCCCACTCATGTCCACCTTGTCCGTCACCTCCACACAGAGGTAACGGCGGGTGCCGTCGCCGGAGGGCAGCGGCGCGAGGTCGTTGGTGGTGGCGATGAACGAACAAAGGCGGGGCGTCAGCGTGTACTGGTCTGACCGCATCCTGCGCGTCTGCACCTCCTTCTCCGTCAGCAGCCGCTTGATCTTCGCCTGCTCACGCTGCGTCTTCGCGTCGTACTCGTCGATATTGACGAGCCACATGCGGCCCAAGACACGCTCCACCTGCTCGGCATTGTCCATCTTGATGTCCTTCATGTAGTACTCGCGCATCGACGGGGGCAGGATATGGTTGCAGAACTGCGTCTTCAGATAACCCTGTTCGCCGATGAGCAGCGGCACCATCGAGTTGCCGTAGTCCTTGTTCAGGTCGAGGGCCTGCGCCACCATCGCGAGGAACCAGCGGTGGAAGTACTGCGGCCAGCGGTCGTAGTCCGTCGGTAGACGACGGGCGAAATCTTCAATATAATTCGCTTTTCCGTCCCACGGGCCGCAGGCAGCGAGGAACTCGTGGATGGGGTTGTAGTCCTGCACGTGCGCCGACTCGATATAAGTCCTGATGTCGTTCATCCAACTCTCGCCGCCCTCCTTCATCTCCTCCACGACGAGGCTGCGCAAGTCCCTGTCCGTCAGCGTCTTCCACTGCTTGAAGCGCAGGTCGTTGGGTCGGAACTCGGTGATGCCCTTCACCACATTGTAACGCAGTTCGTAGCGGCGGCTCAGGAAGTCTTCGATGCTCCGCATGATACGCTCCTTCTCGTTCATCTGCGAGGCGGGCTTTCCGTTGTAAGGTTTTTTATAGGCATTCCGGAAGGTCTTGCGGATGACGTCGGCGCCCAACGGCTTGAAGCGGGCGTTCCAGTCGGCGCGCACCACACAGCCCTCCTCCGCCAGAAAGGCCTTGGCGCAGTAGTCGGCCAGTGCCTGCAGACAGGCCTCCATGTTCCCTGGCTGGTCGTCGAGGGCCTTCGAGAGGCAGGTCTGGAACTCCATCTCTATCCGTCGCTGTTCGTCGGAGTCGGGGTACCACACGACGGTGCCGTCGTCGTCGGCCTTCGTGCCGGCATAGACGCCCAACGGGTCGTGGGCCTCGCGGACGACGGGCATCGGCAGTGCCTCGGGGTTGTAGTAGAGCTGCGGGTCGTAGCTCATGCGACAGCCGCGGGTGAGCGTCTGCTCTCCCACCAACAGGTCGCACATCGCCAACGAGGTGTACAGTCTGGCGGCATTGTCATGAGCCTCCCTCAGGAAGGCGACATAAGCGTCTTTGTCAATTTCTTTGGTATCTTTATAGTCGCATCGCACCACCACCTTCAGCGTCACGCCGCTGACACCCGCGAAGGTGAGCAGCGTGTAGGGGATCTGACTGACGCGACGGCGCAGTTCGCTGACCTGTCTCGCACCCTGCGGACAGGGAATGTTCAGCAACAGCAGTCCCGTCCGTGCGTTGGGCTTGTCGAAGCCTTCGCGACCGAAGGTGGCACTGAACACGAGGTAGGGCAGACGGTCGTTGTCGAGCAGCAGGAAGCGGGCGGCGCCCTTCTCAATGGCGAGCCTCGACTTCAGCGCGACGGCCGCGACACGGTCGGCGGCCTCCTTCGTCTTCGGCGAGCGCATGCGCTCCACGACGTCGTCGAGGTCTGTGGTGGTTGGGGCTCCGAAGGCCCCGGCTTTGGTCTTGATCTTTGTAATTTTCATTGATATTGTTCGTTTTGTTTTTCAATGTGCAAAGGTACTAAAAAATAAGGCCATTTGCAAGGAAAAAGGCCATTATTTTCATCGGAAGCAGCACTTTTTGTCGTGAATCATGAATCATGTCCCCACGGGAATGGCCATTAACATGGTTGCTGATGCCTTGTATGGTTGTTGCAGATGCCTCCTGACAGGGAAGATGATGCCTGTTAATAGGGGTTATCAGGCATGATCACAGGGGTTTTACCCTATCCTTACTACCGTTTGCCTTGGCTCAAACAACCGTTTGCCTTGGCTCAAACGGTTGTTCGCCTATAGGCAAACGCTAACGCCAAAATTTTTCAACGACAGTAGTTCAACAGTAGTACCAAAGTAGTCCCATTTCCGACAATGATACTACCGTATTTCACCTGATATTCAATAAGATACGCTCGAAAGTAGTTCGAGTAGTGCGATTTTACTGCCTCACGCCAAAAAGATAATGTCCGAGGAAAGGGTTGAGACGGATGATGTAACTCACCAACAAACAGACTGCTACCACAACCAACGAAAGCGAAATGGCAACGGTAAATTCAAGAAGTCTGCTGTCAATGGCCTGAAGTTGAGGGGCATAGTCTGACAGGAATCGTGGCAGGAAGAAATAATGGAGGAGGTAGATGTCGAGCGTTCGCGTTCCGATGTATTTGAGAGGCGAGAGGGAAGAGGTGAGAGGTGAGAGACGGGGGATGGTGTATAGATAACGAAAGAGGGTAAAGATCATCGTCATTCCAAGGATCCCTCCCACGGCAAATATGATGTACTCCCAGAACGCGTTCTCCGACCGAGGATTCATGGCGATCCATACAAAGCCGATAACGACAACGGCCATGACGATAGGCTGACTCGTCCACCTCAGGAACACTTCGAAATGGCGTTTGACCCGTGTGCCGATGAAGAAAAACAGATAATAGCGCCACGTAATAAAACTCAGGAATCCCAAAGCCTGTGTCATCATGCCCATATCCTTGAAATAACGATTATAATAGGCGTCATAACAGAAGGCCGCGATAGAGATCATGAGGGCAAAGACCCCACCCCATCGTTTGAGATATCGCTCCGACAGAAGATATAACAGGAAAAACACAAACAAAGCAAATGTAAACCAATATCCACCCTTTGTCGCACCAAGTTTAGAGAAGAACAGTGGCGGAGGTGCCAATAACAGCAAGAAGATTATTGTGGGCACTATCTGAACCATGAATTTCTTCTTGACGACAGACCTCACAGAGGGGACAGTCCCTGTGTAATCCGCGTTGCTGCTCACACAAGGGACAGTCCCCCTGTGAGGTTCAAACAGCCATCCACTGATAAAGAAGAAACACGGCAGACGAAACAAGAAGAACACATCATTCCACCCCATCCATTTATCACCTAAACAGAAATTGCAGACATGAGAATAGACTACGAGAATCATCGTGAATCCTCGCATCGCATCAATGTATTCTATCCTTTGTTTCATTATCTGTCGGCAAAATTACAGAAAAAAGACGAAATCCTTGGCTATTTCAATAGAAATTGTTATTTTTGCACTCAATAAAATTTTACCAATAGTATGCAAGCCATCATTTTAGCAGCAGGTATGGGACGCCGACTGGGCGAATACACCAAGGACAACACGAAGTGTATGCTACCCGTCAATGGCGTACGTTTGATTGACCGTCTGCTGACCCAACTATCCAAGCAAGCACTTAACAGGGTTGTTATCGTTGTAGGCTATCAAAGACAGAATCTCATCGACTATATCGGTCAAAGATACGACGGGCAGCTGAAGATAGAGTTTGTCGAGAATCCCATCTACGACAAAACCAACAACATCTATTCCTTGGCGTTGGCAAAGGATAAGCTCCAGGAAGACGACACCCTACTCATCGAGAGTGACCTGATCTTCGATGATGGGATGTTCTCGTTGCTGACGGAGAATCCCTACCCCAACCTTGCCCTCGTCGCCAAATACGAGACCTGGATGGACGGAACGATGGTACGCCTTGATGATGACAATAACATCGTGAACTTCGTGCCGAAGGCTGCCTTCGACTACAACGAGACCGACAGCTACTATAAGACGGTCAATATCTATAAGTTCAGTCGTGAGTTCTCACAGACGAAATACGTGCCCTTCCTCGAAGCCTATTCCAAGGCTGTCGGCAATAACGAATACTACGAGAATGTGCTGCGCATCATCTCTTTCCTGAACAGTCATGACCTGAAGGCATTGCCTATTACAACTGAGAAATGGTATGAGATCGACGACAAGCAGGATCTGGATATTGCCGAAGCGCTCTTTGCCGATGAGAAAGACTTGTTGAGGAAGTACTACGGACGCTTCGGCGGTTTCTGGCGATTCCCGCAGATGCTCGACTTCTGCTATCTGGTGAACCCCTACTTCCCGACACCCCGTGTGGTCGATGAGATGCGGGCGAACTTTGGGACACTGCTGACGCAATATCCCTCTGGCATGAAAGTGAACACCATCATCGCCAGCAAGTGTTTCGGCGTGAGCGAAGACTATATCATCCCCGGCAATGGTGCCGCAGAGCTCATCAAGGCGCTGATGGAAAGTGCGACAGGAAGAGTAGGCACCATCCGCCCCACCTTCGAGGAATACCCCAACCGTCTGCCGAAAGAGCAACTGGTGACTTTCGTCCCCGAAGACAACACCTATCGTTACAGTGCCGATGAGTTGATGACCTTCTTCGAAGCCAACCCCGTCGACACCTTATTAATTATCAACCCAGACAACCCTTCAGGCAACTTTATTCCCAAGAGTGATTTGCTCAGTCTCTGTGAGTGGAGCAAAACGAAAGGCATCCGCCTGATGATCGACGAGAGTTTCGTGGACTTCAGCGAAGGCTGGGAGAACAACTCATTGCTGCATGATGAACTCTTGGAAGAATATCCAAATCTCATTGTCATGAAGAGTATCTCCAAGTCGTTCGGTGTGCCAGGCATTCGATTAGGTATTCTCGCCTCGGCAGATAAAGACTTGATTGTAAGCATGAAAAAACAGGTATCTATCTGGAACCTAAATTCTTTCGCAGAATTCTTCATGCAAATCTATAATAAGTATGAGAAGGATTACAAATCAGCCTGTAGCAAGTTCCTGAAAGAACGTGCCGACTTCGAACAGCAGTTGAGAAGTATCAGTTTCCTAAGGGTAATGCCCTCGCAAGCCAACTACTTTCTTTGTGAGATACTGCCCCCAAGGACAGCCAACGAAGTGGTGCTGTATATGCTGAAACACCATAATATCCTGACCCGTGACTGTAGCAACAAGCCCGGTCTTGACGGCCATCAATATATGCGCATTGCTGTCAGGAACCATGAGGATAATGCAAGACTGGTTGAAGGACTAAGAGAGTTAGACAAATAATTTTTTTACTACGATTTTCACGAATTAACAATCGACGATGAGGATTTGTATTTGCGGAGGCGGAAATTTAGGACATGTATGTGCAGGATTCCTGGCAAACAGAGGTCATCAGGTATCTGTGCTCACGACCAAGCCCGAACGCTGGAGCCCGGAGATAGAGATTGTTGCTCCTGACGGTACCTTCAAAGGCCATCTGACTCAAGTCTCGTCCCATCCAGACGAAGTAATCCCGCAGGCAGAGATGGTCTTGGTCTGCTTGCCCGGCTATGCCATTCACGATGAACTCATCAAGATCAGACCTTACCTGTCAAAGACCTGTCAGGTGGGAACAGTCGTATCCAGTACCGGTTTCTTCTTCGAGGCTTTTAATGTGTTGTCGACCGGCATCGCACTCTTCGGATTCCAGCGTGTACCCTTTATTTCACGAGTCGTCGAATACGGGAGAATTGCAGAGTTGAAAGGCTATAAAGAATCACTCCATGTGGCCATCGAGCACACCGAGTCAAAAGAAGGCCTCAGACAAACACTCGAGCAACTATTTGAGAAGCCCGTCACTCTTGCAGAAAATTACTATGAGGTCAGTCTCTCTAACAGCAACCCACTCCTTCATCCCTCCCGTTTGTACACCATGTGGAAAGACTGGCATGAGGGAGTGGTCTATCCGCACAATCCACAGTTCTATGCCGAATGGACACTCGAAGCTTCGACCCTGCTCCTCCAGATGGACGGAGAATTCCAGCATCTGCTGAAAGCCCTTGGACTTAAAGACGGATGCATTCCACCAGTTCTTCATTATTATGAAGTTTCCGATGCAGAGACACTGACACATAAATTACGGAGTATCAAGGCCTTTCAGAACATCGCATCCCCGATGAAAGCCGTTGAAGGAGGCTTCATCCCAGACTTCAACAGCCGTTATTTTACAGAAGACTTCCCGTATGGTACCCGCTTCATTGTGGAAACGGCTCACAAGCAAAATGTTTATGTTCCAACCATTGATTGTATATATCAGTGGGGGCTATCTAAAATTATTAGCATTTCAATATGATCGTCAACTCACTTTCATTCCTGTGGTTCTTTCTGATAGTCATCAGCGTGTACTACCTGTGCCAGATGAAGAAAGAAGTCCAGAATGTGTTTCTTTTGGGATGCTCGTATTGGTTCTACTCGCAGGTTGACATCAGGATGACAGGGCTACTGGTGGTCTTGACCTTGGTATTCTGGTTACTCGGCAAAGGCATCTATCATTATATGGAACAGGAAGAGGAGCGAAAGGCGAGTCTATTGACCACTGTCGGCGTGACTATTGGCATCGGTGCCTTGTTCTACTTCAAATACCTGGACTTCTTTGTCGAGTCCATCGCTTCCTTGGCCTCACTAATAGGCATCCACATGAGTTGGACAGCTCTCCACTTGGTCGTACCAATCGGGTTGAGTTTCTTTACGTTTAAACTGATGAGCTATGTGCTGGACATCCACCACGGGAAGATTGTTCCCAACAACGGGTTTGACGGATTAAACGGATTTATCAGCTATGCTAATTATATTGCCTTTTTCCCAACAATTCTATCGGGACCTATCGACCGCCCCAAGCCATTCCTGACACAGGCGAACATGGCTCGTCTCTTCAATCCTGACAACCTGATGACGGGTTTCAGACGCGTGCTGTGGGGTATGTTCCTGAAGATGTGTATCGCCGACCGCCTCGACATCTACGTCAGTGCCATCTGGAACAACTACGAGCACCACTCTGCCATCTCCATCCTCTTTGCCTCCCTACTCTATCCATTACAGATGTATGCCGACTTCGCAGGCTACAGTGAGATGGCTATCGGCGTGGCGCTGATGTTGGGATTCAAGGTGGCCGAGAACTTCAAGCGTCCTTTCTTCGTACTCGACATTGCCGGCTACTGGAGCCGATGGCACATGACGCTGACCAGCTGGCTGACAGACTATGTGTTCCTGCCACTGAATATTAAGTTCCGGGAGTGGGGAGTCTATGGCACTATCACAGCCATCATGCTGAACATGATGTTCATCGGCCTGTGGCATGGGGCCAACTGGACCTTCTTCCTTTTCGGCATCTACCACGGTCTGTGGTACATCCCACTGATGGTCGGTGGCGGATTCTTCAAGAAACGGAAGATCAAGGTCAATGCCCATGGATGGCCCAAACAGCAATATGTCATCAAGATGGTTGGCATCTATTTGGTAGTCACCTTTGGTCTGATGCTCTTCCACTCTGCCACTATCGGTGAGTTTGGACATATCTGCGAACGCATCGTCACCCATTGGGAAGGTGGGTTGTTTACAGATATGTCATCGATGGTCAATGCAGCCATCTGTCTCGTGGCCCTTATCTATGTTGACATCCAAGAGGAGTGGTTCCCCAAGTTCCAACTACCTTTACCACAAAAGGTCAACCGTTGGCGATGGGAGCTGACCGTAGCCATTGAGATCGTCGCTATCCTGCTCTTCGGCGTGTTTGACAACAACCAGTTTATTTATTTCCAGTTCTAAGCCACAGATTACACAGATTATGAAGATGAAGAAGTTATTAATCCATATACTCACCATTGCAGGTCTGTTCTTCGTATTTGACAGAGCAACAGGCTTCGTACTCAAACAACTGTACAGCCACTCTAATGCCACTGACGAATATAAGATCGGCTATGCCAATGCTGAGACGAATGAGGAGCTGCTCTTTGTAGGCAGTTCGCGATGCCTGCACCATTTTGTGCCGTCCATATTCGAAGAGGCATACGGCATGACTTGCTTCAATACTGCCGACTGGGGCATCAAGAACATCTACTATCACTATGGTCTCTTAGGCAATATCCTTTCCCGTTATACCCCCAAGTTCATCGTTTTCGAAATCCATCCCTGTGACTATCTGGACACGCCTTACTCTGGCACAGAACGGGCAGGATCTCTGGCACCTTTCTGTGGGATGAGCAATGCCTGTGATGAGATGTTGAAGCGCTCCGGAAAATACTGGCCCTACCGTCTGTCGACTGTCTATCGTTATACGGGAAGCCTGCCAGCCCTCATCTTCGGACCTTGGGGAGGAATGGACCGGCACCTGAAAGGATGGAAGCCCCTTGACGGGCAATTGGATACAACAGGTCTCAAGGCAGAAGAGTTTCCGTTCCCGATTCATCAAGAGAAAGTGAAGTTACTTGAGCGGTTTATCCAAGACTGCCAAGACAAGGGTATCAAACTATGCTTGATGGTCTCACCGATGTATATTTGTACAGAAGAGGACGTGTTTAGGGTACCCCGCGACCTGGCTCAGCAACACGATATTCCTTTCTACGATTACTTCCGTGATCCGCAGTTCATGGGACATGCGGAACTCTTCCATGACTATGGGCACCTCAATAAGGAGGGGGCTGTCATCTTCTCACAAAAAGTATGCAATGACCTAAAAGACTTTATTAAACCGTAACATGAGAAATCTTCGAATAATTCTGATAGCCATTGGCCTCCTGGTTGTTTCTTTCGGCGTATATACCGTCGCTGTCATCATCCATGACCAGCCAACTCTGGAAGGTCACAAGACTGTGATCTGTATTCCTGTCTATGGTCAGAGCTATGCGTTAGGAGAAGAAGCCAAGAGAATCACGAACTACGACACTTTGAGAATCAACTACGACGGAAGGATCGTCACAGAGAAAATGAACTACGTGTTTGGCTATTTTGACCATAGCAGTCGGACGAAACAGTTTATCAAGAGACTACTGCACTATGATCGAAAAGCCTTCGAGCTATCCGTCTATGGCATGGCCGAAAGTCTCATAACCGAATTAGGTGAAGACACCATCCTGTGTATCTTCCCAGGAGGGCATGGCCAGACAACCATTACGCAATTGATGAAGCCTGTTGATCCATACAACAAATTTATCGAGGAGATTGCATATGCCTATGAGACTGCCAAGAAATTGGGTTGGGACTTCCAAGTACCGGCCGTCTGTTGGATGCAAGGGGAATCGGATATTGCAGAATATCCTGACACGGACTATAAAGCCTTGTTTCATCAGATGTATCAAAATCTCAATACCGACATCAAGCGAGTGACCCATCAAACCAATGATATCCGCATCATCTGCTATCAGAGCAGTGCGCTTACTAAAGGAGATTTGTTTAAGAACAACAACTTTGATGGGACGGAGTCGCGGACGCCCGAGATTCAGATGGAACTGGTTAGGGATGAGTCCTTGATCTGGGCGATGGGACCGACCTATCCGTATGATTTCATACGTGAGGTCCTTCATATCGATGCTATCGGGCAGAAGCGGATTGGTGACTTAGCAGCCAAATCAGCCTTAGGTATCCTCAGGAACGAGCCACGATTCATCGGGTTGGTACCAACCAAGACCTTTGTTGAAGGAAACAAGGTGTCCATTATCTTTAATGTACCCACTCCACCTTTGTGTTTTGACACAGTACAAGTCCTGAAGGCAGAACACTACGGTTTCAATATCATCCGCCAGGACAATACTGACATCATCTCTGACATTGTTCTGCAAGGCGATACGATAGTCATCACCTGTCAGGAGTCACCGATAGGATGCAGGATCAGATATGGCGTGAATGGCGAATTCCGAAAGGGAGGCAGACTTCACGGACCACGAGGGAACCTGCGCGACTCACAAGGTGAACAGCGGAAGGTCACTATCAACGGGAAGACCTATCGGCAAGACAACTGGTGCTATATCTTCGACTATTCGTGTGAACCCAATCCATAAGTATGTGAAAGGATGAATGGACGTATCAACTGGATAGACTGGGCGAAGGCCTTTGCGGTGTGCAGTGTGGTGTTCTGCCATCTGCCACAGTCGCAGGAGTGGTTCTACTACCGCTACCTACAGGCCACGACCATCACCATCTTCTTCTTCATCTCCGGCTACCTCAAGAAAGACCATGGGAGTACCAGTGCCAACTGGAAGCGATATTGGTCAGGACTCATCGTTCCCTATCTGATATACAACATCCTCATCTACCCTTATTGGTTCATCAGATACTCCATGCAACATGGGGCAATGCCAGATTTCTTCTCTGCCATGAAACCCATCATAGGAGCTTTGTTGTTTGAACATGAGAGCGCATGGGCAGAACCGCTCAACGGACCACTTTGGTATCTTCCAGCCATCCTCATCATGCACCTGATCATAGATGCCTGTCGAAAGACGCATCATCAGCACCTCATCATGATTGGACTCTGTATCATCAGCTATTTCCTTTATGCCGCGAATAAGGAGTATGAATTCATGCCAAACCTGACCCCCATGGGACTGTTCAGGCGGTTGCCGTATTATTATTTAGGTTATGTCATGGGAATGTGGAGAAGAGGAAATCATGGGGACAGTCCCCATGTACACCGCAAGCATCGCACACAGGGGACAGTCCCCCTGATTCTCGCCACCATATTATTGCTGGCAACCAGTCTGCTGTTCTTTGAATGGCATCTGCATGAAGACCGAATCCTGATACATGCAGCCCTATTCTATCCCGTGAATATCGGACTGTTGTTCGCCCTACTCTGTTTTTGCAAACTCTTAGACCACTGGCATTGGGCGTTCATCACCAACCTGTCCATCGGCACACTGGTCATCATCGGCCTCCACATCATACCCATCGGCATTATCAACTATATGTCGGAACATCTCTTCGGCATCAGGGAAGGTTTCGGTTATCACTGGTTCGAGGCACTCCCCATCACGATAGGTATCATTCTCCTACTCTACCCCATTATCCTCTTTGCAAAGAAGTACGCCCCAATACTGATTGGGAAAAACAAAGATTTCTGCTATGGAACATATCCATCCAAATAGAATCGGATACATCGATGCCCTGCGCGGGATGGCCATGATTCTCGTGGTCTACTTCCATATCGCAGCATACGGCTTCGGATCGTATGAGTTAGGCTACAACGATATCATCGAGCGGTTCCGCATGCCAACCTTCTTCTTCATCAGTGGCTGGTTGTTTTATAAGGCTGGCAGGATATGGGACGGACATGCGATCACCAGCATGATCCATAAGAAGTTCATGGTGCAAATCGTTCCTACGGTGGTCTTTATGTTCCTTTACCTAACCATGTTTAACCTGTTGGATATCAGCTCGTTTGGCAGTGACAAGAAAGGCTATTGGTTCACGTTTGTCTTGTTTGAATACTTTGTCATCTATATTCTGGCGGAGGCGCTGTTTAACCGACACAACACCAATAAAGGGGAAATGCGCGTCTTGGCTATCATCCTGATGCTCTCCGTCAGCGCTTTCTACTATGCCAAATACTATACCCGTTATGCTGAGGAATTGGGTATATGGAAGGATATCTTAGGTTTCCTGAGTTTTGTCAAGATCAGACATATCATCTTCTTCTGGCTGGGAACGTTCGTTAGAAGACATTTCGACCGATTCATCCAATTGACGGATAACCGCTATGTCACGGCCCTATTGATCGGGGCATTTACAGCTATCATCGTGTGGCCAGTCCTGCTTTCCACGCCAGGCATTGAGTACATCGCCTATCTGATAGCTGGCCTTTCTGGGACAATCATCTGCTTCACCTTCTTCCGAATACATCAAGCGCATTTCTCTCTGAACACATGGTATGGCCGAAGTCTGCAACTGATTGGCAGACGAACACTCGACATCTATATCATCCACTATTTCGTGCTGCCATATGATCTCGTCCAGCCTGATGTCTGGCTACAATACCACCACAACACGCTGTTTGTACCCATGGCCCTCATCCTGGCCTTATGGGTAGTGGTCGTCAGCCTGTTAATCAGCAGTATTCTCAGAGTCAGTCCCTTACTGGCAAAGTATCTATTTGGTGCCAAATGACTCAAAAAGATGATACCATGCCGGCATGATGCGGTCTGCACGATAACGTTGGGAAGAGCGAATGGCCGCCTCTCCCATCTGTTGCTTTATGTCAGGTTTTTCGATCAATAGACAAACCTTATCTGCAAAATCCGCCATCTGACGATCTTTGATTATGAAGCCATCCACGCCATCGGTAATGATGTCTGTCGGGCCATAAGGACAATCAAAGGCGACAACTGGCAATCCACAACTCATAGCCTCTGGCAGAACCATGCCGAAAGGTTCATAACGGGAGGTGAGCAAAAGCATGGCATGAAGCTGGTAGATGTCCAAAATGTCAGCTGTTGGCGAATGAACAGTTACGCCATAACCATCCTCATGTAACTGTTGCCAAAGGGATTCTTCTATATCCCCTTTCTCTCCATAAACATGCAATTGCCAGTCGGGATGACGCTGACGAACCAACCGCCAAACAGCCAACAAACTCCCGATATCTTTCTGACGCGACAAACGACCGACAAAGACAGCCGACTTAGACAGACCGTCACTATACGTACTTGATTCATTTAGATGTACCACATCAGGAATGACACAGACCGAGGGATTAATTTTTCGCCACACACTGGCATCCCCCTCTGTCATGGTAACAATGGCAGCAGCCTTCCTGGCAGAATGATTCATCCAGTAGGTATGAAAACGACGGAGCCATCCTGCTCCTTCAAACCGACTCGTCCAAAAAGAAGCATGGGATTCAAACACTAATGGAATATTACCCTTGACATGACAGATGTCACTGACAAGTTCTATCCGAGTACATACCATGCTATCTGGATTGATGGCATCCACCTGATGACGGAGGGCTTTCCTAAAGTTCTGATGCAGACGTTTCAGCAGAAATAGTCGACGATAACCGGAATACTGATACTGTGTGTGAAAAGGAATGTCCAAATCAACATGATGCACCGACGGATCCAACGGGAATGGAAAAAGATGATTTCCTTGGCTGACCGTGACAATCGTCACCTCATAACCACCGTGGGTGGCCAGATAATTCGCCTTTTCGACAATAACCCGTTCCAGTCCTCCCCAGACCGCTAAGGCATCGGTGACATACAGGATTCTCATGACTTCGGTTTTACCAGATTGTCGTCACTATCTTCATAATGGTCTTTCTTGAAGAAAATTCGCGTGATGCCACGCCCCTGAACTTTCACATGTTGGACAAAACTCTGCCATAAAGACTGTGTTCCGAGCGTGCCATAACCAGTAACAGGACGCGCTTTCCTATCATACAGGAAGGCGATCTTCCCATAAGGTTTCAACGACAAGGCTAATGACCCATCCTCTCCCCGACGAATATCCGTTCGGATCTTCACTTTCCGGGCATAGTCCGTATTGAAGGCAAACACCATACCACGGACGCAGAGTTCCGGGCGTTTGAAGTGCTGAACATACAGGAACAGATCGCGTGCCAATTCAAAGAGATGCAATCCAAAGGCAGAATGTTGCTCGTCAGGGAAGAAACTCCAGAAAGAGCTCACGCAGGAGACATCCGGGCGTGTGAGTTTGGTCATCATCAGATCAACATAGCGAGGAGGATAAAACGTATCTGCATCAATGCAGAAGTGATACTTTCCCTTCGCATGTTCCAAACCACATTGGCGAGCAAAACCAGGGCTCTGCTTGGTCTCGTTGAAATAAGGAAGTCCCAACCGCTGATAGACCTGTTCCGTTTCATCTTTAGAATTGTTGTTGACACCCAGGATCTCTATCGGATACTGGGTCTGCAACTCACTCAGTGACCAGAGACAGGCTGCCAACCGTTTCTCCTCATTATAGGCAATGACCACCACAGACGCCACAGGCTCGAGGCTCTGTCGTCCCGCCAACTGGCTCTTAATCCTGTCGAGCACCTCATCAGGGACCTCCTTATAGGATTTCCCATAGATGCTGAGATATTTTTCGTACCACTTTGCCATTATCATTATGTTTATTAAACTAACTTCTTCATTTTACCCAGACATTTAATCAACGCCACACAGGGGCCTGCTGGAAGCCTACCGAGTAGATACAATGCCAGATTCTTGAGGCGAGACTGACGAAAGCCACAGATTTGCCGGAAGGTCGCCGGGTGTGTCAGCATCGCCTTTATCTCGTCGTCAGATATAGAGGGAGCGATATCCTGACGCCGTTTCAAAACATTACAGGCCATATAGAATCCCGTCATCACGATATTGAAACAACGGTCAGGGTAATACACCTTATTATATAATATAGAAGAGGTCTCCCGAAGATGATTGACGGTGCTTACATTACGAAGAATCTCTTCCTTGGGAATCTGTCGTCGCTGCTGATAACGTGAAAGGGAGTTCTCCCGACACCAGTAAGTGTAAGTGATGTCTGGCAACAGAACTGCCCTTGATACGAGAGTCACCAAATCGAAAGTAAAGACAAAGTCTTCCCAATAGTCGGTATTGATGAAACGATGGTGATGTTCTCGCAAGAGAGAGGTCTGAACGAGATAGTTACAGGCTGATGCCTGAATACCTGCATATTTCCGGTAAGCAAAAGACGCCAGTTCGTCTGTTTCAAACAGTTGGAGTGACGGATACTGATAAACCTCGCGTTTTCCATCCGTCCCAATCTTTTCGTAGGAACCAAAGGCCACCTCTGCCTCATATTGCCGGATCTGATCCATCAGTAAGGCAATAGTATCTTCGGCGATAGTATCGTCTGCATCCATGAAATACAGATAGGTTCCAGACGCCTCATCTATGATACTATTCCGGGCTTCAGATACCCCTAAGTTGTGGTCATTGGAGATGACACGAATATCAGCGCCACGAACATGGTCGGTCTGACAATCTTGCACAATGGACAAAGAACCATCCGTGCTCCCATCATCTACTAACAAAAACTCAATAGACGGATACGTCTGGTTCAAGGCCGACTCCAATGAGCGTGTCAGGAATGGCTCTGCCTGAAACACTGGAATACCTATGGTCACATCGTAGTTCATGTCGGTTATCGGTTATTGGTGACTGTTTCAAACAACCTCTGCCATTGGTTAGCAAGAGATGCCATTTCATACCGCCGTGCCGTCTGGCGAGCTTGTTTGGCCAGTCGTTGACGCAGATCCTTGTCAGCCATCAACGTCATGATTTTTTCGGCCAACGCATGAACATCACCAGAAGGAGCCAACAGGCCATCGACTCCATCGGTGATAATCTCATCAGGACCAGCCGGGCAGTCGAATGATATTACTGGTAACCCGCAGGCCATCGCCTCGACCAGCACCAGTCCAAAGCCTTCAAAGCGGGAACTCAATACAAAGATTGAACCCTCCCGATACGCTTCAACAACATCTTTGACGGGGCCATTCAGATGACACCGCTCAGTATCAACACCCAGCTCCGTCATCAATTGACGATAGCTTGTCTGATTGCCCTGGCCATAGATATCCAAGGTCCAATCAGGATATTGCTTTTCAACCTCGGCCCATGCCTGTAGTAATAGGTCATACCCTTTCTGATAGGCATAACGCCCGATCGTCACGACTCGTTTGGCCTTCACTCCATACTCATCACTTCCCACTTCCCACTCCACTTGTATGGGGATTGGGTCTGGGATGACCGTCACATTCGACAACTCTGGCCAGGATGCCTTACTCTTCTCTGTCAGGACTACCAACTGGTCTAAACGCCTCAACTGACCAACCAGGCTCTTCATCCAGAGTTTAGCAAAGAGACGTTTCAAGACGTTGGAGTCGTTGGCTTCAAAATTTCGGTAGTTGGCTCTATTCACATGCAGTTCACCAATCTTCCGACTACCGTCTTGGATGCTGGTCAGGAAATTGATCTCGCGCCGGAGCATGCTGATGGTGATATCCGGTCTGATACGCATCAGTTCAGCTTTCAACAGTCTTTTATACTGTCGTTGTTTAGTCAGATAGAGAAAAATCTTTTTGATAAAAGAAGCCTGCCATAACGCCTCAAAGCCTAATTCAAAATTGATGACCTTCACCTGGTCGGACAAAGGAAAGTAACAATCCCGCCCCCTACCCTCGGTCACGATAATCGTCACATCATAGCCTAACTGTTCTGCAAAGTAGCTGGCCTTAAAGGATACCACCCGCTCTACGCCACCGGCAGAATAGAGGGCTGGTGTACAGAAGACGATCTTATATCTTTTAGACGTACCCATACTTCTACTGTTGCAAAGATACAAATTTTCAGTCAAACAGACGGGCTATTTGCATAATTTAATAAAATAACCAGCAAAAAATTGGTTGTGTCATGGATATTTCGTACATTTGCAGAAAAATATTGGCATAAGCATGAAAGAAAGGGTTGCATATTATGATGTCTTAAATGTCATTTCATGTTTCGGTGTAGTTTGTCTCCATAGCAACGGCATGATTCACACCTTTGAGAAAGACGGATTATGGTGGCTGAGGGTATTAATAGAAGTATCTTTCTATTTCGCTGTCCCCATCTTCTTCATGCTCTCCGGTGCCACGCTTTTATCATACAGAAAGCGATACTCTACCAAGACATTCTATAAGAAGCGAGTATTACGTACTGTATTACCCTATCTGTTCTGGAGCGTGACGTTCTTCAGTCTTTACATGTTGGAACATGGGGCTCAGCCTTGGAAAGAAATCGTCAGGGGTCTCACTATGGGACAGGTTCCGTATGGCTTCTATTGGTTTTTCATTCCCTTGTTCGTAATATACTTATTTATGCCTTTCCTGGCACTCATGGTGAATCAGCTTAACAAGCAACAATTACTCATTCTATGCTCATTATTGATTGTTCTTCAGTCTATCATTCCAACAGTCTATAGTATATTTGGGATAGACATTCAATTTCAATTACCCATCGGCGGATTCTTCCTGTTTACGCTTCTCGGTTATCTTCTCTCCATCTCTGACTATGAGACCAATAACAAATACTTGCTGTGGATTATCTTATTGAGTCTGGCATCCCTGATAATCAGATACATTATCATATTCCATGCCGATGCCAAGCCAGACGGACTATTCTCCTATTTTGGACTCTATAGTATTCTGCCGTCTATCGGTGTATTTATGGCAATCAAGAGAATTACCAGACAGCAGACCGTCCACAAGGTGTGGCGTTTCCTGGCACAACGCAGTTTTGGCGTTTACCTTCTTCACTTCTTTATCATCTGCGTATTAAGGAAATACATCCCATACACCAGCCTTCAGTTCTTAACATTAGGCACTCTCTTCGTTTATCTCTTAGCAGTAGGAATCACCTATACCTTACAAAGAAAAAGATACGTTAGGTATATCATACCATAAAAGGGAACTACTCTCCCAGACAATAGGAGAAATATCTCAATTGAGTCGAGAAGGATTCAAGATTTGCGTATCATATCTTAGCAGGAAAGGCCAAACATACGCCTCACAAACGCTAAACGAGTCGCAATTATTGTAAATATGACACAAAAAGACACTTTAAATAGAGCTTGACAATACCATATCTCTGGAATATTACATTTGGAACAAAAGTTAAAGTTCATGTCTAAGGAATGAATGCAAAGAATCAACAATGAATGAAAGCCTACCCAAGACAATGGATGGCTGAAGCATGTTTTTCTAATTATCGTTGATATCCAATATACGAATGCCGTACCACCACAAGCGCCAAGAACATCTATAGGGTAAAAACCATAATGACACTGCGCCATCCAAATGTGAGAATACATGATGCTAACAATCCAGCAGAAAATGCATAGAGTAATTAAAGGCCAACTTACAGAATACTTCTTAACTATCACACCAATTACATAAAAAACCATAGCAGACAAACCTGGTAGCAAACTAAAAGGAAGATTTATCACATACCTGTCTAATAATGTTGCAGCTATTGCGATTCCCAACACAAGATAATTTGCATAATGGTTATTTACAATAAGGTAGTTATACACCACCTTGCACCAGAACAATGCCAAAAGAAACCATATTGGACCAACAATTGGAACATCCGAAAGATAAATTGACGAATGTAAAGAACCTGAACCATATAAAACGCTGATAATACCGAACACAAGACAATTGGCATCATGATAATAACAAGCTTTTATAAAGTCATAAACCAGAAATAATGACGCTGTGAGGATATATGGAACAACTAACCTTTTAAAATCCTTTTTAAGTTCACCTTTGACATCTCTATCATATTTATAGAAATAACCAGCAAGAATAAAGAACAAAGGCATATGAAAAGAAAAAAAGATATTTCTATATGGATGAGTAGGAATGGTATAAGTATGACCTAATATGACAGCCACCATACCAATCCCTTTCATGATATCCAAGGTCACATTCCGCTGCATAGATTATAGATGCGTTTTTTTGCCTATAGCGACAAACATTCTCATAATAGTATCAAAATTCCTACGGAAAAACCTAAAAGATATCACATAATAGAATGGTTTCACGGATGTCAACAAGAACAAATATAGAGCATAGAAACCTCTATGCCAAACATCCCTCAATAGTTGGTTTCTAATAGAATACAGATCATTTTTGTATATATATAGTTCCTTCCTATCTTTCTCGAACAAATTCAATGCCTTCATAAGGATAAAGAACACATATGTATAATACTCCTCAGTCACCATTGGAGGAGGTGAAGCCAGAATCTTGTTACATATTATTACACGACTACTGAGAATCTTCGGAATCCTCATCTCTGAGGTATTCGTGATGGAATCTGGATTATCATCTTCATAAATATAGGTTACTCGGGGTAAAAGAAGGATGTTTTTAGCGCGGAGGAAGAGTAGATATGACCACAAAAGATCTTCATTGATAATACCATCTTCAAAAAAGATTTTGTCTTCGATAAAAAACTTTTTCTTGACCATTTTATTCCAAGAGGTATGAAAGATCTCGCGAGACATAAGTTTTTGCAAACCTTCTTTATTCGTATTATCAATTAAAGTTACTGTCTCACCTAAATTCATTACCGCCCGCTTATCCATGCAGGAAAAAGTATTACCCATAACGACATCTACATCTCCTCCCGCCTTCTCCAACTCTTCTATAAAATACTGCACAGTTCCCGGCTGTAAGTAATCATCAGAATCAACAAACAGCAAATAATCACCCTTAGATGCTCTTATTCCTGTGTTGCGTGTTGCACATAATCCGCCATTAACGGGACGAGACAATATGACGAAATGAATCTTTCCTTCATAGCCTTGCAGCTTCTGAGCAACAATATCCATACTGTCGTCCTCAGTGCAATCATCCACAAGAAGACATTCTATCTCTGCATTGCAACATTCTTGTGCAAAAATAGAGTTGATGCAACGCCCAACATATTTTCGCACATTGTAGACAGGGATAATTATTGAAATCTTATACACTTTAGCCATTCTGTTATTATTGTCACACAAAATTTTTGCAAATATAGAAATTTCGACTGACATAACCAAAAATTATATATAAAATGTGCGATTTTAACATTATAAAAAAGAAATGACAAAGAGGTACTGTTAGTCATTGTATTCCATAAGTTTGCAAGAAAGTCAAGCATTATTTTGGATAATCCAAATAATAATTGTAACTTTGCAGCAAATTGATTCAGGCTTAAATGATAACAATAACGAGAAGAGAAGAATGTTGTGGCTGTAGTGCATGTGAACAGACATGTCCTAAGCATTGCATCACATTATTACCAGACAAAGAAGGATTCTGGTATCCCCAAATAGATCTTCAGAATTGTATTGACTGTCATTTGTGTGAGAAAGTATGTCCTGTTATTAATCAGCAAGAAGAGCGCACGCCTCTTGAAGTTTATGCAGCTTATAACCGAGATGAATATATTCGAACAAAGAGTTCTTCAGGAGGGATGTTTACGCTCGTTGCGGAAAGAATCATCAATTCTGGTGGAATTGTCTTTGGGGTCAAATTTGACGAAAAGTGGAATGTTGTCTTTAGTTATACAGATACTCTTGAAGGATTAGAAAATTTTCGTGGATCAAAATATGTACAGGCAGCTTTAGGCAATACTTTTCATAATGTAGAAGAGTTTCTAAAACAAGGGAAGCCAGTCCTCTTTACAGGGACTCCATGTCAGGTTTCTGGACTAAAATGCTACTTACGGCGTGACTATGAAAATCTACTAACAATAGACTTAATCTGTGAGGGTGTTCCTAGTCCTAAAGTCTGGAAAAAATATTTGACTGAAGAGGTTTCCAGAATATGTCAAGACGTCTATCACATTCCAGAAGATGAAGTTGCCATCAAATCTATTTCGTTCAGGAACAAAAGCGGAGGCTGGAAGCAGTTTGCCTTTGCACTTTCCCTAGAAAATAAACTGAATAAAAAGCCTCTTGCATCATATATCAACAGGAATTCTGCTTATTTGCAAGCAATGTTTCGCTATTTAGATTTACGTCCCATTTGCTATGAATGCCCCTTCAAAAGTTGCAAATCACATAGTGACGTAACAATTGCCGATTATTGGGGAATACAAGTACTCCATCCTGAAATGGATGATGACAAAGGTACCAGCATGGTTTACCTGAACACTCAGAAAGGAAAAGATGTATTCCATATAGAAGAGACACATTTTCTAAAGACCAATTATGAAGAAGCTTTTGGAATTAATAATATTATCACTTCTGTGCGGAAGCCCCCCCAGCGAGACGATTTCTATGCTAAAATCGACAAGAGTGAAAGCATTATAAAACTTCTTAATCACTATACTTTTCCACCGACAAAAGAATTTCTCAAAAACATATTAGGAATTCTACTTCCTAAAAATCACTATCAAAAACTGCAAAGATGGATATGGAGACAAAGAAAAAAATAAAGATGGTGACATTCACACCACAGGCCAATTTTGGAACCTGCTTGCAATCTTATGCCTTAAATACGATTCTTCGAAAGATGGGCCATGATGTAGAGTTTATTTATAATGGCAGTGAAAATCCTGCCTACGGAATTAAAGGAACCATCAAAGACATCTTGAAGAACAATCTTCCAAGTTTTATTGTAGAAGGAATCAGACGGAGAGAAAGAAAACATAGAATAGCCAAGGAACAACCATCTCCTTCTTTGGGAAAAGTCGCATATTCTGTTCCTCCCACTATTGTCCCTCTGCGAGATAGTAAATGGAGATATTTGTTAAGCAAGATGCCTTTTTATGAACAAATCTATAAATGGATAAAATATCGAAATCGCCAATGGAGAAAAGTCTACCAATTTGCCTTCAAAGACGGGAACTATAATATGAGAAGACTCTACACGGCGGAGCATTATAATGATGTTGTCAATGATGCAGACATCTTTATTACAGGAAGTGACCAGATTTGGAATCCCTATTGTTGTGGTTTTAACCCGATATTATTTTTGGAATTCGTAAACGGGAAAAAATGCATTTCCTATTCTTCAAGCATAGCAAGACCGTCATTCCCGAAAGAAGTTGAAGACCGAGCAAAAAAGGATTTGCAAAAGTTCGCTCATATTGCTGTCCGCGAAAGTTCTTCCGTTGACTTGCTAAGAAATCTTCTTCATCGCGATGACATCCATTTAGTTGTTGATCCCACTTATCTGCTCAGCAAAGAGGAATGGACAGCATTTGGAGAAAGAGCTAATATAGAATTTAAGATTCCAGAACGATATATTTTCTGCTATTTTATTGGATTCCGTAGGGAAGACTATGTAGCCATGGTAGAAGACGTAAAGGAAAAGACTGGTATTAAAGATGTCATCACCGTTGATTGTACAAACAACAAAATTAATTATGGGAATGGCATATTATATAAAGACGGCGGTCCGTACGAATTTATCTATTTATTAAACCATGCCTCATTTGTCTGTATGGACTCTTTCCACGCAACGGTATTTGCTTTGAAATTTAAAGTTGATTTTGTCCACATCTTAAAAAACGCTGGGGACGGGAGCGAAAGTTCCCAAAATCTGAGGATGTACGATTTATTCGCTCGCTATAATATTCTCTACAAACTATACGATAAGAACTCTTCTGAATGGCTTGCTCCGATTAATTGGAATGAAGTAGATCTAATCATACAGGAAGAAGTTAAACTCTCTATGAACTATTTGATTAATGCCATCAGTAATTAAGTAATTTACCCATTCACCTCTAAAACATACTAAAAATAGATAGAAAATCACCATTTTTTCTAAAATAATTTGGGTAATTGGAAGAAAAGAATTAATTTAGCATCAAAATTTAAACCATTTATTATGGCAGACATAGAATACAAATATAGAGTTACAATTGGCATGCCAGTTTATGGTGTTGAAAAATACATCCGCAAATGCCTGAATTCAGTACTAAGCCAAACTTTCGAAGACGAAATAGAGGTATTGGTCGTGGATGATCTGGGACCGGACAAGTCAATGGATATAGTCAGAGAGATTCAAGCATCCCATCCAAAAGGGAAATGCATTAAGATTCTTACTCAACCCCATAATATGGGTTGCTGGGCTGCAAGAAACAGAATCCTAGACGAAGCCCAAGGCGAGTATCTTTTACTTGTTGACTCCGATGACTATTTGGCAGAAGACACTGTGGAGAAAATGTATGAAGCTGCTGAAAAATATCATGCGGAAGCAGTCTATGGATCTGTTGAATCTGTAGATGAAGAAGGTCGTTCCGCTAATTTTAGCCATGGTGACATGAAATTGCCTTTTAAAACATTGCTCGAAAAAAATGAACTAGCCAGTTATGCCAATCAAAATTTGCATGCAACACTTTATAACTTCATCTGGAATGTGTTGCTTAGAATGGATTTTCTCAAGAAACACCAACTGAGATTCCATGACACAAGATTTGCAGACGACATCTTGTTTGAAACAGATATGCAGCCCCTCATTGAAAGAGCAGTATTGCTTCCTGATGATACTTATTATTATGTCTTGAGGCCAGGATCCCTATCAAATTTCCAACTTAGAAAAGAGATAAAACTTGCTGAAATCGAACAGTATATCAAGATTTATTCCTATATCAAGAACCAAGTCAAAGACTTAAAAGACAAGCCATATTATGAGATCAGGTGCGCAAAAGTAATGGTTTATATGTTTTATATTATCTGCGGTGCTCTCAAAAACAGAGATAAGATTACGCCACGCCTAACAGATACAGCAATTCGGGATGCAATGATTCATCCTATTGGATTTTGGGAGATTGTACGTTTTAAGAAATACAAGATAGCGAATTTAGGGTTCTGGTTTATAGGCGTCTTACCTCCAACCCTTTCAGTATTTGCGCAAAAAATATTGGGTAAGCAGAAGCATTTGTTATAACTTACACTAACAATGGATTATAAATATCAAATAACAATAGGCATGCCTGTCTGGGGCGTTGAGAAATATATCAAGCGCTCCCTCTTGTCAGTTTTGGAACAGGACTTTGAAGACATGGAAATTCTTGTTATTGATGATTGTGGGACAGACAAATCCATTGACATAGCCACAGAATTAGCAACCAACCATCCTAAAGGCAACAAAATCAGGATTATACGACAGCCTCAGAATTTAGGCTGTTGGGCAGCACGCAACAGAGTGCTTGACGAGGCACAAGGAAAATACATTTTCCTTATTGACAGTGATGATTTCCTTTTTGATAATGCAATCCCCAAGTTGTATCAAAAGGCTGAGGAAACCCAAGTTGAAGCGACATACGGTTCGGTTTTGCCTGTTAATGAATTTGGTCATCCCATCGATAATAGCGGTGTTGATGGTATAAACCTGCCTGACACAGTTTTAAGAGGAGAAGACCTATTAGCAAGTTTTGCTAATGACAATACGAAAAAACTCCGGCTGAACAATTTCATTTGGAACATCATGTTAAGATCGGATTTCCTGAGGAAACACCAATTAAGGTTCCATCAAACTAAATTTTGGGATGACGTTCTCTTTAATGCTGATATGCAACCTCTGGTAACATCTGCAGCGTTTATTTCCGACTTGACATACCACTATGTAATCAGAGACAATTCTCTCTCCAATTTTCAAAAAAGAGATATCATCCAAGCAGAAGAAGTCCGACAAAACATTAATAACCATGAATATCTAAAAGTGCAATGTCTAAGTCTTAAGGAGAAAAAATATTTCGAGACAAGGATAACCAAGATGATGCGAGCTATGTTTTATGCTATTACAGGAGCACTACGTAACGAGTCACATTTGTCAGAACCTATTCCATACAAGGAATACAGAGATGCCATGCGTCATCCTCTTTCCTGGAATGAAATCATTAAATTCAAGCATTACAAGTCTATCAATCTTATATTTTGGCTATTAGGAAACCTACCACCATTCATATCAATTGCCATTATCAAAATAATTGGCAAGTCAAGACGACTTATATAAGTGCATGAACATATTATTCCTCATATTCCACGGATTCGATCCAAACAACGGTATCAGCAAGAAAATCAGTTACCAGTTGGAAGCCTTTAAGGCCAATGGTCATGAGGCGCATCTGTGCTATATGGATGAGAACGGTTCAAAGAGAAGAATTGCCGACGAAACGGTTATTGCAGACTATGGCAACGGCAAGAGAGGAAAAATCTTGAAACGAACCGAGTTCGGTTCTATCGTGAACTACGCAATCAAAAACCAGATAGAATTCGTCTATATACGCTCCAACCATAATGCTAATCCGTTTACTATACACATGGTAAGACGGATGAAAAAAGCAGGCATGAAGGTAGTGATGGAAATTCCTACTTACCCATACGATCAGGAATATTTCAATAAGTCGATGCGAAGGCAACTGATTCAGGATAAGTTGTTTAGAAATCTGTTTGCCAAGCAATTAGATGCCATCGTAACTTTCTCTGAAGAAGACATCATCTTCGGGCAACAGACCATCCGTATTTCCAATGGTATTGATTTCGGTTCTGTCAGGATGAAAAAGGAATGCCATCATCCGTCCAACGAGTTACACCTGATTGGTGTGGCAGAGATTCATCGCTGGCATGGGTTTGACAGAGTCATCAAAGGATTGGCGGACTATTACGCTACACCCAAGGAAATGAAGGTGTATTTCCATGTGGTTGGCTATTTCTTCTCACCCGTAGAGGAGGCTGAAATCACAGAAATCATCAAGACTAATCACCTTGAGCCATATGTTATTCTCTATGGTAAGAAACATGGGGAAGAACTGGATGAGATATTCGACCAATGTGACTTTGGTATAGGTAGCTTGGGCAGGCATCGTGTAGGCATCGACCATATCAAGACTTTGAAAAATCGTGAGTATGCCGCCAGGGGTATTCCCTTCGTTTATTCGGAAACTGATACAGACTTTGACCAGAGGCCGTATGTACTGAAAGTACCTGCAGACGAGACAACTGTCAGAATTGAAGATATTATCGGTTTCTACCAACAGTTGACCATCACTCCACAAGAGATTAGAGACTCCATAGCCAACTTGTCGTGGAAACACCAGATGGGAAAGGTTATCAACACGGTGAATCTCACCCAAGAAAAACGCCAACAGACACATATCGCCTATTGTATCCCGTCGTTGGATCATTCTGGAGGTATGGAAAGGGTGTTGACAACCAAAGCCGACTATCTGGTAGAACAACTGGGCTACAACGTGAGTATTATCATCACTGACGACAAGGGGACAACTCCCTATTTTCCGCTTTCAGATAAAATCCAAGTCATTCAATTGGATGTCAACATCGACAATCTCTGGCAACACCCCATCTGGAAGAGACTATATCTCTACCAGAAAAGGATGGCCATATACAGACAGAGGTTAGAAAGGTGTCTGAACCTTCTAAAACCAGATATTACCATCTCCCTATTGCGAAGGGAAATAAATTTCCTCACTCATATTCATGACGGGAGTGCCAAAGTAGGTGAGATTCATTTCGGAAGATACAAGTACAGAGAGGCGAACTTCGGTTTCCTGCCAGGTTTCGCGAACCAATGGATTACCAACCGATGGATGGCACAGTTAGACCGGAAGGTGAAGCAATTAGATCGGTTTGTGGTACTCACCCATGAAGATTCAGCATACTGGAAAGGACTATCAAACCAAATTGTCATTCCCAATCCCATCACGATTGAACAAGGGATAACCTCTGAATGTACCTCCAAACAAGTCATCGCTGTGGGCAGATATACCTATCAGAAAGGGTTTGATTTGCTGATCTCTACATGGGGGATTGTCCACCTGAAACATCCAGATTGGGCACTTAACATCTATGGTGGAGGCAATAGAGAGGCTTACCAACAACAAGTAGACAAACTTGGGCTGCAAAAGGCTATCACTTGCAATGGTCCTGTCAATCACATTGCAGAGAAATATCGGGAAAGTTCCATCTTTGTACTAAGCTCACGCTTTGAGGGTCTGCCATTAGTGCTGATGGAGGCTATGTCTTCCGGATTGGCTCCCGTTGCCTTCACCTGTCCCTGCGGACCACGAGATATCATTACTAACGGTGAAGATGGACTCCTTTGCGAAAATGGTAATATAGAAAAGTTAGCAGAGGGCATCTGTAGGCTGATAGAGGATGAGACCTTAAGAAAAGAGATGGGGAAAAAAGCATCAGTAAGTATCCAGCGATTCACTGTTGACCGCATCATGCAACAATGGGATCAACTGTTCAAAGAGATAGTCAGAGAGAATCGCGCTGATAATACCTGAAATAAGAATCAAAATAGCTGGCGTGGAAGTGCATATCGCGACGACGGACACAGACAAGGAAATGGCGGAACCATTTCTTGATAGGGATATGTAAACGCCTCAACGGTTCATCTTTCCAAGGCGTCATCTGACGGTACTGCTCGAAATAGTCTTTGAGAGGATGATAGGCATTGCTGTACCAAGGTTTTTCTGGCCCAGTATAATGGATGACCACGGGATGACGGAAGGCTTCCCGAACTTCCTCGAAAAGACGGAAGTGGAGATAGCGGAAACGGTCATGATACATGTGAATAGTCTGAAGATTGAAACGGATAGGCAGTTCTTTCTTTGAATGACGGAACACATAGTTCAGGACATCCTGATCATGATACTTCAGATGGTCTTTAGCCTCTGTGGCATAAGCCGCAAAGTCTTTCATCACATCATGTTCACGCCAGTACTTCAGATTAATCAACAATACACCGGAGTTGAAAATACCAAGTCCGACTTCATAGCCAAGCCGATTCGTCTCATGGACATCGTTATAAAAACAGTCTGGCACGGCACCGACAGCTACGTCGCTGATATCTGCATCCCACAATTCACGGATACTGCCACAGATGACCATATCAACATCGAGATAAAGCACCTTCAACAGTTCCTGAGGCAAAACATCCATCACAAAGAGTCGGAAATAAGCCTCCTTAGTAATAAACGGCTCCTGAAAATAAAGGCCAACAGGAAAAGCATCCAAGCGGGAGTCGTTCAGTTGATAGAAACAGATGTCCTGATGATATCGGGCAACCATCTCTTCCAAAGGACCGACACATTGGTCCCCACCCTCACCTAATACAGCATGGATATGGATATTCTCCTCTTTATTATTCTCAAAGAGGGAACACAACATCACACCGGCTGGCATCAGATATTGTTTGTTAATACAAATGACTATATCCATGATTTCTTTGCAAAAATACTAAAAAAGTTTGGAACAATCAAGAATTAATACTAATTTTGCAGAAAATAAACAGAAAATGAAGAAATTATGCTTTTTGATGGACTCGATCTTCTCCATCGGAGGGGTACAAAGGGTGACAGCCGTCATTGCCGGAGCCTTAAGCAAGGACTACGACGTGACCATCGTGACCTTTGACAAGCCGGAGAAGAAAGACCTGTCCCTATATCAATTAGCCGATTATCCTATCAAATACCAGTTCATATCATATCCAGACGTCAGCCCAATCAAGGATAAGATGTGCAAAACATATAGCTATCTTTACAGAAAATTCCTGCCCAAATGCAGACTGACATCGGATTTCTATGCACATAGTTCTTTTCCAAGGGAAAGACTGGAAGCATTGGCCAAAGTTCTTCAAGAAGGAAATTATGACGTTATTATCGGTGTTCATGCCTTCCTCGCCATGCGACTGGCCACCATCAAAAAAGGATTAGGGCACACCAAAGTCATCGGGTGGATTCATAACTCGTTCGATGCTTTGCTCAGAGAAGGATCCCCATACTTAGGCACGGAACTGAAATACCACTACGGCAGACAACTGCAGAAGTTAGATGAGGTGGTGGTGCTCTATCAACAGGATGCGGATATGTACGACAAGGCCTTCGAATTCAGGCCGTCAGCCATCTACAATCCTTTGACCCTGAAGCCAGGGAAAAGGTCAGACGGACAACAAAAGAAATTCTTGGCAGTGGGGCGTTTCTCACCGAAACATAAAGGCTTCGACCTGCTAATACAGGCTTTTGCATTGTTTGCCCAAAAGAATCAGGATTGGAAACTGGATATCGTCGGTGATGGCCCTGAAAAAGAGCAATTAGAACATCTCATTGTCGAGAGTGATTTAACTGAGCGCATTAAGCTACATCCTTTCACAAATGATATTCAGACTTATTATTCTTCAAGTAGCATCTACGTACTCAGTTCACGATGGGAAGGCATGCCATTGGTTTTAGTAGAAGCGATGTCACATGGACTTCCCGTTGTTGCATCCAGCCTCCCCACATGTCAGGAAGTATTGGGTGACTTCGGCCTGTACTTCAAGAATGAAGATATACAGGATTTAGCCCAACGACTGGAAGATGCCACACACATAGATTGGCTACACAAATCGGATGAAGCCATCAAAATTGCCCAGCGATTTAACATTGATCAAATCGCTGGACAATGGAAACAGTTAATTGAAAAAGAATGATCGCCTAATCATCGAAGAGCCCCATCACCTTCTCAACGATGGGAGCCATATCATAATATTTATATTCGGCCAAATGACCACCAAGGATTAGATTCTCCTCACGGTCTGCCAAATCTCTATATTGCTGATAGAGAGACATGTTTTTCTCATCATTCACGCTATAATACGGCTCCATGCCTTCTTTCCATTCTGACGAGTATTCACGGGAGATAACGGTCTTCGGACAACGATAAACGTCTTCACCAAACATCTCGAAATGTTTATGTTCGATGATACGGGTATAGGGCACTTCGGCATCTGTGAAATTCATCACAGCATTGCCTTGGAAGTTGGGCATATCGAGGATTTCCTCTTCGAAACGCACTGTACGATACTCCAACTTACCGAAGCGATAGCCATAGTATTCGTCCAACTTACCTGTATAGAGAATCTTATCAGCAATCTGCTCCCAGTGCTGACGGTCGTCAAAGAAGTCAACATCCAGACGGGTCTCTACTCCTTCCAGCATGCCGTCGATCAGCTTATTGAAGCCACCCATAGGAATACCTTGGAACCGATCGTTGAAGTAGTTATTGTCATGAACGAAACGGACAGGCAGACGTTTGATGATAAAGGCAGGGAGCTCACTACACTTACGCCCCCACTGCTTTTCTGTATAACCTTTAATCAGTATTTCGTAGATATCCTTACCAATAAGCAGTTGGGCCTGTTCCTCCAGATTCCGAGGTTCAGTCACACCCTCTGCCTTCATCTTGGCCAAAGCTTCCTGACGCTGTTCCTCTATCATAGCCTGAGCCTCCGCAGGTGTCAGCACTCCCCACATCTGATAGAAGGTGTTCATATTGAATGGCAGATTATACTGCTTACCCTTATAATTGGCTATCGGTGAGTTCGTATAACGATTGAACTCGACAATGGAGTTCACGAACTCCCACACCTTTTTATTGGAGGTATGGAAGATGTGGGCACCATACTTGTGGACATTGATGCCCTCGATGTTCTCACAATAGATGTTACCACCACGATGATGACGCTTGTCAATCACCAGACAACGCTTCCCCTGACGATGGGCCATGCAGGCGAAGGTGGAACCATAAATACCTGCACCAACAATCAGATAGTCGTATTCTTTTTTCATATTTCACACATATTTTCTGCAAAAATAGAGAAAAATTTGGAAATATACAAATATTTTCGTATTTTTGTCGTCGTAAACAAGATCATCAGATGAATAACGAATCCGTCAGACAACAGTTCAAAGGTAATCCAAAGCTCAAGCGGTTTGTGGATTGGCTCATCATGAACCAGGTGGAGACACGACCTCGTTGGTACATCAGACTTCTGGCTCCCTTATATCAACACCGGGGCAGGCACTCGGTGATTCACCGTTCTGTCAGAATGGACACACCACCCTACCGTCATTTCCGGTTAGGCAACTATTCGGTCATAGAGTCTGGTGCCTGCATCAACAATGCCGTGGGAGATGTCATTATCGGGAACCACACCAGAGTAGGACTCCATAATACCGTCATCGGTCCCGTGACTATCGGAAGCCATGTCAACTTAGCACAGGGCATCACCGTTACAGCTTTGAACCACAACTTTGCAGAAGTAAGCAAACGGATTGACGAACAAGGCGTTAGCACCATACCCGTCACCATCGAGGACGATGTTTGGATTGGTGCCAACGCTGTCATCCTACCTGGCGTAAGAATCGGTACGCACTCAGTCGTAGCTGCCGGTGCCATCGTCACTAAGGATGTCCCACCCCATACTCTGGTGGCAGGTGTTCCCGCAAAAGTCATCAAACAGCTTTGAATGTAAAAAGCAGATTATCAGATAAACAAATCGAGGGAGAGGTCTTTGACAGGCTTCTCCTCTTTTTCTTCCGTAGAGGCATCCTCACGGAACTCTATCATCAACTGACGGGCATCAGCATTATTCTGCGTGTTCAGACGATAAAACCCTCGACGTTCCATGCTCTCAACCAATGAGGCCGATGACTTAGAATTCTTTAAAAGATACTGCTGGACGTAAGAACGGATTTCATCCATGTCAGGCATATAGAAGAGAGACACATTCTGATTATAGACATGCTTGGCCAACAGTTGTACACTGATGCCCTGTTCACCTACATCGGAAAGTATTCTCAATATCTGCCTGTCGTATGTCATACGAGATTAAAAAAGGTCGGTAAAGAGATTACCGACCTTTTCTATAGTACGTTAACGGATTAAGCTAATGTAACTTTCTCACCATCGTTAGCGAGCTTGCCCTCCTTGAAGAGCCAGCCGAGACCGAGAAGAGTCTCCTCCTCAGAAATCTTTGCAGCCTTGGCAATCTCCTTAACGGTGAGTGCCTTACCTGCTGCTGCCAGTGCCTGATAAACATCACCAGCCTTGAAACCAGCATTCTCAGCGTTTACTGCGAGAACTGCCTTTGCAGCTGCCTTAGGAGCAGCGGCCTTCTTAACGGTTGTGGTCTTCTTAGCTGCGGCTGCCTTTGTCTCAGTAGCCTTTTTAGCTGTTGCTTTCTTTTCTGCCATAGTTTTTTAATATTAATACTTGAATGAAGTAAAACTTCTTTTTTCCTTTTAACGAGTGCAAAGTTAAGACTATTTATTCAGACAACTTATTGATATTTAAGCATTTTTGACAGAAACTGACTTATTCTTGACGTAGGTCAACTGACAGTTGTAATTCTTCCAGTTGTTTGGGGTCTAATTCGCCAGGAGCATCCAACATCACGTCACGACCACTATTGTTCTTCGGAAAGGCGATACAGTCACGAATACTATCAAGGCCAGCCATCAGTGACACAAAACGATCAAGACCGAAGGCCAGACCAGCATGGGGAGGTGCACCATACTTGAAGGCGTTGATCAAGAAACCGAACTGAGCCTGAGCACGTTCAGGCGTAAAGCCGAGAATCTGGAACATCTTCTCCTGTAACTTACCATCGTGGATACGGAGAGAGCCACCACCAACCTCCACGCCATTGCAAACAAAGTCGTAGGCTACGGCACGAACCTTCTCAGGAGCAGTATCAAGCAGAGGAATATCATCAGGATTAGGCATAGTGAACGGATGGTGAGTAGCCATCAGGCGCTGCTCCTCATCGCTCCACTCAAAGAGGGGGAAGTCGACAATCCACAAGCAGACGAACTTATCTTTATCACGCAGTCCCAGACGATCACCCATCTCAAGACGGAGTGTACAGAGTTGTACACGGGTCTTATTAGCATTGTCTCCACTCAGAATCAGCACGAGGTCACCATCCTTGGCACCCATTGCCTCCTTCACCTTGGCCCACACCTCTGGCTCATAGAACTTATCGATACTGGACTTGACGGTTCCGTCGGCATTGAACTTCACATAGACCAACCCCTTGGCACCAACCTGCGGGCGCTTCACAAAGTCTGTGAGCTGATCCAGCTGTTTACGGGTATAGTCAGCACAACCAGGCACACAGATACCACCGATATAGTTGGCCTCATTGAAGACAGGGAACGTACCTGTACCTTTCAGCACATCCATCAGCTCGACGAACTCCATACCGAAACGAAGATCGGGCTTATCCGAACCAAAACGACGCATGGCCTCATGCCAGGTCATCCGCTGGAGTGGTGGAAGTTCCACACCGCGTACCTCTTTAAATAAATGGCGGGCCATATCCTCAAAGAGCTGGAGCACATCTTCCTGTTCCACAAACGACATCTCACAGTCTATCTGTGTGAACTCGGGTTGACGGTCTGCCCGCAAGTCCTCATCACGGAAGCACTTTGCAATCTGGAAGTAACGGTCGAAGCCAGAGACCATCAGCAACTGCTTCAGAGTCTGTGGAGACTGGGGCAAGGCGTAGAACTGTCCGGGATTCATACGAGAAGGCACGACGAAGTCACGGGCTCCTTCAGGTGTCGAGCCAATCAAGATAGGCGTCTCTACCTCAATAAAGTCTTTTCCGTCAAGGAAGTTACGGATTAAGATTGTCATGCGGTGACGCAGTTCCAGATTCTTACGAACTGCAGCACGACGCAAATCCAGATAACGATACTTCATGCGGATATCATCACCGCCATCGGTATTATCCTCAATGGTAAAGGGAGGTGTCAGGCTCTCACTCAATACATTCAGTTCCTTGACAAGGATTTCAATATCACCTGTCGGCATCTTGGGATTCTTGCTCTGACGCTCACTGACTTCTCCTTTCACCTGAATACAGAACTCACGACCCAACTTATTGGCACGTTCACAGAGTTCCGCATCATCAGCCTCATTGAAAACCAACTGGGTCAGTCCATATCGGTCACGCAGATCGACGAAGGTCATGCCACCCATCTTACGGCTACGCTGTACCCATCCAGCCAGTGTGACGACACTACCGGCATCAGAGAGTCGTAACTCTCCACAAGTCTTACTTCTATACATATTTATTACTCTGTTATTCTATTTGAAGTGCAAAATTACACAAAAGAGGTGAGAGGTAAGAGGTGAGAGGTGAGAAAAGTATTGTCCTTTAACTCCTTTTAACTCCTTTTACTCCTTTAACTCCTAATTTATTTTGTATCTTTGCCCCGATTTTAAATAAAACGATCAGATTATGAAGAAAATTTTATTATTTACAATGCTGTTTTTCTGCGGAATGAATGTTGCGCTGGCTCAGAAGCCCGCAGAGATTAAGTTTGATAAGTTGACCCATGATTTCGGAACCTTCTCCGAAAAGAATCCTGTGGTCAATTGCACTTTCACTTTTACCAATGTCGGTGAGGCACCTCTGGTGATCAATCAGGCAGTGGCCTCCTGCGGCTGTACGGTTCCCGAATACACCAAGACACCTATCCAGCCTGGTGAGAAGGGAGAGATTAAGGTGACCTATAACGGCACGGGCAAGTTCCCCGGTCATTTCAAGAAATCAATCACGGTAAGAACCAATGGTGCTGTTGAAATGACACGCTTATATATAGAAGGTGAAATGACAAAAGCTGAATAAGCAAAGAGTGACATATCAAAAATCCCTGCCGACTGGCAGGGATTATTTGTTTAGAACTTATAGGCAAATCCGATAGAACTGTATTCCTTGAACTCCCAGTAGCCCAGATCGCTATCCCAGATGCTGGCATCGTCGAAGCGTGGGAAGAGGAACAGGTTGGCTGTGATATACTTCGAGACGCGAAGCTCAAACGTGTTCTCCCATTCCAACTCAACACGCTTATACGACGTGAAGGCATAGAAGCGGGTTTTCCAAGTGACGTTGTCATTCATCTTCCACTCCAGGTCTGCCGTCACCTGTGAACCGAAGTCAAACAGAGAGTGCTTGCCTTCCTCCAGACCGAAAGACGGTCCTAAGTACAGACGATCCACATAGCGGTAGTTCAGGGCAAACGGAGAAATATTAATGGTACCCGTCAGACGCTCGTTCAGTTTATTCACCTTGTAATCCATACCGAGACCGAGGTTCAGGTTAATCGGCGATACGAAGTCGGAGTAGATATACGGGTCGTTGGCCTTCAGACCTTTGGTGAACTGCGTATAAGCCAACAGCTGTAAGGTATAGTACCAATTCTTGGCAGCCTCAAGGCCAAGCTTCGAGGTCAGACGGATCAGGTCTTCGTTCGACTTGAACTTGTGGACGGAGTCTGTACGTGAACGGAGGAATCCGAGCTTGGCCTCCAGCTTATTGTCCCACTTCCACTTGTTCTTATTGTCGTAGTTGGCCTCCAGTGTCAACGAGCCTACCATCGAGTAGTTAGACTCACCACCCTTGTACCAGTTGTTCGACACGTAGTTCTGCATGAACTGCAGGAAACCGTCGCCCTTGTAGGTCCAGAACTTAGGTTTCTGCACGACGACAGAGTCTGGTGCATCCTCGGGGAGATCGATAACCGGAGCCTCTACCCTATCGACAAGCGCTACCTGATTTTCGATAGGCTGGTCAATATCTTCACGAATGGAACCTGTCTCGCGAAGTTCCGTCTCTGTAGTACTGACCAGATCGGGACGGTTCAGATACACATTAAGTAACGTGGCGTCCACTTCATCGGCCACGGCATCTTTGCCTGCAGCATCAGAGTTAAGAGCCAAAGCCTTGTCGGCTACATTGTGATAGAAAGTCACTGGCGCAAACAGGCGATAATACCTTGCGTCGAGACTGTCATTGGGCTGTGCGGCGCTGGCGCTGAGCGTCATGACTGCCGCGGATAATAATGTTAGTATTCTCATAACTGAGTGCAAAGATAATAAAAAAGTAAAAAAGGAAAAAGGGAAAAAGGGAAAAAATGACACTACCAACACATTTTTCAATTATCAATCAACAATTCTCAATAATATTTTGTACCTTTGCAGCCTGAATTAAAAGAAACAAACTAAATTATGGATAAGAATACTATCATCGGATTTGTATTGATTGCGTTGGTGCTCATTGGCTTTAGCTGGTACAGCCAGCCCTCTGCCGAGCAGATAGAAGCCCAGCGCAAGGAAGACAGCATTGCTGCTGTCATCAAGGAAAACGCAGCTAAGAAACAACAGGCAGAAGCAGAAGCCCGCAAGGCCAAGGCCGAGGAGGCTGCCAAAGGCGACTCCACATCACTCTTCTTCTCAGCCCTCAACGGCACGAGTCAGCAGGTGGTGCTGAAGAACGGCAAGGTGGAACTGACCTTCGACACGAAGGGCGGCACCATCTCGAAAGCCATCATCAAAGGCTTCGAGAACGTAGACAACACCAAGGACGAGGTAACCCTCTTCGACCAGAAGACCCAGCAGATGAACTTCATGCTGGCTGGCAAGCAGGATAACATCATCACGCAGGACCTCTACTTCACGCCCTCCAACGTCAGCGACACTACCGTCACCATGACCGCTCAGGCAGGCAATGGCGGCAGCATCGTGCTGGACTATCGCCTTGGGCAGGACTACCTGCTCCACTTCTCGCTGACCGCCAACGGCCTGGCCGGTGCCTTTGCGCCCAACTACAAGGAGATGGACATCGAGTGGAGCGACCTTGCCCGTCAGCAAGAGAGAGGCTTCACATTCGAGAACCGCTATACCTCCGTCACCTATAAGGAGAAGCTTGGCGGCACAGACTATCTGAATGAGACCTCTGAGAAGGTGGACGAGAAGATTGAGGAAACCCTCGACTGGGTGGCTTTCAAGAACCAGTTCTTCTCTGCCGCCCTTATCTCTAAGGACGATTTCCGCGGTGGATCCCTGCTCACCAGCATCCCGCAGCAGAAAGGCTCAGGTTATCTGAAGCAGTTTAATGCCAAGCTCAAGACCGCTTTCGATCCTACTGGTGTGACACCCTCGGAGTTTGAGATGTACATAGGTCCTAACGATTTCCGTCTGATCAAAGACGTAGAGCAGCAGAGCGAGTTCGGTAAAGACCTCGACCTGGAGCAGCTTGTCAACCTCGGCTGGTGGCTCGTACGCTGGATCAACCGTTGGTTCACTATCTATGTCTTCGACTGGCTCACCTCCTGGGGCTTTGGTATGGGCATTGTGCTGATACTCATCACCCTCTTGCTGAAGGTCATCACCTTCCCGATGGTGAAGAAGAGTTACATGTCGTCGGCTAAGATGCGTGTGCTGAAGCCGAAGCTCGACGAGGCCACGAAGGAGTATGACAAGCCTGAGGATGCCATGAAGAAGCAACAAGCCATGATGCAGATGTACTCACAGTACGGCGTGTCGCCCCTCGGAGGCTGTCTGCCCATGCTCATTCAGTTCCCCATCTGGATGGCCATGTTCTTCTTTGTACCTAATGCCATCCAGCTGCGCAGAGAGTCATTCCTCTGGATCGACGACCTCTCCACCTATGATCCCATCATTGAGTGGGGCACGAATATCTGGGGAATCGGCGACCATCTGTCACTGACCTGTATCCTCTTCTGCGTCAGCAACGTGCTTTACAGCTACATGACCATGCGCCAGCAGAAGGACCAGATGGTAGGTCAGCAGGCTGAGCAGATGAAGATGATGCAGTGGATGATGTACTTGATGCCTGTGATGTTCTTCTTCATGTTCAATGACTACAGCTCTGGCTTGAACTTCTACTACTTCATCTCCCTGTTCTTCTCCGCCGCCATCATGTGGACGCTCCGCAAGACCACCAACGACGAGAAGCTGCTCGCCATCCTCGAGGCCCGTTACAAGGAGAATAAGAACAACCCCACCAAGAAGACCAGTGGCCTGGCCGCCCGCCTCGAAGCCATGCAGAAGCAGGCTGAGGAACTACAACGCCAGCGTCAAAACCAAAAGAAGTAATGTCTTCTCTCCCCTACAAATACCCACAAAACGATGATTAAAACAATAACAGCAATTGCCTTAGCAAGCCTTTTAGGAGCAGGCAGTGCAAGAGCAAACGACGACGAAGTGAAGATTGGTAAGCAGAACATCAAACTGACGAGTGAGTTGATGACCCCTGAGGCCCTGTGGGCCATGGGGCGTATCGGTGCTGCCGAGGCATCGGCAGACGGCAAGCAGATTGTCTACCAAGTAGGCTACTACAGCGTGAAGGCCAACAAGAGTCAGCAGAAGATCTGCATCATCAATGCCGACGGCACGGGCAACACCACGCTGACCACCGGCTTGAAGAGTGAGACCGACCCCACTTGGTATCAGGGCAAGATAGCCTTCCTCAGTGGAGGTCAGCTCTGGACGATGAATGCTGACGGCACTGACCGCAAGCAGATCTCCAAGACGTCGAAGGATATCGAGGGCTTTAAGTTCTCGCCCGACGGTCAGAAGGTCATCCTGCTCCATAGCATCGACTTCCACGAGGTGATCCAGAAGAACCCCGACGACCTGCCAAAGGCCACGGGCCGACTGGTGACCGACCTGATGTACCGCCACTGGGACCACTATGTGGAGAGCATCCAGCACCCCTTCGTGGCCGATGTCACTGAAGAAGGCATTAAGGATGGTGTCGATATCCTGGAGGGTGAACCCTACGAATGTCCGATGGAACCCTTCGGAGGCATGGAGCAACTGGCCTGGAGCCCCGACTCAAAGTCCATTGCCTACACCTGTCGCAAGAAGACTGGCCTGGCCTACTCCATCTCTACCGACTCAGATATCTATCTATATATAATAGGTACGCGCGAGACAAAGAACCTCTGCAAGCCCGAAGGATACGTAGAGCCGGAGATCGATCCTACCACCACCATGAAGTATCAGTCGGTGAATGCCAAGGAGAACCTCGTCAACAACGTGGGTTACGATACGAACCCTCAGTTCTCACCCGACGGCAAGTACGTGGCTTGGCTCTCAATGGAGCGCAACGGCTATGAGGCTGATCGTAACCGTTTGTGCTGCTACGACCTCGCTACGGGGGATAAGAAATACCTGACGGAGACGTTCGACTCGAATGTCGATGCCTTTGTGTGGAGCGACAACAAGGAGGCGATGATCTACTTCATCGGCGTGTGGCATGCCACCGAGAACCTCTACGCCGTGAATTGGAAGGGTGAACTGAAGCAGTTGACCGACACCTGGGCCGACTACGGATCGCTGAGTCTGATGAATAACGGTAAGCAGTTGCTGATGGAACGTCACAGCTTCACCGCCCCTGCCGACCTTTACATCGTGACGCCCAACTTCAAGAAACCCGAGAAGACAACGGCCGTTCAGCTCACTCAAGAGAACCAGCACATCCTCGACCAGTTGGCCAAGCCCACCGTACAGCAGCGCTGGGTGAAGACCAGCGACGGCAAGGAGATGCTGACATGGATTATCCTGCCGCCGAACTTCGACGAGACCAAGAAGTACCCCACCCTGCTTTTCTGCGAGGGCGGCCCTCAGAGTCCCGTGTCACAGTTCTGGAGTTACCGTTGGAACTTCTTCATCATGGCCGCTCACGGCTATGTGATTGTAGCACCTAACCGCCGTGGTCTGCCCGGCTTCGGTCAGGAGTGGCTCGAAGAGATCAGCGGTGACTGGACCGGCCAGTGCATGAGCGACTACCTCGCTGCCATCGACGATGCAGCCAACAACCTGCCTTTTGTCGACAAAGATAAGCTCGGTGCCGTCGGCGCCAGTTTCGGAGGCTTCAGTGTCTACTACCTTGCAGGCCACCACGACAAGCGCTTCAAGTGCTTCATCTCCCACGACGGCGCCTTTAACCTGGCAGCCATGTACTTGGAAACAGAAGAGAACTGGTTCTCTAACTGGGAGTACGACGAGGCTTACTGGCATCGTCCGCAGTTGCCCAACGCTAAGAAAACCTACCACGACTCGCCACATAAGTATGTTGAGAACTGGGATACACCCATCCTCTGCATCCACGGTGAGAAAGACTATCGTATCAATTACACCCAGGGCATGTCGGCCTTTAATGCCGCCCGCATGAAGGGTCTGCCCGCCGAACTGCTCATCTTCCCCGATGAGAACCACTGGGTGCTGAAGCCCCAGAACGGCATCCTCTGGCAGCGCACCTACTTCAACTGGCTCGACCGCTGGCTGAAGTAGTGCCGACTACCTGCCCACATGCAGCCGCAGGCCGAACTCAATGGAGGGTGCCAGCGGATGCTCCTTATAATAATGTTCCAACTGAGTGCCGTCGCTGAAGTAATAGCCCAGCGACGGCTCTAAGTATACACCCAGCTGCGGCATCACGGCATACTCAGCACCGACGGCTCCGTTGACCGACCACTGCCAGGGCTTCGTGCCTGAGTAGTCACCGTCCACGTCGACACTCACGCACTTCTCCACCATCACCCCACCCGAGCAATAGAAACTGAGGCTATGGGTTGACCACAGTTGCCACACCACTCCAAGAGGTATGCCCACGTAGTGCAACCGCTGGTGCATGCTGATATCCTGATAAAGAGGGAAGCTGAACTCAGACGAAAGACGGGTGTAACCGATGCCGCTCAGCAAGGCCAGACGCGGATTCAGCTGATACTGCATGCTGAGTCCAAAGCGCAAAGGAAGCTGGTGCTTAGAAGTATGCCCGGTGACGGTGTAGCTCGATGATGGATCAGCAAAGTCATGCTTATCTTTGGAGTACTCATATCCATAATCCCCAAAGGCTTCAAACCCTCCTGTATAATTCACCGAATGATAAAGACGCCCCGTCTGCATGGAGTTGTTGGATGCCAGCAGACCGCCGGAAGCCTTCAGGCCCATAGACCACTTCTTATTGGCGACCGACTTCTTTGGTGCATCCTGTGGATAGACCGCAGGCTGCTGAGGCACAGGCACATCACGGACAACGGAGCCCTGACGCTGTGGTACGGCCGAATCAGCAGGGCTGGCTGCCGGCAGTTCAGGCTCGGTTTCTTCCAAAAGTGGTTCTGGGGATGGTTCTGGAGTCGATTCTACAACACGATTTGCTTTGCCCGATTGGTTCTTGGGACCGTTCATAAAACCAGCAGGGGCATCTGCTGAACTCTGGGCCAACACAGGCTCAACGGCGTGATGCTCGGACACCGGCTGCTGAGAAACCACATTCGCCTGCTGAGGCTGCTCACGGTCAGCACGCTCGAAGACCACGAACAACCCAACGAGCGCCAGCACCACTGCTGCCGCTGCCCACCACCAACGCCTGACGGCAGACCGCCGTCGTGCCGGCTCTGGCTTCAGGCCCATCGGATAGTCCTCGGCCTCCAGCCGCTCACAGATGGATTCCCACAGTCCCTCGGGTGGCTCCACCTGATAGTTCTCCAGCTTCTTTCGCAGCTGTTCTTCCAACTGATCACTCATCGTCTGTCCTTCTTTAGTTCCTTGATTCTTCTTGCCAATACTTGCTTTGCATAATAGAGTTGCGAGGCCGAGGTGCTCTCACTGACATTCAGCAGCTCCGCTATCTGTCGGTGCGAATAGCCCTCGAAGATGTAGAGGTTCACCACGGTGCGATAGCCGTCGGGCAGCGAGCTCACCAGCCGGTGCACGTCCTCGGGAGTCAGCGACTCTGTCTCTGCGCTGTCGAAGTCTGGTGCCGTCGGCTCCGATGCCATCTCCACGTCTTGCGCTGCAATCCTCAGACCCAGCGTGGCCTTCAGTTTCCGGCGTTCCTTCAGGAAGCAAAGGGCTTCGTTCACTACGATTTTCTTCATCCACAGCCTCAGCGCAGCCTCGCCACGGTAGTCTAAGGTCGGTATCGACTTGAAGATTTTCACGAAACTGTTCTGCAGTACGTCCTTCACATCGCTCTCCGAAGGCACATAGCGGTAGCAGACCGATGACAGCTCACGGATGAACATCTGATAGAGCTGGCTCATCGCCCTCTGGTCTTTCTGCCGTATGCGCTCAACGAGATTATCGACCATATTTCTTGTTCGTTCTACCTTTATAATATCAAAAGTACGGAAATCTTGTATGGAATCGCCATCTTTTCAGATACTTTAACACTTTTCCATACAAGATTTCAGCTTTTTCGTCATTATAAGGGCAGAAACAACCCTTAAAAGTAACAATAGATATGAAGAAGAAACTATTTTTCGCAATGGCAGTGACGGCGCTGAGCAGCCTCATGCTGTCGTGCTCGTCGTCCGACGAGACAGAGGATCTTGGCGATGCCAAGACGGTCGTTAACATGCTGTCGAACCCTGTTCCCATCAACCTGACACCAGAGCAACAGGTGTTTGCCAATGACAACAACCAGTTTACGCTGAACTTTCTGAAGACCGTGAATGAGACGGACCTCAGCGGCAAGAGTTTCATCTACTCGCCGCTAAGCATCACTTACGTCCTGGGTATGGTGAACGACGCGGCCACAGGCCAGACGGAACGGGAGTTGGAGCAGACACTTGGCTTCCACGAAGGTGGCATCCAGGCCGTGAACGACTACTGCAAAAAACTCATCGACGGCCTGCCGAAGGTGGACAGCGACGTGACGTTGAACATCGCCAACGCTATCTTCCTGAACAAGAACTACACTCTGAAGTCGCAGTTTGAGCAGGACATGCAGACCTACTACGACGCCAAAGCCGAGGCGCTCGACTTCTTCGACCCCAGCACCCTCGACCATATCAACGGCTGGTGCAACGAGAAAACCAAAGGCATGATACCATTTATCTTAGAGGAAGTAGATCCCTGCATGGTATCCTACCTGCTAAATGCCATCTACTTCAAGGCAGACTGGACCTCGAAGTTCGACGAAAAGAACACTAAGGAAGAGGCCTTCACCACCGAAAACGGCACTACCCGAGTGCCGATGATGCACCAGAACGTGCTCATCCAATATATGAAAAACGACACTTATAGCGCCATCGAGATGCCATACGGCAATGGTTTATGGCGCATGAACGTGATATTGCCAGAAGAAGGAAAGTCGATCGACGATGTGATTGACTGCTTAAAAGAAGACTATGAAAACAGGTCTTACAGGGCTCACGAGGTAGACCTGAAGCTGCCGCGCTATGAGACAGAGTCGGATACAGACAAAGCCGGTGGACTTATCAACCTGATGCAGAAGATGGGCATCCAACTGGCTTTCAACCCATATCTCTCAGAAATCCCCAACATGGCCACTTGGAATGAGCAACCCGTCAACCTCTATATCGCCATGATGCGCCAGAAAGCGAAGATTAAGGTAAACGAGGAAGGCTCGGAGGCAGCTGCTGTGACAGTTGCAGGACTGACTAGTGATGCAATGGGGCCAAGTACTCCACCAGAATATCCCAAGGCCATCTTCCACGCCAATCGCCCCTTCGTCTACGTGATTCGTGAGGCTTCATCGGGTGTCATCCTCTTCGTAGGCAAGTTCTCTGGTGTCTGAAAAGCAGCGGCAGAAATACTTTCAGAAACAATTCTGTTAATAATAATTACCAAAATTACCACCTTCCTGAATGATGCATCTGGCATTGCTGAAAGGCCGGAAAAGGTGCTTGGAGAGAAACCAGGCACCTTTCTTCGACTTACATGCCACCTTTCTCAGAGTTACCTGCCACCTTTCTGACCGTTATTAGGCATCTTTCACACGGTCAGGGATGCCTTCCACAGGTGTTACTAAAGCCAAGTAACACACCAAAACAAGTTGTTTTGGTGTGTTAGAAGGCATCTTTATGAATCGCTGAAAAGCCTTCTCTCGCTATCATTCTCACTCTCAACGAGTTACGCTAATGGCTCAAAACTCACGTATATCCGGCCTCGAATCGGGTTGCTGGCTTGCACGCGATTCTCACGAAGCCTTTTGTAAAGAAAAAACACACCGCGTCCGTCATTTTTAATAGAATAATGTAGGGCTGAAGCATGGTTGTTTGGAATTATTTTTGTAACTTTGCACCCAAATTAAAAACAGACACATTTAAAATGACACAAGCAATTCAAAAGACACTCAGAGACTCCGCCGGCATGCGGTGGACTGCTCTGCTGCTGCTGGCCCTGGCCATGTTCTGCAGCTACATCTTCATGGACATCCTCTCGCCCATCAAGGACCTGATGCAAGAGACCCGCGGTTGGGACTCGACAGCCTTCGGCACCATGCAGGGCTCCGAGGTGTTCCTCAACGTTTTCGTGTTCTTCCTCATCTTCGCCGGTATCATCCTCGACAAGATGGGTGTGCGCTTCACAGCCGTTCTCTCGGCAGCAGTCATGCTCGTCGGTGCCTGCGTGAAGTGGTATGCCGTCAGCGATTCGTTCATCGGCAGCGGTCTGGAAACGTGGTTTAACAACAACCTCAACTACATTCCCATCTTCGATGAACTCGGCGTCTCGCCCTTCTACGAGGGCATGCCTGCCTCGGCAAAGTTCGCTGCCTGCGGCTTCATGATCTTCGGCTGCGGCTGTGAGATGGCCGGCATCACGGTGTCTCGTTGTATCGTGAAGTGGTTCAAGGGCCGTGAGATGGCCTTGGCCATGGGCTCCGAGATGGCGCTGGCTCGTCTGGGCGTGGCTACCTGCATGATCTTCTCGCCCTTCTTCGCCCGACTGGGCGGCGAGGTGAGCGTCTCGCGCTCGGTGGCCTTCGGCGTGGTGCTGATGTGTATCGCCCTGATCATGACCATCGTTTACTTCTTCATGGACCAGAAGCTCGACGCACAGACTGGCGAGGCAGAGGAGAAAGACGACCCGTTTAAGGTGTCCGATATCGGCAAGATTCTCTCTGACAGCGGCTTCTGGCTCGTGGCGCTGCTCTGCGTGCTCTACTACTCGGCCATCTTCCCCTTCCAGAAATATGCCGTGAACATGCTGCAGTGCAACCTGACGCTGACGCCTCCCGATGCCGACTCGTTCTGGGCTTCGTCGAGCGTTACCATCGTGCAGTACGTCATCATGCTCATCGTGGCTGCCGCCGGCTTCGCCTCGAACTTCCAGAAAAAGAAGAACATGCAGTACACGCTGTTGGCTGTATCCATCATCGCCCTCGTCACCTACTGCTATATGGGTTACATGCGCCAGTCGGCTGAGTCGATCTTTGCCGTGTTCCCCCTGCTGGCCGTGCTGATCACGCCGATCTTGGGAAGCTATCTGGACCACCACGGCAAGGCGGCCTCCATGCTCGTGCTGGGCTCGGTGCTGCTCATCGTCTGCCACCTGACGTTCGCCTTCGTGCTGCCCCTGTTCAAGGGCAATGCCGTGGGCGGCATCATCATCGCCTACACAACGATCCTCGTGCTCGGCGCCTCGTTCTCACTCGTGCCTGCAAGTCTCTGGCCGTCAGTGCCTAAGCTTGTCGACGCTAAAGTGATCGGATCGGCCTACGCCCTGATCTTCTGGATCCAGAACATCGGCCTGTGGCTCTTCCCCCTGCTCATCGGTAAGGTGCTCGACGCCACGAACCCCGGCGTGACCGACCCCACCAAGTTCGACTATACCGCCCCGCTGGTGATGCTCGCCTGCCTCGGCGTGGCCGCCCTCGTGCTCGGCTTCGTGCTGAAAGCCGTAGACCGCAAGAAAGGCATCGGCCTCGAACTGCCCAACATCAAGCCATAAACATTCTCTCCCACATACTACAATGAAAATAGGATTCGACAACGAGAAATATCTCAAGATACAGTCAGAGCACATTAAGGAGCGCATTGCCCAGTTTGACGGTAAACTCTACATGGAATTGGGCGGCAAGCTGTTCGACGATCACCACGCCTCACGCGTGCTGCCGGGCTTCAAGCCCGACTCCAAGCTGCGCATGCTTGCCCAGTTGAGAGACTCGATAGAGATCGTGATTGTGGTCAGCGCCGAGGATATCGAGAAGAACAAGGTGCGCGCCGACCTCGGCATCACCTACGACGAAGACGTGCTGCGACTGCGCGACGAGTTCATGAAGCGCGACTTCATGGTGGGCTCGGTCGTCATCACACACTATAACGGTCAGCATGCCGCCGACCAGTTCCGTCACCGACTGGAACGTGAAGGCATCAAATCATATATCCACTACCCCATCGACGGCTATCCCCACAACGTGGAATTGATAGCCAGTGACGAGGGCTTCGGCAAGAACGACTACGTGGAGACCACCCGCCCGCTGGTCATCGTGACGGCTCCGGGCCCCGGCAGCGGCAAGATGGCCACCTGTCTCTCACAGCTCTACAACGAGAACAAGCAGGGCATCCGCGCCGGCTATGCCAAGTTTGAGACCTTCCCCGTGTGGAACCTGCCGCTGAAACACCCCGTAAACATCGCCTACGAAGCCGCCACCGCCGACCTGAACGACGTGAACATGATCGACCCGTTCCATCTGGAGGCCTACGGCAAGACAGCCGTCAACTACAACCGCGACGTAGAGATATTCCCCGTGCTGAACGCCCTCTTCGAGGGTATCTACGGCGAGAATCCCTATAAGTCGCCTACCGACATGGGCGTCAACATGATTGGTTTCTGCATCTCAGACGACGAGGTATGCTGCCAAGCCAGCCGCGACGAGATCATCCGACGCTTCTATGACGCCACGAACAAAATGGCCGACGGGGCAGACAACGAAAGCGAAGTGAACAAGATACGCCTGCTCTTCAACCAGGCCAAGATATCCACCGCCACACGCAAGGTAACGGTAGCGGCCTACGAGAAGAAGATTCAGAGCGGTCACACCGCCGCCGCCATCGAACTCGACGACGGGACAATCATCACGGCCAAGTCTTCTCCGCTGCTCGGATGCAGCGCCGCCCTGCTGCTGAACGCCACGAAATACCTGGCAGGCATCGACCATGAGGCCAAACTGATATCCCAGAGCCTCATCGAACCCGTACAGAAGACGAAGACGGAATACCTCGGTGCCAAGAACCCGAGGCTGCACACCGACGAGGTGCTCGTAGCCCTCAGCGTGCTCTCGACCGACGATGAGAACTGCCGCAAGGCGCTGGAACAGTTGCCGAAGTTGCGCAACTGTCAGGTGCACTCGACCGTCATGCTCAGCGAGGTAGACCGTAAGATCTTCAAGAAGCTTGGCTGCGGTCTCACTTGCGACCCTGTGAAGAAGAAATAAAATGCCAGAGGCTATCCGACAAAGGCTCAACGACTCACCCTTCGCCCGGTGGACGGTGCTCTTCATCGTGGCTACCGCCATGATGATGGGCTACTTCGTCAACGACGTGATGTCGCCTTTGGAGACCCTTTTGGAGGCCTCTCCCGCCGAGGGCGGTCTGGGCTGGACGCCAGCCGACTACGGATTCTTCTCCGGATCGAGCGGACTGATCAACGTGTTCCTGCTGATGCTCTTCTTCTCGGGCCTGATCCTCGACAAGATGGGCATCCGCTTTACGGGCATCTTATCCTGCTCGCTCATGGTACTCGGCACGCTGATCAAATACTATGCGGTGACTGCTGACATCCCCGTCGACAGCACTTTTCAGGTTTCACTCTTCACTCTTCACTTTTCACTGCCGCAGTCTGTGGCTGTCGCCAGTCTCGGCTTCGCCGTCTTCGGTGTAGGCTATGAGATGACGGGCATCACCGTTTCGAAGGCGATGGTACGCTGGTTCACCGGTCACGAGTTGGCCTTAGCGATGGGACTGCAACTGGCAATGGCCCGTTTCGGCACCGCCGCCGCCCTGAGCATCTCGGCACCCGTAGCCAGACACTTCACCCTCTCGGCACCGCTCCTGCTGAGTCTGGCCTTCCTCATTATCGGCCTTTTGGCCTTTCTGGTGTTCTGCGTGATGGATCGCCGCTTGGATGTTAGTCAAACTAATCAGACTAGTCAAACTAGTACTACTAGTCATACAAGTGACGACCAGTTCCGTTTCTCCGACATCGGCGCTACCCTTCGCAACCCGGGCTTCTGGCTGATCACATTGTTCTGCGTGCTTTTCTACTCGGCCGTTTCGCCCTTCCTGAAGTTCTCAACCAAACTGATGGTGATGAAATACGGCGTCGATGCCGACATCGCAGGCTTCTTCTCTTCGATAGCGCCCTTTGGCACCATCCTCATGACACCCCTCTTCGGACTCGTCTACGACCGCGACGGCAAGGGTGTCACACTGGTCATCACCGGTGCACTGATGCTTACCGCCGTACACTTCGGCTTCTCACTGCCCATGCACAGCCCTACCATTGCCATCGCCCTGATGGTTGTGCTCAGCATCGGCTATTCCTTAGCCCCCGCAGCCCTCTGGCCCTGTGTGCCGAAGATCATCCCCCTGAAGTGTCTGGGCACTGCCTACTCGATGATCTTCTTCATCCAGAACTTCGGCCGTGCCATCATCCCCATGTTCGTCGGAAAGGCCAACGAGACCGATCCCACCTATGAGACCTCGATGCTGATCTTCGGCTTCACCGCCCTCGGCGCCGCCCTCACAGCCATTCTCCTGTGGTACGTCGACCGCCGCCAAGCCTACGGCCTCCAACTCCCCAATATCAGGAAGTCGAAACTGAAATAAGGGATTCTCGCCAGTTACTCTGTACTGAATTGCCTCAATGATGCCCCCTCGTTAGTATTGAAACCATCATCAGATATGATCATCTCACGATAACTATTCCAACCATGGTATGACCCATCTGTAATAAAGCTACGGTCAGGCTTCATCCATTCGGTATCTATATCAGCGAGATCTATCAGAAAGAAAGGTATATCATCGGATTTAACATGCAAATCCAAGGCCTTTCGCAACTTGTCAACTACTTGAGGGTACTGATTTCTATACTTCTCTGACAGCCAAACCCAAAGTGGTACTCGCAACTGATAGCGCATATCAGGGGTATACTTCGCAGTTCCATGACCTATGTAATCACGAACTTCATAGACTTCCTCACCATGATCAGAGAAATAGACGCAAACAGCATTGTCGTCTTCAAACATCTTAATAACCTGGTCAATAATGTAATCATTATACAGGCAGGCGTTATCGTATGCGGCAATGTCATTCTTCTGACGGTCAGAATAAGGGCCACCATAGTCGCTGGCCTTAAACTTTGCAAAAGACGGGGGATATCTTTTACTGTATTTGACATGCTGACCTGTCAGATGCAGAATATACAATGCAAGGCTATCATTGGTCAAATTAATATCTTTGATCAAGTCCCCATCATAGTCATAATAGTGTGTATTGCGCTGATCGTAGAGGATATTCGACAATCCACTGTTAGTCATTAAATAAAGGCTTTCATCAGCAAGATACTCATTATCGTAGAGGGCCGTCCGGAATCCCGCAGCCTTGAATACAGCAGGAAAGACCGGACACTCATTAAAACCTATACCCATACTATCCAATGAGAACACGGAACCCATAACCAAAGCCGTCACATCGTTGGTCGTAACAGCATTCTTGAAGACAAACAACTCTCCGTTGCTCTCACGATCCTTCATCAGAGGATATGTCTGCTTATCATAGTCATAAAGCGAGGTATGATACCAGCTATGAGATTCGCCGATGATAACAATCATCTTCAAAGAACCCTCATGCTTCCTGACTGCTTTCACCTCTTGACAAACATGTAACAGATTGCCTATATGGCTCTCATGAGTGACACGTCCGTACTCCCACAGGACTCTTGCAATGGAATGGTGCATAGGCGTTGAGATATGGACACTGGTCTTAAAGAACAGAATCAAGGCAACATTTACGACTAAGAAGGCAACCCCCAAGAGTGCACATTGGCGAACAACAGCCACACTCATCACATGCTTTCCTAACAAACGTGCTACTACGTATGCAACTACATTCACCAGCAGAATACAAAATAACAGCACGACGACCATAGGCGAAAAATAGGCAGAAACGAACTCTTCCGCTTCTCTTGTATTGGTCACGAGAACCGTATCAATGATCGACATGTCAACAACCTTCCCAAACTGATAGAGTAAGTAATAATCAACTATACCAAAGATGTTATGAATGACTACAACAAAACTGATGAAGACTCTCTTTACAAATGGCGACTTGAACAAACTGGCTACATAAGTTTCAACAACAGCACTAATAGCAGATAGCATGATAACAAGGGCAACAGACAATATACTGAACTGCTGAGACAGCCATACACCATTACATACCAAATTCAGTATAAAGAAAAAAAGTAGCAGGAACTTATAACTCCAATTACCCATAGACATCCAATTACCCATAGACATTCCAGTTTATTGCTCATCAAGACTTATATGAAAATCCCTTGCATTATTTCCTTCATCAATGTTTAAACCACCTGCATTAATGATTTCAGAAAAGCTCTTCCATTCTTTATACCCACTCGGTGAGATAAAACTACGCTGTTCGCTATAGCCTGGGGTTTCTATTTCAGCAACATCCATCAAGAAATGGGAAATATCATCAGTCTTTATATGTAAATTGAGCGATTTCTGAAGTCTATTCACAACATCAGGGTGATTGTCCTTGTATTTTACAGATAGCCATACCCACAAAGGGACACGCAACTGGTAACTCGGATCTGGCGAGGTCCTTGATGTCATATGCCCACAAAAATTACGAATATCGTATATTTCTTCTCCGTGATCTGCAAAATATACCAACAATGCATTCTCATCTTCAAATTTTTTGATGATCTTATCTATGACATAATCATTATAAAGACATGCATTGTCATAGGCAGCAATGGACTTTTTCTGTTCGAATGTCTGAGAGCCCTCATAATCGTTTGCATTATACTTTGCAAATGAGGCAGGATATCTTTGATAATAATCAAAATGATGACCAGAAAGATGAATTATGTAAAGCGCCAAACTATCGTTTGAGAGATGAACATCATCGACCATTTCACCATCAAACTCATAATAATGCGAATTGCGATAATCGTATATTAAATCAGACAGGGTGCTATTTGTCATTATATGAGCAGAATTGTTCTTGAGATATTCATTATCAAACAAATAGGTACGATAACCTGCTGCCTTGAATACTGCAGGAAACAGAGGAGCGGCAGTGGGAGCATTTCCTAAAGAATCTAATGAAAAGACTGACCACATGGTCGAAGATGTTACATCATACATAGATACAGCATTCTGCATAACATATAGCTCTTCCTTGCTCTTACGAGCAGCCATCAATGGATAAGTTTGTTTTTCATATCCATATAATGAAGTATGATACACACTGTGAGACTCTCCTATAACAATAACTATTTTCATAGGTCTTTCTGAGTTTGATACAGCTGTCACCTCCTTACAAATACGCAGCAGGGCATCCATTCGAATATTATGATCATAAAGAAAATATTCAGTATTCAGCCTTAATATAGCATTATGCATTATAGAATTAGTGATGATTTTACTTTTAAACAACATAAATACTATACTATTCATCAAAATGAGTACAATAGTCATCGCCGCAATCAGATACATAGTCCATACCATTTTACGGAATCTGTTCAAGTAGCACGATAATGCATAAGCAGCAATATTTACAAATATAACTGCCATCAGAAAAACTATAAACAACAAAGGTGAGATATATGTTGTAACAAACTCCGAAGCTTCCCCCGTATTCGTCAGCAAAACAGCATCAAGGACAATATGGTTAATCACTGTTCCAAAATGATATAAGAGAAAATAGTCAACGATTCCCACCACGTTATGCAGGACAATCAGGATAGTAGCAAAGGCCGCCTTCAAAAAAGAGGTCGGGATGATCCTGAACAGTAGCACTTCAAGTACTGCAAATAGGGCAGAAAGAACTATCACGAGTATCACTGAAGATATTGTAGACTGTATAAATAGCCATGCCCCATTACCTACAAGATTCAGGATAAATAGAAAAGGTAATAATAACTTGTAGTCACTTAATAACTTGGAATACTTCATGATTTTAATAACTATTGATGCCCTCAATATGTTCACTCAAACCTGAAACGGGCGACCAAGGGGAGGTGGTCGCTAAAGCCCTTCTTCTGGTATTTCATACCCTTATAGGTGCGGCGGGGCAGATAGCCGCCATAGAACTTATCCTTCTCCAACAAGAACTTCGGAGAATGGATGAAGACCGTATCCACCTTATTATACATCAAAGGCGAGACAAGGATATGATCCAGGCTGTTCCACTCGCCCTTATAGCGATAGGTGCCCTTCACCCCATAGTTGCCACGCGCCTCCTTGGAGATATTCCTCAAGTCGTGGCGGGCTATCTGCTGAACAGCCGGGGAGTCAAAGTAATCATTAAAGTCGCCACTAATCAGAATACGGGCATCGGGCGAAATGGCACGTATGGAATCGACAGCCTGTAACAGGCGATCGGCAGCCTGCAAACGGAACGGACGACTGGCTTTCTCTCCCCCATGACGGCTCGGAGCATGGACGACAAAGACATGAAGGGTATCACCCGACTGCAACTCGCCACAGGCATAGAGGATGTCACGGGTAGGGCGCATTCCTTCAATGGTTTCGATACGTAAGCCATACGAACGAACCAAGGAAAAAGTAAATGGAGAGTAAAGCAAAGCTACATCCACACCACGGGCATCGGGCGAATTGGTCATGACATACTCATATCCCGCATTGCGGAGCAACGAACGCTTACTAAGGTCATGAAGCACCTGGTCGTTCTCCACCTCACAGAGAGCTATCAGGTCGGGAACGCCGTCGGTGGAAGTGGACAAGATCGACTGACCGATCCTGTCCAACTTCTTCCAATAGCGTTTCTCCGTCCACTGACGAGTGGCATCGGGCAGGAACTCCTCGTCCTGTTTACCCTCGTCGTGACGGGTATCAAAGATATTCTCTACGTTATACTCCACGAACGTGAAGACCGAGAGTAGCAGAGCATACAGTATATTCATTTAGCAAACCTTCTCTAAACGCTTCATCATCGCAAACATGAAGAGGGCGGCCACCAAGCATACACCAAGGAACACACTCCAGCACACCCAGAGAGGCACAGCGCCCCAGAGCAGTCCACCGACAACCACCAACTGGTTACCGATGGCGGTAGCCACGAACCATCCACCCATCATCATTCCCTTATACTTTGGAGGAGCCACCTTCGAGACGAAGGAGATGCCCATCGGCGAGAGCAACAGCTCACCGAACGTCAGTACGAGATAGACCATAATCAGCAAATTCGGTGTCACGTCAGCCACATGGACGGCCACAGGATTGCCATCGGCACCCGTCTCCGTCTGCGGCATAGGCAGGCCAAACGACGAGAAGGCCATCAGGGCATAGGCGATGGCAGCCACAATCATACCATAAGCGATCTTGCGAGGCGCAGAGGGCTCCTTACCCTTGGCAGCCAACGAACCGAAGAGTGCCATCGACACTGGTGTCAAGGCTACCACATAGAAGGGATTGAACTGTTGGAAGATAGGAGCAGAGATAGAGATGCTGCCATCAGGGTTGTACTGCAGGATAAGGAAGAGCACAGCTAAAACGATAACTGCTGCGGAGATCATCTTACCCTTGCTGGTCTTCGACTGGAAGAGAGAGAAACCGGCATAGACGATGAAGATGATAGCCACAAGGTTCCACACATCGAAGCACATGGCCTGCAAGCCATCAGCCGACTGGGCCGTAAACTCATCGGCAAAGTAAGTCAGCGACAGTCCGTTCTGGTGGAAAGCCATCCAGAAGAAGATCACCACGGCGAAGACAAGGCAGAGTGCCACGATGCGCTGCTTGGTCTCTTCCTTCGTGAGTTCGGGCTCCGTGCTGGCATCAGCCTTCACAGCATCCTTCTTCTTGCCTCCCTCCGTATGACGGAAGGTGCTGCGGAAGATGTAATAGATGGCAATAGAGAGGATCAGAGATGCACATGCCACAGCAAACGAGAAGTGGTAGGCATCGTTGCTCGAATAGCCTAAGGCTGTCTCAGCATACTCCTTGATCTTAATGGCAGCCGTCGGAGCAAACAAGGCACCGATATTGATGGCCATATAGAAGATGGAGAAGCCTGCATCGCGCTTGTCCTTGTACTCAGGGTCATTATACAGGTCGCCCACCATCACCTGGAGGTTACCCTTGAAGAGTCCTGTTCCGAAGCCGATCAGGATCAGTGCGGCCAGCATGACCACCAAAGCCAAGGTGTCGCCTCCCAGAGGGACTGACAACAGAAGATAGCCTGCAAACATGATGATGATACCTGCAGTAACCATCTTACCGAAGCCGAACTTATCAGCCAAGATACCACCAATGAGCGGGAGGAAATACACCAACATGAGGAACGAGCTGTAGATAGTGCCGGCCATGGCAGGCGATAATCCGTAGTTAGCCCTCAAAAACAAAGCAAAAACTGCGAGCATCGTATAATAGCCGAAGCGCTCGCCCGTGTTGGCCAGTGCCAACGCAAATAGTCCTTTTGGTTGTCCTTCAAACATAGTTGTTGTTATTTAATTTTAGAGTTTTTCGTCCTAACGATATCAAAAAGATATGTGAACTTGGCCATAATCGTTCCAAAGTTGGAACGGCCAAAGTAGTCACGCTTCGTAGCACCATAAATATTGCCCAGGCCATAGTAATATCGACCTTCAACGATGAAATGACCCAAATGCCGATGGCTAAACTCCAAGCCTCCACCTACTGCTATACCATAGTCCACCGTATTCTCCACAGCCATACTGTCCTGTGCCACGACATGCGACACACGCTTGTCTCCATATTGGTATTCCGGGCCGAAATAGCCATTCTCTATCTTCGGGTTGAAGGCCGGGTTACGGACGTCGAAGTTACTCTCCGTCTTGTCGCTCATATAGAAGCCCACCTGAGGTCCCAGCTGTATGAAGAACTGGAAGCCACTACGTTCCCGTCCCCATCCAAGCCGAGCAAGCAACGGTACCTGGATATAGTTGATTTTTCGGGCATAGTTAAGCGTCTGTGACTCATCTGTATGCAGTGTCACGGGTTGGTCATTCAAGTCAAGGATATTCTCCTTCCAACCCATCTGCGTATAGTTCACCTCCGCCACTACAGCACAAATACTATTGAAATATTTCTCACATGTATAACGTGCTGTGAAGCCGAAGGTCGGACCGTTCAGGAAGCCTTGAGGCACCTTCGGCACGAAGGCCACATTGCTCATCGCCACACCACCATTGAAGCCTACCGCCAGATCTGTACGATACTCCCCTACCTGGGCATAAGAAGTGAAAAGTGAAAAGTGAAAAATCACAATTATCTGCACCAACTTCTTCATCTGTGATCTGTGCTATCAGTTATTTCTCAAAATTTGATGGTCTCTGTCAGATGTTCTGGTCGATAGTGTATGAACAACATGGTCCTGTTCCTCAGTCCACCATTACCATAACGCTCGAACTTCAAGGGTGTCTGTACGGGAGGATAGCCGAACATGCCCTCTGCGCCATTGAAGCTCTTACCGTACTTATGCAGTCCTTTCAGGAAGAAGTAAGCATGATCGAAGCCTGTGATGGCAAAGCGGGGTAACGTGATCTGCATGTCGCTACGGAAATTCTGACGGTACTTACGCTCAAAGCGCTGGGTACTGGGCGACAGGGGATTATAGTAGAACACCGAGGGGATATATGTGTTATACTTATAGAAATTGTCCAGATGAGTCTTGGTATACAGTAACCAGTCGGTATAACCAAACATCGTGATGTCTAATTCTGGACTGTTTGCTTTCAACCCGTTTATCTTCGAGAAGGCGACACCTAGTTCTTGTGAGCGTCCTGTGTTGAGGACAACCACATTGGGCTTCGTACGGCTAAAGGCCTTCGAGAAGTTCGACTCGTTTGACTTCAAGTTTGTGACGACGACATCCATTGCCTGCTGCTCCATCTGTCGGCGCAGTCCAAAGGTGAAAGGACCTTTCTTACTTGTCGAGTCGTTACAGTCGATGACCACCGTATGATAGTCCTTAAACCGCTCAATGAAACGCGTAATGACAACTTCGTTCTGCTCAGTCTGCGACTGATAGACCTGAAAGATATTGCGATTAGTGGTCAACTGCGGGGCATTGATGGAGAAAGGAATCACCATTCGGATGTCGTGCTTGGCGACGAAAGCCGAGAGTGCATCCATCTGTTTGGAGTAAAGCGGCCCGATGATCAAGTCACACTTCGCTGCAGCAGGATCCTCTAATACCTTATTTATATTACTATCCTCAGCTGTGTTCCAGGCATGCACGTCGATGGATATACCTTGCTTCTTCAGACTGTCGCATGCCATCAGGATGCCCCTGTAGTACTCTGTCATGCGCCTGCCATCTCCATTGATGTTATGCAATGGCAACATCACGCCCAAACGGATCTCGCGGTTCCTCACATCGTTAGCTGCCAAGGCAGCTTCCTCTGCCGCCTTCTTGGCTTTGGCGGCACGCTCTGCCTCCTCTGCCTCTAACACTGATTTCGGATATGGAATATTCAGCACCATGCCCTTCTTCAATTCAAACCCAGGCACGTTCATCTCGGGATTGGCCTTGATTAGTTCTTCTACGGTCAAGTCGTATGTACGTGAGATACCGAAGATGGTCTCTTTCTTCTTCACCTTATGCTGTCCACGGATTGTTGAAGCCTGCTGTGCCGATACAGTACTGACAGCAAAGGTCAGCAAGGTCATCAGCAAAAAATATCTTAAAAGTCGCGTCATAAATTCTAAATATTTCTATTTCGCGTACAAAAGTACAAAATAATTATCAATTATCAATTGTCTATTATCAATTTTTTACTATCTTTGCACATTAAAATGATAAAAATGAGAATAAGACAACTAATCCCTGCTCTTTTCGCCTTGCTGATACCGACGGCTGCTACAGCACAGGACGACTACCCTGACGTATCGCCCACTGCCACCTATACCGATGAAGAAGGTAATCCCGCCGAGAGTGACAAAGACAATCCCCTGATCAGTGGCCAGGCACCACTATTCGTCAATTTCTACGCCAATCCCTCTGGCATGGGCGACTATATCCCATCCTTCGAGTGGCATTTCAGGCAGATGGGCGAGGAGAAAGACTTTATGGTGCGCTACGAAGAGAATACCGACTATACCTTCACCAGTGCAGGCACCACCGAGGTTACTCTTCACACCATCCTCAACAACGGTGAAATGGAACTCGACTCTGTTGTTTTCAGCGTCACCATCAGCGAGAGTAAGCTGACCTTCCCCAATGCCTTCTCGCCCAACGGCGATGAGGATAACCAGATATATAAGGCCAAGGAGTATCAGAGTCTCGTCGAGTTCCATGCTTACATCTATAATAGATGGGGGCAGAAGCTTTACGAGTGGACCGATCCCGCAGAGGGCTGGGACGGCACATACAAGGGCAAGGACGTGAAGGAGGGTGTCTATTTCCTACTATGTCGGGCGAAGGGTGCCGACGGACGTAACTACAACATCCGCAAAGACGTCAATCTGTTGCGCGGTATCCTCGAAGAGACCCTCAACCAGTAAGAACACATCATGAAAGAAGAGACAAGCATCAACGTATATGGTGCCCGGGTACATAATCTAAAGAACATCGACTGTACCATCCCGCACCACTCCCTGACGGTTATCACGGGCCTCAGTGGCTCGGGCAAGTCCTCGCTCGCCTTCGACACCATCTTTGCCGAGGGTCAGCGCCGATATATCGAGACCTTCTCTGCCTATGCTCGCAACTTCCTCGGAGGCATGGAGCGCCCTGATGTCGACAAGATCACAGGTCTGTCTCCCGTCATCAGCATCGAACAGAAGACCACCAATAAGAACCCACGCTCCACCGTGGGCACCACGACCGAGGTCTACGACTACATGCGTCTGCTCTTTGCTCGTGCTGGCCGAGCATACAGCTATGCCACAGGCGAAGAGATGGTGAAATTCACCGAAGAGCGCATCAACGACATGATTCTCCACGACTATGTCGGACATAAGATATTCATACTCGCCCCACTCGTTCGTAGTCGTAAGGGACATTACCGCGAACTCTTCGAGGCCATGCGCCGCAAGGGGTATCTGAATATCCGCATCGACGGCCAGTTGCAGGAGATTACCCGTGGTATGAAGGTGGATCGTTACAAGAACCACGACATCGAGGTGGTCATCGATAAACTCGTTCCTTCTGCCGATGGCGGAGGAATAGAACGCCTGAAGAAGTCTGTATCCATCGCCATGAAGCAGGGTGACGGTCTCATCATGATTCTCGACAAAGACACAGGCAGCATCAAGCATCTCTCTAAGCGCCTCATGTGTCCAACAACAGGCATAAGTTACTCTGACCCAGCGCCAAACAACTTCTCGTTCAACTCACCTCAAGGTGCCTGTCCCCATTGTAAAGGCTTAGGCATTATCAATCAGATTGACCTTGCTAAGGTCATGCCCGACCGCAACCTGAGCATCTACGAAGGAGGCATTGTGCCCCTTGGCAAGTATAAGAACCAGATGATCTTCTGGCAGGTGGAAGCCGTCCTTAGGAAATTTGGTTGCGAGTTAAAGACGCCCATCGCCGAACTGCCCGACGATGCCATCCGTGAGGTGCTGTACGGTTCCCTCGAGAACGTACGCATCAGCAAGGAACTCGTCCACACCTCCAGCGACTACTTCATCGCCTTCGACGGTATTATCAAGTATCTGCGCAATGTTATGGAAAACGACGACTCCGTAGCTGGTCAGAAGTGGGCAGACCAGTTCCTCGCTGAGTGCGAGTGCCCGGAGTGTCACGGGCAGCGCCTGAACCGTGAGGCCCTCTCCTATCGTATCTGGGATAAGAACATAGCCGAACTTGCAGCTATGGATATTTCCGAACTCCGTGAATGGCTCGACGAAGTAGAGGCACACTTAGGCAACCAGCAGCAGAAGATTGCCGCTGAGATTCTTAAGGAGATACGTACACGCCTCGATTTCCTGCTCGAAGTAGGCCTTGACTATCTCGCCCTTAACCGCCAGTCGGCCTCGCTCTCCGGGGGTGAGAGCCAGCGCATCCGTCTGGCCACCCAGATCGGTTCCCAGCTCGTCAATGTACTCTACATCCTCGATGAGCCATCCATCGGCCTCCATCAGCGCGACAACCAGCGGCTCATCCGCTCCCTGAAGGAGCTGCGCGACCTGGGAAACACCGTCATCGTCGTCGAACATGATGAGGATATGATGCGCAATGCAGACTGGATTATCGACATCGGTCCCCGTGCCGGTCGTAAGGGTGGCGAGGTTGTCTTCCAAGGCACACCGAAGGAGATGCAGAAAGCCGACACACTGACCGCTCAGTACCTCAATGGGACGAGGAGTGTGGAGTGTGGAGTGTGGAGTGAGGATACTCATGCTGGTGAAAGTAATCTCACTCCACAAAAATACATTGTACTGAAAGGCTGCACTGGCAATAACCTTAAGCATGTCGATGTCGAGTTCCCCTTGGGTAAACTCATCCTCGTCACAGGTGTCAGTGGCTCTGGCAAGTCCACGCTCATCAACGAGACGCTACAGCCCATTCTCTCACAGCACTTCTACCGTTCGCTAAAGCGTCCGATGCCCTATGAGAGCATCGAGGGCCTTGAGTATTTAGATAAGGTGGTAAATGTCGACCAGAGTCCCATCGGTCGCACACCACGCTCTAATCCTGCCACCTATACCGGCGTCTTTGCTGACATCCGCAGCCTCTTCGTCAACCTGCCTGAGGCAAAGATCCGGGGTTACAAACCCGGTCGCTTCTCGTTTAACGTGAAGGGCGGACGCTGCGAGACCTGTGGCGGCAACGGCTACAAGACCATCGAGATGAACTTCCTACCCGACATACAAGTGCCCTGCGAAGAGTGTCACGGCAAGCGATACAACCGCGAGACGCTCGAAGTGCGCTATAAAGGCAAGTCGATCGCCGACGTCCTCGACATGACCATCAACCAAGCCGTTGAGTTCTTCGAGAACGTGCCCGACATCCTGCGCAAGATCAAAACCATTCAGGACGTGGGCCTTGGCTACATCAAGGTGGGCCAGCCCTCCACCACCCTTTCTGGCGGTGAGAGTCAGCGCATCAAACTCGCCACCGAACTCTCCAAGAAGGATACGGGCAAGACACTCTATATCCTCGACGAGCCCACTACGGGCCTCCACTTCGAGGATATCCGAATTCTGATGCAGGTGCTCCGCCGCCTCGTCGATCGTGGTAACACAGTCATTATCATCGAGCACAACCTCGATGTCATCCGTCAGGCCGACTGGATCATCGACATGGGTCCCGAGGGCGGTCGTCGTGGCGGCGAGATCCTCACCTGCGGTACTCCCGAAGAAATTGCCAAGAGCGACAAAGGCTACACCCCGCAGTTCTTAACAGTTTTCCCTTCAGGAAAAACGTAATCAACTGTCATTCAGACGATTCGGCTGAAAGGAAATAACGGGGAAGGATGGTGGACGGGGAATGACCATATCCCCAGAGAAAGGTGGCTGGAAACTCCAAGAAAGGTGGCTGGAAACCCAGAGAAAGGTGCCACCTTTCTTGCATTAAGGTGGCACCTTTCTCTGAAATTCTCAAGAGACTTTTAGGGTTTAGTTAGACTAAAGTCCGACTTTAGACAGGGTAAAGTCGGACTTTACAGCCTGTAAACTTCCTGTTCAATGTCCTTTCAGCCGAAGCCGCTCAGTATGAGTAAGTTAGCTCTCAGCTGAAAGGACAAGAAGAATCGAAATCTGCTTTTACATGCCAGCAGCGGCAATCCACTCGTAGATGCAAGAGCAGATACCGAAGAGGGCCACACCAGCCGTACAGATGGCGAGAGCCGTCTTGGTATTGCAGTCGCTCTGGAACGTGGGCAGCGGCGTGTCGGTCTTCGTGATGTACATGGCCTTGACGATCAGCAGATAGTAGTAAAGCGAGATGACCGTATTGACCAATGCGATAAAGACCACGAAATAGGCAGCGACACTACCCTGCTCTGCTGCGGCCATGAACACGAAGAACTTCGAGAACATGCCGGCAAACGGGGGAATACCAGCCAGCGAGAACAGAGCCAGCGTCATAAGGAACGAGAGCTTGGGGTTGGTCTGGTAGAAGCCGTTGTAGGCAGAGATAGAGGTGAGAGGTGAGTGGTCAGAGGTGAGAGGCTGCGCTTGGTGCTCCACAACGTTGATAACAGTGAAGACAGCGAGGTTGGCAGCCACATAAACCAGCACATAGTAGGTGAGCGCTGCAATACCCATCTGACTGTTACCCACGACGGCCAACATGATGTAGCCTGCCTGTGAGATAGAGCTGAAGGCCATGAATCGCTTGAGCTCCGACTGGCGGATGGCAAAGAGGTTGGCCACCGTGATGGAGAGTACGATTACGATATACAGCATATACTCCCAGTAGGCCACCATCGGTGCGAACACCTTCATCAGGATGATGCACAGCGTGAGGGCTGCGGCACCCTTGGAGATGACACTCAGATAACCCGTCACCGGCGTCGGAGCCCCCTGATAGGTGTCGGCCGTCCAGAAGTGGAAGGGCACGAGGGAGATCTTGAAGCCCAGACCGCTGAAGAAGAAGGCAAGGCCCATGATCGTGAGAGGCTTGGCGGTAATGGTAGCGGCGACATCGTCGAAGTAGAGCGTACCCGTAGCGGCATAGATGAACGAGATACCGAACAGCATCACACCGCTGGAGAAGGTAGCCACAAGAATGTACTTGGCGGCACCCTCTGCAGAGTTCTGCTTCCATTTATCAAAAGCGACCATACAGGCTAAAGGCACAGAGGCAGTCTCGAGTCCGAGGAAGAACAGCAGGAAGTGGCCGCTCGACATCATGAAGAACATACCGAGCAGCGTGCTGATGGTGAGCATATAGAACTCACCCTCGAGCCTCGGGGCATCCTTCTGTATCCACGGCTGGGCCATGATGACGACGATGATGGTGCCAGCGGCAAGAATCACCTTCATCACGTTGACAGCTGCTGAAGTGACATACAGACCACCGAAGGCCGACGTCGGGCAGGACCAGAACAGCGTGGCTGCTGCCGTGACTGCCAGCAGGCCAATCGTCAGATACTGCATGGTATAGCCCTTCACCTTTGTCTTGGCCAGACAGAAATCGGCCACGAACACGATGATCAACGAGAGAGCCAGGAAGGCCTCAGGAATCAGTTTCAGAAATTCACTATAATTCATATCTAAGTCCTCCTATCTTTACATTACACCAATGGATTGAAGAATCGTACCTGCAGCAGGCGAGATCATGTTGCTCACCCAGAAGGGGAAGGTGCCAAGACCTGCCACGCAGAAGATGAGGCAGATGACGGCGACACGCTCATCCCAAGTGGCATCAGTCAGCTCAAGGAAGTGCTTGTTCTCCACCTCGCCATAGAGAATCTTACCGACCACACGCAGGATATAGACAGCTGTCACGACAATCGACATACAGGCGATGATCGTAGCCACCATGCGGAACGACTCGTTAGGGTCGCCAATCAGCGGATCGGAACCGAACGAACCCACGAAGATGGTCATCTCAGCAATGAAGCCAGAGAAGCCTGGGAGTCCGAGGTTAGCCAGACCGGCAATCACATAACCCACAGCGAGGAACGGCATAATCTTCATCAGACCAGCCAGTTCGCGGATGTCACGGGTATGGGTTCGACCGTAGATCATACCGATGAGGGCAAAGAAGAGGGCCGTCATCAGACCGTGAGACAACATCTGTAGCACAGCACCCGTCACAGCCGTCTGACTCATCATGAGCAGGGCGAAGAGTACCAGTCCGCAGTGAGAGACCGAAGAATAGGCATTGATATACTTCAGGTCGGTCTGTACGCAGGCTGAGAGAGCACCGTAGACCACAGAGATCGTAGTCAGGATGAGGAATATCCACGAGAGATCCTGGGCAGCCTCAGGCAGCAGATACATCGCCACACGGAAGCAGCCATAGCCTCCTAACTTCATCAGCACACCAGCATGGAGCATCGACACGGCGGTAGGCGCAGAAGCGTGACCGTCGGGAGACCAAGTGTGGAACGGGAACAGGGCTCCCAGCACACCAAAGCCGATGAAGATGAAGGGGAAGAAGATGTTCTGGATCCAGCCGGGGATGGCATGGGCGGCAGCAATCGTCGTCAGTTCGAACGTATAGTTGCCACTGTACTGGCCGTTGAAGAAATAGATGCCCAGCAGACCGAGGATGAGCAGGGCCGATCCTCCCATCAGCATCAGCGTCAGCTTCATGGCCGAGTACTCCTTATGGCCACTACCCCAGACACCAATCAGCAGATACATCGGGATAAGGGCCACCTCGTAGAACATGAACATCGTGAAGAGGTCGGTAGAGATGAAGAAGCCGAACACACCCGTAGAGAGGAGGGTGAACCAAAGGAAATACTCCTTCGTCAGCGGCTTCAGTTGCCAAGAGGCGAACGTACCTGTAAACACGATGATGCTCGACAACAGCAGCATGACCACAGAGATGCCGTCGACACCAACAGAATAAGCAATATTGAGAGGTTTAAACCAGGGCACACTATAGGTCAGCAGCATCTCTGCCGTGTTACCAGCCGCACGCTCATGGATGAAATAAACCGTCAGCCAGATGGAAAGAGCCAGCAGACAAGAGGAGCCAGCCACCATCACACCACGCACCTGATTGAGATTCTTGGCAAGCCACAATCCCAGTAGCATCAGGGCAGGAATCAATACGAAAACACTTAATATACTCATATCTTTAGATGCATAAAAGGATTAATGTTAATGCCACCGAACCGGTGATGAACCAGACGGCATACTGACGAACGTCGCCGCTCTGCCAGCTGCGGATGCTCTCGCCGGCCTCGTTGGCGCCCCAAGCCATGAAGTTGAATGTACCGTCGACGATGTGACGGTCGAACCAGGCTATCGGCGTGGAGACGCAGCGGAAGATGATACGGTGGGTGACATACTGCCAAATCTCATCCTGATAGAAGCGCTTATAGGCGGCACGGTGCAGCTTCGGGAACGTCTTGTACAGACGGTCGGCGATGGGCTGACTCTCACCTTTATAGATATAGGTGGCCAAGCAGATGCTCAGGATAGCAATGATCGTAGAGGTAAGAGCAATCTTCGTATCGAAGTGGATGGTGTAGTCCATACCACTGGCCGTCACGAAATGGCCGAAGGAACCACCCCACCCTGCGAAGCCCGCAATGGTAGAGTAGATACCGACACCCAGGGTGATGACGCAGAGCACAATCAATGGAATGGTCATCGAAGCAGGAGCCTCGTAGGGCGTATGATGCTCGTGGGCCTCCACGTTCTCAGTTCCCCAGAAGATGCCATAGTACAGACGGAACATGTAGAAGGCTGTCATGGCGGCGATACCTGTCATGATCCATCCCACCACCGGACTGTACTGGAAGCAGGCAGAGATAATCTCGTCCTTAGAGCTGAAGCCCGAGAAGAACGGAATACCAGCAATGGCCAGACAGGAGATGAGGAACGTCCAATGGGTGACAGGCATGTATTTGCGAAGCCCACCCATCAGCGCCATCTCGTTGGAGTGGACGGCGTGGATGATACAGCCGGCACCGAGGAACAAGCAGGCCTTGAACATGGCGTGGGTGAACAGATGGAACATAGAAGCCATGTAACCCAACTGGGCGTGGTCGTCGTAGATAGCACCGTTATGTGAGGGCAGGCATACGCCAAGGGCCACCATCATGAAGGCTATCTGCGAGATCGTAGAGAAGGCCAGCACGCGCTTGATGTCGCTCTGGGCACAGGCCACGGCAGCAGCATAGAAAGCAGTGATGACACCTACCCACACCACGACACTCAGCGTATGAGGTGCGAAGTGGATCCACAGAGGGAACATACGGGCAATCTGGAACACACCAGCCACCACCATCGTAGCGGCGTGGATGAGTGCAGACACAGGTGTCGGGCCCTCCATAGCATCGGGCAGCCAGATGTGCAATGGGAACATGGCCGACTTACCGGCACCACCGATGAACATCAGCACCAAGGCTGTCGGGATGATTAAGCCACCAGCTGTCAAGGCCTTGATGACATTGCCCTGAACGAACGGCGTCGTACCCTCGCCCATCACCACATCTATGCCGTGACCGGCAAAGGAGAAGCTGAACGAATCGGTATAATAGCCGAACATCAGGATACCAATGAGGAAGAACATGTCGGCGAAGCGCGTCACGATGAATGCCTTCTTGGAAGCAGCAATCGCAGGCTTCAACGGATAGTAGAAGCCGATGAGCAGGTAAGAGCTGACACCCACGAGTTCCCAGAACATATACATCTGGAAGATGTTCGTGGCCAGCACCAGGCCCAGCATCGACATCGTAAAGAGGCTCAGGAAGGCGTAGTAGCGCTGGAAGCCCTTCTCGCCGTGCATGTAGCCGAACGAATAAATATGTACCATCAACGACACCGTAGAGATGACGATGAGCATCATCACCGAGATAGGATCGAGCAGGATACCCATGTCGAAGTGAAGATTACCCAGCGGCAACCAAGTGTAGTTATAGGGAACGATCGTCTGGAAAACGCCGTTCACACGGTCTGCCGAGAAATACTGGAAGGCCGTGAGGTACGACAAGATCGTGACGAGACCCAAAGAGCAGGTGCCGATGAGTCCGGCCACCTTATGCTGCATCTTCATGCCAGCCAGTCCCAGAACGAGGAACGACAGCAGCGGCAGAAGCATGATAAAAATCGTGTAACTATACATAACTGTAACTGTTTATCGTTTCATATTCTGGATGGCATCAACGCTGTCGCTCTTGAAGTTACGATAGACATTGATGATGATGGCAATGGCGACAGCCGACTCAGCAGCAGCGACGCCAATCACAAAGAGAGTCATGAACATGCCTTCCATACCGTTCGGATAGAGCAGACGGTTGATGGCGGCAAAGTTAATGTCAACGGCGTTCAGCACCAACTCAACAGAGATGAGCATGGCGATCAGGTTGCGACGCGTCACGAAACCATAGACGCCGATGAAGAACAAGAGTGCGCTCAGCGCGAAATAACATTCGATAGGTATCATACGTCTTTCTCCTCCTTTCTTGCTACTACCAGACCTCCGATGATACATGCCAGCAGGAATACTGAGATGAGCTCGAAGGGCAATACATACTGATACTTGTCAGAACCGACGAGAGCCGTACCAATCTCTTTCATCGGCACCTCCACGTTCGGAAGGGCCTGTGTATAGAAGCCCGTCTTCAGCAGAATCAGGCTCACCACCACCAGTCCGGCGAAGGCTGCAAGACCGCCTACGATCATCTTACTTGACTTCACTCTCTCCTCAAGACCCTGAAGGGTGCGCTTCGACACCAACTGGATGGCGAAGACATAGATCATCGTAACGCCTCCGGCATAGACCGAGATCTGAGCGGCACCCAGGAAGGTGTAGTCGAGCAGGAAATAGATGCCTGCCACTCCAAAGAGCACGAACAACATGAATGTTGCGGCCCGCATGATTCTTGTCGTGGTGACACACATCAGCGCCGAGCCGATGATGAACACCGCAAGAATCGCAAACATAATCTCATTACCCATATTGCGTTACTTCGTTTTAGTGTTAAACTTACCGATAGTCAGGTCTGCACCGCCGTCGATCAGATTGGGCAGCGAGCCACCCTGATACACCTCCTCGTTAAGGTGGAGCACCAACTTCGAACGGTCAAAGACTGCATTCTCGAAATCATTTGTAAACTCAATGGCGTCGAAGTTGCAAGCGTTGGTACAGAGCTGGCAGAACATGCAGTCGCCCAGGTCGTACTGATAGTCGTCGAGCACCTTCTTTTTCTTGCCCGTCTCGGGATCCTCGGCCATGTGAGCCGTAATCTTGATGGTTCCGTTCGGACAGGCCTTCTCGCACAGTGTGCAAGCCGTACACTTATAGCTGCCGTCCTCGTTGCGTTTGAAGGTCAGGCGCCCACGGTGACGCTTCGCCACATGGAGTGTGGTCTTGCGGTTCTCGGGATACTGCTCCGTCGACTTGTTGGTGAAGAAGTCCTTGAAGTATTCCTTCCAGGAAGTCTTCATACCTGTAGCCAAAGTCTTCAGACCGTGCCCGATTTCTCCGAAATATGTTTTGTTATCTTCCATTGCTATACCTTATTTAATATATAGGCCGAGGGCCACTACAACTGTCATAATCACGAGGTTGATAAGACCCAGAGGCATCAGATACTTCCACTCCAGTTTCAGAATCTGGTCGATACGCAGACGGGGGAACGTCCATTTAATCCACATCAGGATCCAGACAAGAGCAAAAGTCTTACCCATGAACCAGACGATACCGGGGATATAGTCCATCACGGCGTCGAAGCCCTCGATGCCGATGTTCACAGGTGCCCAGCCACCGAGGAACACGGTGGCGGCGATGCCTGCGATGATGAACAGGTTGAGGAACTCTGCGAGGTAGAAGAAGCCGAAGCCCATACCAGAGTACTCCGTATGGTGTCCGGCCGTCAACTCACTCTCGGCCTCAGCCATATCGAACGGGCCGCGGTTGGCCTCAGCGTTACCTGCGATGAGGAACACGAAGAAGGCGATCAGCGCAGGGATATGTCCCTGGAAGATCAACCACTTCCAAGGGCCTGTCTGAGCCTCAACGATCCCACTCATCTGCATCGTACCCGTCAGGATCACAGCGGTGATCAGACAGAGGCAGAGCGACATCTCGTAGGAGATCATCTGCACAGCACCACGCATGGCCGAAACCACAGAGTACTTGTTGTTGGAACCCCAACCAGCGAGGAAGATACCTACCACGCCGATCGAAGAGATAGCCGTGAGCAGGAACACACCCACATTGAAGTCGAGCACCGTCGCGCCGTTGTTCCAAGGCAGGAACGAGAAAGCACCTACGGAGCCTACAATCACCAGCATAGGAGCGACGGCATAGAGCAGTTTGTCGGCACGATCGACGAAGAAGATCTCCTTGATGAGCATCTTCAGCACGTCGGCAAACACCTGCAGCAAGCCCCAGTAACCTACTCGCATCGGGCCAAGACGGCACTGGAAGTAGGCACAGACCTTACGCTCCATAAATATCAGTACGATGGCAATCAACGCATAGCCCACAAGGATACACGTGCCCACCAGTACACACTCAATCAATATCGCCAACCATTCAGGGCATCCTAATGTCACCTGCAGCAGCTGGTCGAACCATTGTGTAACTATAGAAAAATCGAACATAATTATCTATCAATATCAGGTATTACAACGTCAATAGCAGCACAGGTAGCAATCAGGTCGGCTATCTTCTGACCACGAAGCATCGGGTCGAAGGCACCGACGAGCGAGAGACCCATCGGACGCATCTTCATGCGGTACGGGCTCTTGTCGCCACGAGAGTCGAGATAGACACCAAACTCACCAGCCACACCCTCGACAGCGTAGTACCACTGTCCCTCGGGCACCTTGATAATCGGCTTTTGCTTCACGTAGAAGTCGCCCTCAGGGATGTTGTCGATGAGCTGCTCGATGATGTTCAGGCTCTGGTACATCTCGTTGATGTGAACCAGATAGCGGCCCATCGAGTCGCACGATGTCTCAGTGCACTGCTCCCACTCCACCTTGTCGTACATGTCGTAGGGGTGGTTCTTGCGCACATCGTTCTTCCAGCCGGAAGCACGTCCGGCAGGACCAGTCACAGCGTAGTTGATACAATCCTCGAGACTCATCGGACCGCACTGCTCCAGACGGTTGTGCGTGATGATGTTGTCACCGAAGATGTCCATATACTCCTGAATCGTGGGGCGCAGATACTTCACCAGATCCTTCACGTTCTTCACGAAGTTCGGATCGATATCGTCCTGCAATCCACCTATTCTATAATAGTTCTGAATCAGGCGTCCACCAGTCGTTTCCTCCATGCAGTTCAGCACGTGCTCACGGTCTCGCATACCGTAGAGCATACCCGTCAGAGCACCTAAGTCCTGAGCCACACACGAGGTGAAGAGCAAGTGGGAGTCGAGACGCTGCAGTTCGTCCATGATGGTACGGATATACTTGATGCGGTCAGTCAGTTCCACGCCCATGCCTTCCTCGATCACACCCACCAAGGCGTGACGATGCTGCATGGCACCCAGATAGTTCAGACGATCCGTCAGGGCCAGCGCCTGTGGATAACTCATGCTTTCCCACATCTTCTCGATGGCACGATGGATATAACCAAGATGCGGATAGATGCGTTTCACGGTCTCACCGTTGAGCACTGTCTGCAAGCGGAGCACACCGTGGGTAGCAGGATGCTGCGGGCCGATATTGATCACGTAGTCATCAGAGCCGAAGAGTTTGTTCTGCTTCGACTGCAGATTGCCGTCGCTGTCGATATAATACTCCAGACCGTATTCCGGCTCCACGTCGTCCTCCAGCGTGTACTTGTCGCTGAACACCCAGTCCTTGCGGAAGGGATAGCCCTGGAAGTCTGAGCGCAGGAACAGACGGCGCATATCCTTATGACCTAAGAATACGATGCCGTAGAAGTCGTAGACCTCGCGCTCCAGCAGATCAGCCACGCGCCAGATGTTCGAGACGGTAGGCAGATAAGCCAGCACCTGACCATCGGTATCGCCTGTTCCGTTCGACGACATACCATCGCCGCAGACCTGGCTCTTGGCAATCATCTTCACCGAGCAGCGATCGTGGGTCTTCGTATTCTCGAGGATATAGATACAGCCGAGGCCCTCCTCCTTGCCGAAGTCCTCGCCGACGATGGTGACAATATAGTCGAAGCCCTTCTTGTCCTTCAAGTTCTGCATCTCCTGTGCGAACTTGTCAAATTCGAATGAAAGGAATTCTAACTTCATACGGCGGCCTCCTCCTTCTTTAATTCTTCAACAAACTCCTGGGGAACGTCCGTCACCACGATCGGCTCACGACGATGGTCGCCTAACTTCTCACGGAAGATCAGTTCCTCGTTCGATACACCCAGTTTGGCCTCCTCAGCCGTCTGCTTGTGATTAACGCCTCCGAAGAATTTCTCAGCCTTCACCTTGCGCTGCAACTGCATCATGCCATACATAATGGCCTCAGGACGCGGGGGACAACCAGGTATAAACACATCGACGGGCACGATTTCCTCGATACCCTTCACTACATGATAGCTCGACTTGAACGGGCCGCCGCTAATGGCACAACCACCAACGGCAATCACATACTTCGGCTCAGCCATCTCGTCGTAGAGACGCTTCAGGGCGGGAGCCATCTTGTGGGTAATCGTTCCGGCACACATAATCAGGTCGGCCTGACGGGGAGAGTTACGCGTCACCTCGAAGCCGAAGCGGGCGAAGTCATAGCGGGCACAGCCGCAGGCCATGAACTCGATACCACAGCACGAGGTAGCAAAGGTCAGCGACCACAGGGAGTTGGCACGGCCCCAGTTGATCAACTGGTCGAGCGTACCCGTCACCACATTGACGCCACCCTCATGGAGTTCGTCAATGATCTTCTCCAGCGAGGCATTGTCATTCCACTCCTCGTAGGGAATACTCTTGATGTAGGGTTTCTTTACTTCCATTCCAAGTCTCCTTTCCGCCAAGCGTAAGCCAAGCCTAAAACCAGAACTACTAAGAAGAAGCCGATGCTAAGCAGAGCCATCGCGCCGAACTCCTTCACAACCACTGCCCACGGGTACAGGAACACTGTCTCCACGTCGAACATCAGAAACAAGATGGCGAAGAGGTAGAATCCCACGCTGATGGGCAACCACGAGCTGCCTCTTGTGGGAATACCACTCTCATACGGCTCACCCTTTAGCTTCGCGTAGGACCGGGGTCCTATCAGCTTGGCTACGACGTAGGCCGCTACCACCAATGTTAGAGCCGTCAACAAGACGGTAATTAACAAAGTAAAGTTCATAAATAAATATAATGTTATAACAATATTGTTCTTGTTTCCAAGCAGTTAGCGTAAAATAAATGTACCTTTGCCGCTATGGTGCTGCAAAGGTACAAATAAATTTTGTAAATTTGGCGAATAATTATTAATTATTTGATAATAATTGTTAATCGCCCTCTACCACTTCTATTATTGCCTCTCCCACACAGGCGTTCGGCTGCTGGATATGCAGCTTCTGACAGATGGTCGGAGCGATATCCGTGATGTGTACTTCACGACTGGTCGAGCCGTGTTCCACCTTCCAGCCGTAGAACAAGAGGGGAATGTGTGCGTCGTAGGGATTCCACTCGCCGTGGGTCGTGCCGACGGGCGATGAGCCACCCGTCCAGAACTCATACCATCCAGCCTCCAGCACCAGCAGCAAGTCGCCAGAACGATGGGGGTGATAGCCTAACAGGGCACGACTGCGGATGACGTCGGGCACGCTCCAGGTGTTCACCTTCTCGAAGTCCATCACGAACTGCACGTGTGGCATCTGCCGTGCATAGTCGATCAGCGCCTCCTTCACCTTCGAGAGTTCAAGTCCCAACTCTGCAATCCGCCCGTGGTTCAGATACACTCGATAGCTGTTGATGCCGTTGATGATCGAGAGGTCGGCTCCTAACTTATCCCTCAGATAGGCCTTCAGTCCAGACCCCATCACGTCCTCCTTCACCCTCCAGGCGCCACCAGCCATCTTGTGGTCCTCCATCCATTGGAAGTTATGCGCAGCCCCATGGTCGGCAGTCAGAAAGACGATGTAGTTCTCCTTCCCCACCTGCTCGTCGAAGGCTTTCAGCAACTTGGCGATATCCTTGTCGAGTTCCAGATAGGCCTCGTCGGTATGCTCACCCCGCGTGCTCCACTCATGGCCGATCACGTCAGTCTGCGAGAAACTGATGCAGAGCATATCCGTCGCCTCGCCCTGACCCAACTGCTCACCCTTCATGGCTGCGATGGCCATATCGGCCGTGATGTGTCCGCAGAGGGGATAGAAGCCCACGCGCTTGCCCACCTTCTGCAGTTCCTTGTTCTTCTTCAGTTGCTGATTGTAGGCCTTCGCCCAGTCGGGCAGTTCATCCCTGTAATAGGTACTCGTGATGAACTGGCCGTTGTCCGTGTCGAGCCAGTAGGCCCCGTTGGCGCTGCGCCCTGCGGGCAGGATGGCCGCACGATCCTTATACGACACGCCCACCACCTTCGAGCGGAAGTCGGTGTGCATGCGGAGCTGGTCGCCGATGGTCGTCGACAGCAGGTTGCGTGGCGACATCTTGCCTCGCTTGTTATTATCAGTACCCACAGGCCTCACCGTCGAGTCGCCACAGCAATAAGCCTTCTCGTCGTCGATGAAGAAGTCGTTGCCGCAGATGCCGTGGAAGGCGGGCGTCGTACCTGTATAGGCACTTGTATGGCCGATGGCCGTCACCGTCGGCAGGTAGTTGATCAGACAGTTGTCGCACGAGTAGCCCTCGTCGATCAGCCTGCGGAAGCCGTCAGTCTGGAACTGGTCGTAATACCTGCCCAGATAGTCCCAGCGCATCTGGTCTACCACGATTCCCACCACGAGCTTCGGCCGCTCGTTAAACTTCGTCTCTGCCTGCGCCCCGATGGTCGAACAAAGCACCAGGAGCACCATTAAGAACTTTCTCATAAGCAATCATCTTTAACTTACTGCAAAGGTACAACAATTTCCTGAATCCACAAAAATAAAATCAGGAAAACAAAACATTTAGGGAAATATGTGTTGGATAATTGAAGGAATTTGGTTAATTTTGCAGGCGGAAAGACTGAGGAAAGATGAACAAATGGCTTAGGAGAACGCTGAAGACGGTGGGCGGCATTGCTGGCGGAATGGTGGTGCTGCTGGGTGGTGGTGCGCTGCTGCTCAACACAGAGTCCGTGCAGAACAAATTGTTGAAGCGAGCTACGGAACTGCTTAGGACAGAGTTGAATACGCATGTCGAAATCGACAGCATCAGCGTTAACCTGTTCACCCAAAAGGTTCGTCTCTTTGGTATCGACGTGGAGGATCAGCAACAACGGAAGATGCTGGCGGTAGGGAAGCTGGCGGTAGACCTGAATCTGAGCAAACTGATGACAACCAACCAAGTCATCATAGAAGAAGCCGAGATCGACGGTGTGAAGGCGTTGCTGCTGAAGTCCTCGAAGGAGGAGCCTGCCAACTACCAGTTCTTGATTGATGCCTTCAAGAAAGACTCGACCATGAAGAAAGACGTAGATAAGGCGGAGAGGAAGAAACTGAATCTGGACGTGAACGATGTGCGCCTGAGGCATATCGACGTGAAATACAACGATATGACGTTTCAGCTGGAAGAGGCAGGCTACGAAGATAGTTGGATTGGAACACGAAAGATCAACGTAGAAGACCTGCAGGCCACTTTCACCCGAGAGACGAAGAAAGGCCCTGTGGGAAATACTGTCTCCGTGCACCATCTGCAGATGGAGGGTGAGAGTCTGGAAGAAGAGATAGCCCTCACACTCGACGGTCTCAGATACCAGACAGACAACCACCAGCCTCGCAAGAATGCGAACAAGCCGAAACGGGGATTCTTCGACTTGGGTCATTTAGACGTGACGACCAACATGAAATGGACAGTCCAGCTGATAGGCAAAGACAGTCTGAAGGCAGACCTAATGGAATGTCAGGCGAAGGACTCCATCACAGGCATCAACCTCACCGATCTGCGATTCAGCATGGAGGCCAACAAGCAGACAGCCTACATCAGCCACCTGACGGTGCAGCAGACCAACACCGTGCTGACCATCCCTGAAGCCACCATCCAACTGCCCAACAAGAAAGAGGGACGCTCGCTCTCCTACTCTGCCAACAACATTACAGGCAAGGCGCTGCTGAAAGATATCTCACGCACCTTTGCCCCCGTTCTGAAGAACTTCAACATTCCGCTGAATCTGAGTCTGAACCTGAGCGGCACAGACGAGACGATGGCGTTCAGGAACATCAAAGTGAGCACCAACGACCAGAAGTTGCAGTTGTCGGCATCAGGCGGCATCACCAACCTGAAAGACAAATACCGGCTGGCTGTGCGCTTCCATGTGAACCAGATGACAGCCAAGAGTGGTGTAAAGGAGAAGATCATCAGCCAGTTCGCCGTGAAGAAATTCATGATGAAGCAACTGCACAATCTGGGCAACATCAGCTATACAGGCGACTTTGCCGTCTTGTGGAAGAAAGAGGAGTTCAAGGGAAGCCTACAGACGGCAGGCGGCCCCATCAACTTCCAGTTCGCCCTCGACGAGAATACAAAGTATGTAGACGGTTCCGTGAGCACGAACAGTTTCCAGTTGGGGCGGGTGATGGACATGAAGGATATCGGAGAGATTGTCTGTCAGGCTGACTTCCGTTTCGACATCTCCAAGCCTCGCACAGCGAAGATGAGAAAGGAGAAAGGCGGCAAACTGCCCATTGGTCATATCTCGGCAAAGGTAGACGACAGCAGCTATAAGAAGATACACGTCCGCAACCTGTCTGTCGACATGAAGAGCGACGGTGCTGTAGCCACAGGCGACATCTCCCGCAGGGGCAAGCACGTTGACCTGTTCTGCTCGTTCTCGTTCACCAATACCGACGAGATGCAAAAGATGAAGATCATCAGCCCCAGCGTGAAGTTGCACAAACTCTCCGACGAGGATCGCCAGAAGAAAGAACAGCAGAAGCTGGAGAAACAACAGCAAAAGAATGTCGACGGCGAGAAGAAGGGCTTTTTCAAAAGACTGTTCTCAAAGAAAAAGAAGACGGAGACTACATAAAAAGAAGACGGAGACTACATAGCCTCCGTCCTCTCAATGATTTCCAGACACATTCGCCCATTGTGGTAGGGACATTTCCAGAAGCCGGCCTTGTCGTCGACGAGGTTCAGCGTTCCGTCTGGATGGCGACTCCAGTGCCATTCACCATTCTCCCAGTCAATCAACTGCGTCTTGATATATTCCCAGCAGCGCACGGCACGTTCATAGGCTTCTTCGTCGCCGAAGTGCTGCCAGATGTTGAACCAACCCACAACATTCTCCGCCTGTACCCACCAATGGAGGTCGTCATCCACATGACCCGTAGTGAGGTTGGCCTCATGGATCATCGAGCCGTCAGGACGCAGGCCCTTCTCTGAAGCCTTTGCCACCACCTGCACGACAGGCTCCACATGGTCGAGCACATAAGGATCGCCCAACACGAGCGCTGCCTCATGCATCAGCCAGGAACACTCGATATCGTGACCATAGCTCTCCAGATGACCAGCACCACGAGTCCAGTCCATCTCGAAGAAGAGATCGAGATGATGGGTTTCCGGGTTGAGAATCTTATCGGTGAAGATACCGATGATGTTGCGCAAAGCACCCTCTACACGGTTGATGGTCTCCTGAGGCACAGAGACGCCCACAGGGAGCACAGACCCTAATACGGGCACATAGTCGCACGACTCCTTCGCCTTGATTTCCTGAAGGCAACGATAGAGGTTGGCGTATGGCTCAATGATGTGCAGATGGGTGTTCTGCGACTTGGGGAAGTTGGCGTCGAGTTCAGAGAGTCGCATGTCGGCAATCGCCTGCCAGTCGCGTGTCTGGGCCTCGATATAACCATTGTACTCTTTGTCGAAGGCGTGATCCTCGATACACTCAAACAGCTGGATGGCGTAGTCGAGGGCCTCACGGTCGCCTGTGGCACGAACATATTCAGACATGCCGTAGAGCGCAAAGCCGATGGCGTAGAACTGCTTACGGGTGTTCAAGGGCTGCCCCTTGTGGTCGAGGCTCCAATAAACGCCACCATACTCTTTGTCGATGAAGTGCTCGATGAAGTACTCCTTCGCATAGGTGGCCGTCTTTAGATATTCCTCTTTTCCCAGTACACGATAGGCAGCTGAGAACGTCCAGAGGATGCGGGCATTCAGGATAGCCCCTTTCTCAGCCTCAGGATGCAGCACCTCCTGCCCGTCGATACGACCATAAAAGCCGCCATTCTCACGGTCGACCATCTTGGTCTGCCAGAAATGCAGGATGTTGTTCTCCAACACATCCTGCATCTCTTTTCTCAATGTCTCAATAGTCATCATATCATTATTAAGCGTCATACTCACGGGCCTTCTTCAACTCAGCGTTGATCTCTTGCACACGCTCCGTCGTCAGCGGATAGAACCACACAACGATGATGGCAAGGGCAGCCACCATAGCGGGGATGAAACTCATCAGCCAGCGGAGCACCGTCAAAGCACTCTCAGGCTGAACGACACCAGCTGCCAGCTGCTCAGCATCCGTCACATAGCCGAAGCCTGAGAGGAGCCACAGCACAGCAGCACCACCGATGGCACCACCGAACTTCTGAGCCATCGAGGCCGACGAGAAGATCAGACCTGTAGAAGCGGTGTTATACTTCAACTCTGCATAGTCGCTCACATCGGCATACATACTCCAGATTAGTGGTGACATAATGCCTGTAAAGACAGAAATGACAACCTGAAGGACCAACATTGTCCAGAAGCCTCCAGGCGTACAGGGTACGAAGAAGAATGCTATGCTCAACACCACCAAAACAGCATTGACGAAGATGAATGTTGTCTTCTTACCTAACTTATTGGCAATAGGGACACAGAGAGCCACACCCGCCATGTTTGAAGCCTCGCCCACTCCAAGGAACAAGCCCGAATAGAACAGGAAAGACACAACAAAAACAATGTCAAACGACAGGCTGACCCCCGGGCCAATAATGTCCTGGAAGAAATAAGCCACTGTCGCACCACGCACGGTATTGAACAAGTTGGAGCACAAGGCAGCTCCGATGAGCAACCACCAAGGCTTATTAGAGAGCAGTGACTTGAAGTCGTCGCCCACACTCACCGTTGACACCGTCTTCAGATGCTCCCTCGTCAGAAGGAAGCAAAGGATGAACATCACGAAACAGGCAGCAGCAACAACCACCATACCCCAGAACCAGCCGTCAGGACTATTATAGCCCTGATGAGAGCCGATAGGCGCTCCCACCACGAAATCAGTAAGGGGTTCCCAAAGGAAAAGTGCCAGGAAAGAACCGCCGTATGCAAAGAACATGCGGAACGAAGAGAACACAGTCTTCTCATTGGAATCGTCAGTCATCACACCCAACATGGCACCATAAGGCACATTGATACCCGTATACACAGTCATCATCAAAATATAGGTGATGTAAGCCCAAATGAGTTTGGCCCCATAATTCCAGTCAGGCGTGGTGAAAAGTAGAATACCACAGATAGAGAAAAACGGCGCCACCCAGAGTAGATATGGGCGATATTTACCCCATTTGGTATTGGTACGGTCAGAGATAATACCCATCATCGGGTCTGAGACGGCATCCCAGATACGTGTGACGAGTACGAGTACGCCAGCATCAATCAACGAGAGGCCGAAGATATTAGAATAGAAGAACGGAAGATAGTAAGAAAAGATTTTCCAGAACGTCGACGTGGACATATCACCGAAGCCGTAACCGATCTTTTCGATTAATTTAGTCTTAGCCATAGATTTATTATTTACGAATTATTGTTTGCGATTCTTGGCGATGAGGCGCTTGATAGTCTCTACGCTGGCTGCGGTGGTGAGGCCGTCCTCCGGCGTATTCAGGCAGTAGTCTACCAGCTTGTCGATAGTCGAGGTAGCCACATGCATACGGGTGTCGGCAGAGGCGTAGTAGATGAACACCTTACCGTCGGGATCAGCGATCCAGCCGTTGGCAAAGGCCACGTTCATCACGTCGCCCAGATACTCATCACCCTCAGGCACGAGGAAGTAGCCACCGGGACGGGCGATTACCTTCGTGGGATCGTCGAGGGCAGTCATATACATATATAATACATAGCGCAGACCGTCAGCCGTAGCCCTCACGCCGTGAGCCAGATGGAGCCAGCCCTTCGCGGTCTTGATGGGGTGCGGACCCTCACCGTTCTTCACCTCCGTGATGGTGTGATACTTGCGCTCGTAGATGATCGTCTCTTCCTTGATCTCGGCGTTGGTGATGTCGTCGACGAGTGCCCAGCCGATGCCGCCGCCAGAGCCTGTGTCGATAAAGCCATCCTGCGGACGGGTGTAGAAAGCGTACTTGCCATCGACGAACTCAGGATGAAGCACCACGTTGCGCTGCTGACTCTTCGTCTTCAGGTCAGGCAGACGATACCAGGTCTTCAGGTCCTTGGTGCGGGCGATGGCTGCGGTAGCGGTGGCAGCAGAGAGGTTGCCAGGCTGTGAGTCATCGTGACGCTCGGCACAGAACACACCGTATATCCAGCCATCCTCATGCTGCGTGATACGCATATCGTAGATATTGGTAGCGGGAATCACATCATCGGGCATGGTGATGGGCTCGTCCCAGAAACGGAAGTTGTCAATACCGTTGGGCGACTCAGCCACCGCAAAGAAACTCTTACGGTCGGCTCCCTCGACACGGACTACGAGCACATACTTACCATTCCATTTGATAGCACCCGAGTTCAGGGCAGCGTTGCACATGATGCGCTGCATCAGGTAGGGATTGTCCTGCTCGTTGAAATCATATTTCCACTCTAAGGGGATATGGGCAGCTGTCACTACCGGGTTCTTATACTTCTCATAAATGCCGTTGCCCCACTCGATGGGTTCGTTCTTTTTCGTCAGCAGTTCCTCGTGATGCTTGCGCAGGGCTGCCACTCTCTCTTTGAAATCACTCATTTTATCTAATTTTCACTATTTACTATTCACTTTTCACTTCTCAATGTCCTTCAGGAACATGGTCTTCGGGCTGTTGTAGAACTCCACGAAATAAGGAGCGTCGGGCTTCGAGGTCGACGGGCCGAACCACTCTTCCTTATAGTTACGCCACGTAAGCAGATAACTGATAGGGAAGTCCTGTACGGCAGGCAGCAGCGTAGTAGACCACCAGTCGGGCTGCGTCATATTCTTCATACCCGTCTCCGTGAGGGCAGGAATCAGGTTATGCGCCTGGGCCACCTCGCAGAGCACCGTCAGGTTCTGCTTGGTACGCTCGACGAAGGCATCCTTCTCCTCAGGCACCCACTGATAGCCGTCGAGGCCGATCATATCCACACGGTCATCACCGGGATAGCGATCCAGCAGACGCTCTGCCGTCAGATCATTCTGACAGCCAGGCGAGTACGACCATACGAGATTATCAAAGCCACGACCGTTCAGATAGTCCTGCAACAGGTTCCACAGGCCTTTGTATTCCTCAACGGTGCAGAGTTTCTCGCCCCACCAGAACCAAGAGCCGCTATTCTCGTGCCAAGGACGGAAGATGATGGGAATCTTCTGCCCCTGATCGTCTGTCAGCGTTGCCAGGAAGTCGCTCACGCGCTTCATCCATAGCATGAATTTCTCTTGTACCTCACCTTCGGCGAGAATCTGCTTCACGACGGTAGAGTCGGTGACGTCCCAGCCAGAGCCCTCAGGGAACTTCTGACCAGCCCAACCGCCACCCTCGATGGTGGTGACAGGATTACGCGGGTGCCAACTCAGTGTGACGATGCCGCCACGACGATAGTGGTTCCGGATCTCCTCCGTCATACGGGTGAAGGGTACGCTGTCGAGGTTCTTCGCGTCACCCATCTCAATGCCGCCCAGGTCGAAGCCCATGATGGCGGGATAGTCGCCGCAGACGTTCTTCACGTCGCTCGAATCCTTGTCATACTCCCAAGTCAGACCGTACATGGGGTCGTCCTGGTGTCCGTACATGATGCCTTTCTGGCGGAGCGAGTCGAGACGCTCCAACAACTGCTGGGCCTGCGTCTTCTCGGGCTCAGCCTGTTTCTGTGTCGTGCAAGCGGCAACTGCCAATGTTGCCAATGCCATAGCTAATAGTTTTTTCATATTTTTTAGTTCTTAATATTCATTTGTTTCAAAAGCCAGTCTTCCCACTCGTCCCACTGCTCCTGGAACCAGAAGTGCCAGGTGGCCTGATAAGGTTTGATGGCCTTAGGACCCTTCACGGTGTTATAGGTCTCCCAAGCGGTGGTGGGAGGCACCACATCGTCACAGTAGCCAAAAGAGAACCAGCCCTGCTGCTTGTCCGTGATCAGACGGGCGAAGTTGATGCCGTCGTAATAGCGCGACACCTCTATCTGCTTCTCCTGTCCTACACCTTTATTATAATAGAAGTAGTGGGGCCAGCCACAGGCAACACCCTTGAGCGAGTTCGTGTGGTCGCAGAGGGCAGCATGCACAGGGGCGTAATAGGTGATGCGGGGGTCGAGGGCGGCTGTGGCAAGCGTCAGGAATCCTCCTTGTGAAGAACCCGTCACGCCCATCTCCTTGCCGTTCCAGGGGGTGTACTCCTCGATATAGTCGAGGGCTCGGATGCAGCCTAAGATCACACGCTTGTAGTAGTTCTTGTCGCGATCGTCCATATAGAACTCCCAGTACCAGTTCAGGGCACCGTGGAAGATGTCGTCGTACACCTTCTGGTCCATCGTCACGGGGATGCCGTGGATGCCAATCTCGAGTGTGATGGCTCCCTGCGAGGCCGTCCACACATCGCCGCCGTAGGGGCGCACGCCAGCACCGGGCACTCTGAGCAAAGCGGGATACCTACCCTCTTTCACGGGCACGCACAGGATACCATAGGTACGATAGTCCTGCTGCATGTTCTGGAAGCTGACCTCATAGACGTTCACGTCCTTTGTACAACGCTCGGGCAGCAGGCGCTTCGTGGGGTTCAGCTCCGTCTTCCGGGCCTCCTTGATGGCGTTCTGCCAAAATTCTTCGAAGTCCTTCGGCATCACCGTCGAGGGCTGCAGCTTCTCGGGCGAGAAGGCGGCACCACAGGCACCTTTGTAGTCCTTGCCATCCACATGGGCCGTCACGTCCACACGGTAGAAGCCGGGCTGCTTCATCGTACCCGTCAGCTTCGTCGTACCGTCTTTCAGCACGGTGGTTTTCTTCACGTCCTGGTACATCTCAGGGCCAGCGGCGAGGTCGACGCTCACGTTGTCGAGCAGCGTGCCCGACTTGAGCACGCTGACTGTAAAGGTGGCCTTCTCGCCAGCCTTGTACGTCCAGTCCTGATGGTCTGGCTGTACGAGCACCTGAATCTCTGAGCCGCGGATTTGTGCCGACAGCGTTGAGAACGCCATCACGCACAGCATCATTGATAGTAGTTTTTTCATGTCGCTTTTAGTTGATTACAAATTGCGGTGCAAAGGTACGACAAATCCGCGAAACAGCCGTGCTTTCTTTTGCCCAATGCTGATACTATTTCGTCAACTTGCTCATTCTGTCGACCTGTGAGCGCACGACGGCCAGTGTCGTCGAGTCGGTGGCGAACACCGAGTTCAGCCCCTGAGCCTCCTGAGCGGGGTCGCCCGTGTAGTCGTCGCCCACCTGCCACTGCTCATGTGTCGGCTCGGCCAGTCCGCCCCAGCCCCAGAAGTTACAGCCTGCGAAGCGACCGCCCTGCTCGGCATTGTCGGCCACAAGGGAGAATACGTATTGATAGAAGCCGTCGCGACCCTTGGTGGGCACGTCCTTGGCGAACTTGAATCCGTCACGCGGATAGCCGAACTCCTCCATCACGAGAGGCTTGCCGATACGGTCGCAGATCTCCAGATGACGATCGATATAGTCCTTCGTGTTCGCCTGGGCCCTGGGCAGGTTCTCGATGAGCGAGTCGGGCTTCGCCCAGCCCCAGTTGTAGGGCCACAGGTGGATATTGGCATAGTCGATGTTCTGGTCGCTGGTGATGCGCTCCCAGCAGCCGAAATCGTTCTCACAGCCCCAGGCGCCCTCTGAGCCGATGCTGATCAGGTGGTTGGGGTCGAGACTGCGGATGAGAGCCGAGGCCTCAGCCAGCCACTTCTCAAAAGCCGGCAGCGCCTCTGTCGAGAAAGCTCTGGGCTCGTTGCCGATCTGCCACGACATGATGGCGGGATCGTCCTTATAGGCCTTGCCGGTATAGCGGTTCGTGCGGGTGAGGATGAAGCGCACATAGTCGTAGAACAGCTCATGGGCCTTCTCGTTGGTGGCATACTGCGCCATGGCGTGCATAAAGGCGGGATAGCCTGCGTCGTCAGGTCTCGGCTGGGGACCCGCTCCGGCCTGCTCCAGATAGAAGCCGTAACCGCCGCTCCACTCCCAAGAGTTGTTCAGGTAGAGCACAGCCACCATATCGCGCTTGCCCATCTCCTGCAACAGGTAGTCGAGTCCGGCGAGGATCGTATCGTTATACACACCCGGCGCCTCCTGCAACGTCGGCTCCACCTTCGTCTTCACACCCCGCTGACCGTCACTTCCCACGAGGATGCGCAGGTTGTCGATACCCATCTCCTTCATCAGGTCGAGTTCCTTAGCCAGCCGCTCTCGGTCGCCGCCCTGCCCTTCCGAGGCGAGGATGGCACCATACCAGAAATTAGTGCCCACATAGTAGTAGGGCTTACCGTTCTTTACGAAGTGACCGTTCTCCACAGTCACGAAAGGAGAGGTCGGCTCTTCAGCCTTCCTTCCGCAGGCAACGATCATCATTGCCGCCACAAGCACCATGAGATACTTCATCTTGATTGTATTAAAAGTTAGTATTTTCATATCTGTTGCAAAGGTACTAAAATAATCCGAGACCGCCAAATGTTTTCGCAAAAAAATAGAGAAACTCGTAAAACGTCATCCAGGCGAGGGTACATGCTGACAGCTGACAGCTGACAGCTGACAGTTTTATAGGAGACGGTATATGGTCTGTGTGACGAGAGATGTTAAATAGGCTTAATATTATATATTTATATATATATTATAT
>JAFTFO010000036.1 GCA_017449495.1 Prevotella sp. | reverse complement strand
GAAAAAATGTGTTTACATTCAATTACCCTTGCCAATTCGGCGCTTTTCTTACCTGTCTGTTAGTTCTATGACCTCATGCATAATCTGTACCAACTGCATCATGTATTTCTCCAACTTACATACAAGAGGCATTGTTCTACGTTCTGAAAAGTGGCTCTTCAGTTCCTACAACCTTGATATTCGTAAAAATAGAACGGTTGCCAATTCGTAACCCCGTTTTTTCTCAATCCTCCGAACTGCCTTTATATAAAGAAGAATTGCTTTTCTTTCCAAAATTACAAAGAATTCCCCGAACGGCCAAGCATTCTGGGACTTTTTTTACAACTGACGCCATGTGAACTCGACAATACTGCCAGTTCGCTATCTCGAAACAAGCAGGGGAATCCTTCGAAACAGGCACAAAACAACCTCTCCGACTATAGTCAGACAGGTGGCTGACTTAAGTCAAACAGTTGTCCGACTATAGTCAGCCGAGTGACTGACTATAGTCGGACAGATAGTTTTAAGGCTATTTCAATGACGCTGACGGCGGACAGAGACGCGGGCTCCACTGGAGGCGGCGGAACTGCTGCCAGAACTGCTCTTAGACTTAGATGCCTTCGTACGACGGACGCTGCTCTTCGGCGCCTTGTTGCCCTTAGCCTTCGCCTTGGCAGCAGCCTTCATGTTCTGAGGGTTGGCGTTGGCAATGCTGTCGAGGGAGTCTTTTTTCTCAGGGTCACCAAAGATGTTCTTACGGAAGGCTTCAAGCTCCTTCTCAATACGTTTCTGCTCGGCTGAGAGCTTCGTGGTGTCACCATCGCAGAGTTGCAGGAGCGTCTTGCCCTGGGCGTTGTTGGTCTTATAGATCTTACCACGATACCTGTTGAGCGTAAAGAAGTCGTCCATCGTCATCGTGGCAGCATTGTTGAGGTTCGACGTCATCACCGTCTGACGATTGAGGAATGGCTCCAGATCGCTATACTTCACCCAGAACAGGGGGTACTGAGTTGCCTCACCGCCGAAATCGTCTTCACGCATCATGACAGGACAAAGAGCCATCACCTTGATATGGAAAGCAGCATTGGCCTGATCGTAGTAAGCACTCTCCTTGAGGTAGTATTTCGTCACCTCTGACGAGGGGATATCGCTGTTGTCGACCTTCAACTTGCCGTCCTGTTCCTCATAGAAGATGTGGCGGTCGTCGAGCAGGGTTTTCATCTCTACCTTCGCCTGCTCATCGAACACGTCTGCACCATCATTGGCGATGGAGTATTCGTAGATGGGAATATAGTTGTTCTGCGCCAGTTTGAAGATATAGGTGAAGAGGTTCATCTGCTTGCCTTCGGGCTGTACGGGATAGTAGAGGCCGGCATTCTCGTCCTTGGTGAGATCTATCTCACGATAGATGTCACGCCGCCACACCACATCCTCTGGCATGTCAACAGCCGTAGGGAATGATATCTGTGCACGGATGGACATGGCCGATGAAGGACTCTTCGCCTTCTTCTGCTGCTGTTGGGTTGTCTGCGCCTGGCTACGGCGCTGCTTGGGCTGTCCCTGGGCTACTCCAGTCACCAGCATTATCGTCAATAAGAACAATATTCTCTTCATATCTTACTATAATTATATACTATTTCACTATTACTTCCATCGGGTTCTGCAGGGTGCGCGTCAGTCCGTCAGGACCTACCACCGTCACACGGGAGATATAGAACCGACGATTACGAGTCAGCTTGCGGAAGGTCTCCTTCTGACGGCCCGAGAACGAGGCGCCCTCGCTGACGATGGGCACAGCATTACCCATATTGTCGAAGAAGACGGTCTCAAACGACTGTACCTTGAAAGCGATGTCGAGGATACCATCGTCGATGGCTGCCCCCAGCGTGTTGGCTCCCACCAACTGCGCCTTGACCAGTCCGCCGCCCTTGAAACGTGTGGGGTTGCCATGCTCGTCGTTCATTGTGATATACGGCGTCGGATCAGGTAGACGGCGTACACGGAAGGTGAACTGTCCCATCTGCTGCGGACGTCCTGTATTCGTAGAGATAACGGTGATGGTGGCATTCTCCCCGATCTTCGACGGACGGGCGATATACTTGCCAGGGCCAACAGGTTGCAACGTACCGTTAGTCATGGTTGCCTGTATCTTGGTGAGAGGCACGCCAGGTACACTGATGCTGATGGGGTTGTTATAGCCTGCATAGAGCATGTTCATCAGGTCGGCACTGACGGTGGCACTGGGGTCGACAACCGTGTATTTCTGTGAGAAGTCGCGACGCACTCTCTCGCCATTACCATTGACGGTCTCAAGATAACCCGCCAGCGTGAAGTCACCCGTAGTGCCACAGATACGCTCATAGAGATTATCTTTGAGGTCCACTTTCTGGTTGCCTATATAGATGTCGGGCACCTGGGTGGTGTCGACGGCAGCCATCACGATATGGGCAGAGAACTTATCACCACGGACGATGGTCTGCGAGTTGGGGATGACGAACGCCTCGAGGGCGTTGACACGGATATCCTTTACGTCGATATTCTGCACCAGCGTATGCAATACCTCACCCTCGGCATAACGCACATCGCTCTGCAACTTGGATAGCAGGGTCACGGCCGCAGCAGCAGGCATCGACTCAAACATATACTCCTGCCAGTTCTTTCCCAAGCCATTGCTGGGCACTTCTGTGGTCAAGTTGCTGGCGATGATCTGCTTCTGCTTCTCATCGGTCACCATACGGAGCATCTTCTCACGGAAGGAGTTGATGGCGTTAAACAGGTTCTGGCCTTGTCCACGACTGGGTGACAACATCACCTGACTGGCGGCCTCCAAGTCCTCTTTATTCTTGATATTGGTTACGTCACCGTTCTTTCCATCAGCCTCCACCACAATGGCCTGCTTCAACTCAGCAGCGAAGTTATAGAGCGAATCGCTTATCTGCTTCACCTGCTGGGCCTTGTCGTACCACTCCTTCACCTTCTGGGGATTGGCCTTCATCTGTGTATCGAAGTCCTCATAGATAGCCAGGTTCTCCTTGGCCGAATTACTTGTGGTGCGGTTCAGGCTTTCTTCCACGATGGAGAAGCCGTTGAGCACCTCGTTGGAGACATTCAGCGCAAGCATGGCCATCAAGACGACATACATCAGATTGATCATCTTCTGGCGCGGAGAGACGGGTCTTTTCTTTATTGCCACTTTAATTTACAATTAGACAATTTACCATTTGCAATTTACTGACCGAGGGGGGCTGCGGCCTTCATGTTGACGGTCATTGCCTCAATCATACGAGTATAAATCTGGTTGAGCTCTGCAATCTGTTCTGCCATGCGGCGTGTCTGGGCATTGATATCGTCGATGGTACCAATCTGCGAGCTGGCACTCTTCAACTGTAGCTCATAGACCTTACAGATGCCTGTCAGCGTACGGTTCAGATTCTCCATCTCCTCAGAGTCACGGGCCAGTCGCTCACTCTGTTCAGCCACCTTCGACAGCATCTCCGTGAGACGCTTCAGTTCATCGACATAGTTTGCTGTAGCCTCTTCGAGTTCTGGATTCACACTGGGGATACCGGGGATGCCCGCACCTCCTACGACACCAGAGACCGTTGCGACGGATGACGACACGGCAGCGATAGCCTCGGTGTCAACGGCAGTACCTGAAGGAATAGACTCTCCAGAAGGCTCGGCACTTCCTGTGCCTCCACCACCAATGATGATAGTACCTCCATTACCACCAATAACAGTGGCTGAGGGGGATGCCACCTCAAGTTCTTCCTCTCCGGTCTTCATATGGTTGTCAAGTTCCATACCATCCGTCGTCTTATCAAACGGACGGTCGAAGGCGGAGATAAAGAACACGAACACCTCTGTTCCCATACCCAAGAACAGGAAGAAGTTTGCGCCAGGCAGATGGGTCAGCTTGAAAAGCGTTCCTAAGATCACGATAGAGGCTCCCCAGCTATAAGCGTAGTTGAGGAATGTCTGTCCAGGCACACTGTCCATCCACTTCTGCAAACGGTATACTAAATTGTATTTGCTATAAGTAGTCATTGACTTTGAACTTTGAATTTTAACTTACTACTTTGAGGCCTTAGCCTTGTCGCTGGTAGTGTTGGCGAGGCTGCGCACACAACGGAATCCTATATAGGAGCGTGGCTGGTTCTGGTATTCTGACGAACGCCAAGCCGAACGGATATACGACTCAGGATCCTTCCAGGAGCCTCCACGCACGCTCTTCTTCTTCATACGATAGGGATCCTCCTTGGCGGCATTATATCGCAACTGAGGATTGATGTCATTCATCGCATCGACACCAGCCTCAGTATAGACGGTACTCGTCCACTCGGCCACATTGCCTGCCATATCGTAAAGGCCGTTACTATTGGAAGAATAAATGCCCACACGGCTGGTAATCAGGTTGCCGTCCTTCGTATAGTTGCCGTCATCGGGCTTGAAATTGGCGAAGAAGCAACCTTTGCCACTGGCCACATCTTCATTATCCCAAGGGAATTCGTTCTGATCCTTGCCACGGGCGGCAAACTCCCATTCTGCCTCTGTCGGCAGACGATAACGCTGTACGAAACGGGCAGCAGCACCCAGCCCCTTCAATAGATACTCTGTGCGCCAGTGACAAAAAGCATTAGCCTGCTCCCACGTCACACCCACCACAGGATACTCATTATAGGCAGGATTGGAGAAATAGTAGCGCATATACACCTCGTTGTCTGCATTGGGGAAGTCGTTCACCCAGCAGGTGGTGTCCGGATATATATTAATAATGTACGTGTTAAGGAAATCCCAGGGACCCGTCAACTGACGGTTAATAGTCTCTCGCACAATCTTGCCCTCGTCATCGATATAGGCAGTATCCTTCGATATCCACACCTGCTCATTGGGATCAATGGCAATGTCGGTATTCAGATGGCGTTCCTCAGGATTCAGACGATTACGGCGCAAGGCAGCAGAAGTATAGTCGAACACCTCATAGCGGTAGTTCATCTGCCGATAGTCGAGCATCTTCTCACCTGTAACGGGGTTGGTGACATAGAGCCCGTCGATAATCTCCTGTTCATCTTCGCTGGGCTTACGCGGCAGTGTCTTCTTCCAATTCAGCACAGAACCAAGCTCATTGCCTTCACGGTCAGTCTTCACAGTACGATAGCTTTCATCGATTTCTGCCAGACGCTCCCTCAAGATCGAGTCACGTACATAATTCACAAACTGACGATACTTAGAGTTGGTCACCTCCGTCTCGTCCATCCAGAAACCGTCGACAGAGATGTCGCGCAACGGTGTCTGGCGGCCCCAGAGGCTGTCTGTCTTTTCAATACCCATTTTCAGATGACCGCGCTTCACCAGCGTCATGCCATAGGGTGTCGGCTCAGTAAAGGCTCTGCCTCCAGCACCTGTCACCTCACCGCCTTCCGACGAAGCCAGCTTACTGCCGAAACAACCTGTCAATAGCATTGAAGTGAAAAGCGATAAGTGAAAAGTGAAAAGTCCCTTCAGAACCTTTCGCTTCCACGTTCTCCTCACTTCTGTTCTAAATATTCCTTTATTCATAATTATATTTCTTTATTCTTCACTTTTCGCTTTTACAATATCCTCACACTCTTATGCAAGTTCCTGCCTTTCTTATACAGGTTCAGTTCCGTCTGATAACTCACATAGAGTTCGTGGCTCCCGTTGCCGATGTTAATGGCCGACGTGTATATCTCATAACTATATCCCAAACGCACCCCGTGGACATTGCCACCTATCTGCACCGTCACGGAATTTGTCGGACTATATGATAAGCCGGCATACATCACCCGCTTCTCATGAGTGTACATCAGCCGCCCAGAGATATCTGCCCTGTAAGCAACGCCATCCGTACGTCCCAAAAACGAGGTGTGTATGGTAAGAAACGGATTTTTCAGCCGAATATTGTATCCGCCCGTCAAATAATATGTCGAAGACACGGCCAATTCGTTCCTGTCGCCCAGTTCTACCGTGGGTGCATTCAGGTGCAAAACAGACACACCAGCATACCAGTTACGATGCTTATAATAGATACCGGCACTGAGGTCGAGGGAGGTGCCGTTGACGGATGTCGTCGGCAAGGCACGGTCGCCCGTATCGATGACATCCAACTTCGATCCGTCGAAAGTCTCGCCTAGCATCGTGGCCTGTATGCCCAGGCTGAGTTTACCTCCCCAGAGCTGGGGCTGGTAGGCATACTGTACACCAAGACGCTTGTGAGAAAAGAGACCGATGGCATCGTTTATGAACTGGATGCCGACGCCGTGATAGCTGTTCATGGCATAGAAGGGCATATCCGCTGCAGCATACATCGTCTTGGGGTTATGCTCAAAGCCTGACAACTGGGTAGCATAGGCTGCCACGACGTTCAGTTTCGCCTCCTTGCCGACGGCAGCAGGGTTGAACGACGGTTCCATCGCCCAGTAATGTCCAAAGGACACATCATACTGTGCCTCGACCGCCATAGCGGTCAGACACATCAACAGCAATATGTAATAACGTCTAAACACCTCCATAATAACGCAAAACATCGCGTTTTATTGTATTATGCACAACATAGGCGGTGGTCCAAGCTGCCTGGAAATTGAAACCGCCTGTGATGCCATCAATATCAAGCACCTCACCAGCAAAATAAAGATGAGGGACATGACGGCTCTCGAGGGTGGAGGGGTCGATACTCTTGAGCGACACACCACCACAGGTGACGAACTCATCCTTGAACGGGGCTCGTCCTGCCACAGGGTATGTGATATTCACAAGGGTGTTCGTCAGCCGATTCATATCCTTACGACTCATCTCAGACCACCGTAGCTGACTCCGGCCCCCCAGGGCCTCTGTCAGCAGATGATTCCACAGTCGGAGTGAGAGGCCAAAGGGACAGTAAGTGGTCAACTGTTTCTGGGGCTGACGGGTGGTCATCTCCATGAGAGCAGACTGCACATGGGATTCATCGCTCTGCAACCAGTTGACGGAAAGCTGTACGTTATAGGGCTGTTCTGCCAGATAACGGGCAGCATAGCTGGACAATTTCAAGATAGCAGGGCCACTCACACCCCAATGGGTGATCAGCAAAGGACCATCGGCACGGAACTTCGTGCCTGGGAGATGGACAGTCACATCGTCGACAACCGTTCCCATCAGATCGCACAGTTTTTCATGATCTATCCGCAAGCTGAACAACGAAGGCACTGGAGGTTCCAGCTCATGGCCCAGTCGTGCGAGCCATTTCAGCCCCTCGCCAGTGGGAGAGCCACCTGTCGTGACGACCACGAAATCGTAGCCGGCAACATCATCCAATGACGATATCTTCTCCCCCAGACGAATCTCTATCTGATAACGACGGGCTAAGGTGAGGAAACAGTCGATGATGGCCTTGGAATCCTGAGCGGCAGGGAAAACACAGTGATCCTCCTGCGTCACTAACGGCACACCGTGATGCTCAAACCACTCATAGGCATCGCGATAGTCGAAGGATTTGAACAGGCGTTTCATCAGACGATGCCCTCGGGGATAGACAGCCGAGAGGTCGCGCACCTCTGCAAAGGTGTTCGTACAATTGCACCGCCCACCTCCCGACACGGCGACCTTAGACAGCACATGATGACTGCGCTCGAAGATGGTCACCGCCATCTCCGGTATCGCCTCTTTCAGGTTCACGGCCAAGAAGAATCCTGCCGCACCGCCACCAATCACTGCCGTCTTCATCAGGGCTCAACTTTCATAAACATTCCTAATATTTTGTGCAAAAATAAGAATAATAGAGGAAATATACGTATCTTTGTCGTCTGATTTAAGTGATTTTAGGTATTTCTACGATAAAGAGGAAGACAAACCCATAAAATTAGCATATGAAGACATTAAAATTGATGCTGGCCCTCGTAGCCATGATGTTGGTAGCCGTCTCATGCGGCTCGAAGAAAGAAGCAGAAGCACCCCAGAAGAAGGTGCTGGTACTCTATTACTCCCAGACAGCAAACACCAAGACGGTGGCACAGGAGCTGGCGACAAAGTTAGGTGCAGACATTGAGGAGATTGCTCTTACAACGCCTTACGATGGTGACTTCCAGGCCACGATTGCCAGAGTCCAGCAGGAGCGTGAGCAGGGCATCCAGCCAGAGTTGAAGCCCATCCAGGCTGACCTCTCGCAATATGACACTATCTTCCTGGGCTATCCCGTATGGTTTGGCACTATGGCACCGCCTATGCTCTCGTTTGTCGAAAGCACTGACCTCAGCGGTAAGAAGATTGTACCCTTCTGCACCTTCGGTAGCGGTGGTCTGGACTCAAGCGTTCGCGACCTGAAGGAAAAGCAGCCCAAGGCCGAGATTCTGCCGGGCTATGGTGTCCGTGCAGCTCGCATTAAGGCCGTCCCTGCCGAGGTCGACGAGTTCCTGAAAGCCGGCGGGTTCATCGAGGGTGAGTACACGAAGTTAGAAGACTTCCCAGAGCAACATGCCGTCAGTGAAGAGGAATCGAAGATATTCGATGCTGCTGTAGGAGACTATCCCATGATCAAGGCCAAGGCCACAACTGTAGCCTCACGCCCGATTTCCAATGGAACAGAATACTTCTTCACGGCTGCCAATCTGCCTCAGGAGGGTGCCGATCCCAATGCGCCTGCTGGAGAAATCAAGGTATATGTAACGGTCTTGGAAGGTCAGGCACCCGAATTCACACAGGTACTGAGATAATATCAGTAACTATTTTCTAACTATTACGCTGCCACTGGCCTGATGGGTAGCAAGAATCAGCACCTCGGCTATCTGAACATGAGCAGGCGCATTGGCAGCGTATACGGCGACATCGGCAATGTCATCGCCAGTCAATGGCTTGATACCAGTATAAAGTTTTGCCGCTCTTTCCTCATCACCCTTGAAGCGGATGTTGCTGAAGTTTGTCTCGACAAGACCGGGCTTCAGATTCGTCACACGGATGGCGGTATCAGCCACATCTATGCGGAGTCCGTCAGAGAGAGCCTTGACGGCAGCCTTGGTAGCACAATAGACATTACCACCGGCATAGGCAGCATCTCCAGCCACAGAACCGACATTGATGATGTGGCCACTATTGCGCTCCACCATACCGGGAACTATCAGGCGAGTCATTGTCAGCAGTCCCTTGATGTTCGTGTCGATCATCGTTTCCCAGTCATCAAGACTGCCCTCATATTCTGGCTCCAAACCCAAAGCTAATCCGGCATTGTTTACCAGCACGTCTATCTTCTGCCATTTGGCAGGGAGTCCGCTGATATACTTCTTTGCCTTCTCACGGTCTCTCACGTCGAAAGCCAGTATCAGCACTTCCGTTCCCTTATCCTCCAACTCTTTACGAATCTCATCCAAACGATATTCATTCCTACCTGTCAGGATCAACTTATCGCCATTCTCAGCGAACTTCCTTGCACAAGCCAGTCCTATACCGCTTGTAGCACCTGTTATCAGCACAATCTTGTTCATATCTTCTTAATAAATAAACTATCGGGTACAAAGATACACATTTTTGTGAATTTATGCAAGATTTTAGTCGTTTTATGCATTGAAATGTATTTGATTGAGACGTTTTGGTATAATATTATTTAAAAGGAGGAAAGAAAGTATGCCATTTCTCGGCTATTTGTTGTACCTTTGCAATTGGATTTCGTATTATTGCGATTACCAAACTAACATTGCAGGTAAAAGACATGTACGATCAACCTCTACCACAGAGTATTCTGTTTTATATGCTGTATGCTGCAGTAGCAATGGCTGACATCATAGCCAGTTGCTATCTACTGTTGCGTCGAGGTAATGCCTTTGCCCCCGACAACACCCCACCGCTACGACTGCGCCGTTGGACAGCAGCATTCTTTGCTAGCATGGCTTTGGGCCATCTGTGGTATCTGCCAACGGCGTTCCTCACTTCAAGTGATGATATGAAACTAAGTTTATTTGTTGGTGCATCGCTCGATTTCATTATCTTTTTTCCTTTGTCAATCATCGTCATGCTCATAATTCTACAAGACCACAGGCGACCGCTATGGCCTGTCCCATTGATGATGGCACCGCCTGCTATAGGCGTGGTTTGGTGCATTGTCAGCCGTAGCGACGCACTTGTGCCGGTGATATATGCCTATCTTCTGTTATTGGGCATTGGATTAACAATATACTTAGTACGTGCGTTGAGGAAGTACGGACGCTGGCTGCGCGACAACTATGCCGATCTGGAACACAAGGAAGTATGGCAGACTTTCATCGTAATGGCCAGCATTATTTTCTTGCTCAGTTACTATGTGTGGGGCATCGGTAGCCAGACTTACGAATACATCATTCAGATTGCTGCTTTCCTACTTACATGCTTCCTCCTGTGGCGAGTGGAAACACTGAACGACCTGAGCGTCCCACATTCCCAGACCTGTTCTATAGAAGAAACTGCCATCAAAGAGGATGTGGAAAAGAATGGCCTTTCCCAAGATACATACGACAACATCAGATCCTTGTTACAGCAATTTTGCATAGATAAGCGGCTCTACTTACAACATGACCTAACCTTATCTCATCTAGCGCAAGTCATAGGCACCAATCGCACTTATCTGACCTACTATTTCTCCAATCAGGGCATGACTTACAATTCCTATATTAACAATTTGCGCATCAATCATTTCGTTAGTCTCTATAGCGAAGCTGTTGCTATGAAACGGCCGTTTACCGCTCAGCAGTTAGCTAGCAATAGTGGCTACAGAAGCTATACTACTTTCAGTATCGCCTTTAAACAGCGCATGGGACAGAATGTAACAGCATGGATGCGCAATACTACCAAATAATCAGTGGTTCGACTTTCAAAATTTGCAAAAGACTTTCAGAATTAACAAAAAATGTTTCAGAATTAACAAAAAGATAAATAGGTCGTCCCAAAGGTATTGCACTCTTGTGGATTTTTTACTACTTTTGCAGGGAAATTAATCAGAAACAGTGGTATTAGTATTGAAAAAGATTGTATTATCCGTGGCTCTGCTGGTGGTAAGTGTAACCTTTGCAGCCCAGCAGAAGCCTGCGGATCAGAAGAAACAACAGCCCTCTGAGCAGGAGCAGGCAATGGTGCAGCATCTTTATGAGACACAAATGAGTGGCAGCGATTCGGCCTTCTACGAGGCGCACTGGACGTTTATGGACTATTTAGAGAGTCGTCAGGAGTGGGATAAGTACTATCGCACATGGTTGAATCGCGTGATATATGAGGTGAACCATAAGCATTTCCATCGTGCCTTCACCGAAATCCACCTCATCACAGATCATATCAAGGAGCATCATCTGGAGCAGTATCTCTACATCTCGAACATGGGACTGGGCTTTTTCTACAACGGTCGCAACCAGCCAGAGATGGGCGAGAAGTACTTCCGCCGTGCCTTGCATGGCATAGATGCCGGGCGGGAGCCTGTGGCCGTGTTCAATGCCTACCTCTCGCTGGCGCAGTCGCTCAGTTTCAAGCATCCTGCAGAGGCGATGGCATGCCTTGACAGCCTGCCACAGCAGATGCTTGCGAACCCGATGTATGAGAGCGGTGTGCTGGGTTATCGCTGTATCATCGCCAACAAGATGGGCGACCGCGAGGCTTTCTACCGCTATTATGCAAAGTATGACAGCATCCGCCAGAACCTGCCTGCACAGTTCAATGCAGCCAACCTGCAACAGGTGATGGTGTGCCACAGCCTGATGCAGAACGACTATCAGCAAGCCCTTGCCTGGTGCGATTCCCTCGACGTGCCGTTGACGGCTACGGAGTTGCGCATCAACGTCTATGAGAAGATGGGCGACTGGCAACGAGCCTTCCGCGCCTCGGAACTGAAAGACAGTCTTGTCTTTGCCGATGAGCGTAAGGATTTGGAAATGCACATGGCAGACATGACGCATGATATCGACCTGCTTCAGGCTGAGCAGGACAAGGCCGAGATACGACGCGTACAATTAATAATAGTCGGTTTGATGGCCGCGGCCATCATCGCCCTACTCATAGGTATGCTCGTCTATCGCCACAAGAAGAATCGCCGACTGAAGGAGCAGTTCCTTCAGTTGCAGGAGGCTCGCCGTAGCAATGAGGCTGGGCAGACCATCCGTCGTGCCTTTGTCAGCACGATTCAACAGAAGTTAGAGTCACCCATCAACGTGCTGAGGGGCTATGCACGCATTTTCAATAACCCGGGTTTTCTCTTGAAGCCCGAGGAGCGTCCCAAACGATACAACGATATCCTCGATGCCGCTCGAAGCATAGAGTCGCTGATGGACCCTGTTGTCGACTCTTTTGCTCAAGGAACGACTGGCATCACAAAAGAGGAGAAGATTATCTGTTGGGAAGCACTCCGTACGCCACTGATCACACTGATAAATACGGCAGAGATTATCATTGATGGAAACGGACAGATACCTAAAGATGAATATATGCAGCTGCGCGCTGACGTATGCCATAATGCTTACCATGTGGCCACCTCTACCCATCAACTGATCCTGTTCAGTCTCTATGGCGATGACATTCCGACCCCCAAGCAATACAGAATAGGTTTGAATGAAATGGCTCGCTCCATCCTGAACAGTTACGACCTCCACCCCTCGGCTATAGATAAGAACCGCAACATGGCCACAGAGTTCAAGACTGATGTGGCAGACGATGTGATGGTTGATACAAGCCCACTATTGCAGGACTTGTTGAACTGCCTGCTTGACAATGCAGACAAGTATGCTACTGGCAGTACCGTGCTGATGAGTTGTCATGCCGATGCCGATGGCACCTACTCCATATCCGTCACCAATGAGGGTCCTGTCATCCCCACTGCTGATGCAGAGCGCATCTTCGATCCTTTCGTCCGTCTATCCCCCGATGAGCATAGCCTTGGCATTGGGCTGCCTTTGGCCCGTCGCCTCGCCAACTCATTGGGTTACAATGTCTCACTCGATCTGGAATATACCAACGGTGCCCGTTTTGTTGTCACGGGAATCTGACCTGATATTTTATTGCCCCAATAGAAGACAATCAGCGAGACAAACAAATAAACATTGTTTATCTCGCCGATTTTAAATTACTTTTGGTAAATTCTACCCTTTAATACTCATCCTCGTTGAAAACTTGGCTCTTAACTGATTATCAGCAACTTAGACCTTTCTTAACTATTTTTAGCCAAATAAACTTCGCGGTCTGAGGCGGTCAAAGGCGATTCATTGGCGGGTTGGACAAACATATTGCTTCCTTAAAGTAAAGTCAAACTGCAGTCCGCCGCCATCAGCTTTCTTAGCACTTATCTGACCGCCATGCAGAAGGATGGCATTCTTGACGATGGCCAAGCCGAGGCCTGTGCCGCCCATCTG
>JAFTFO010000005.1 GCA_017449495.1 Prevotella sp. | reverse complement strand
ATGTAACTGATCACTTGTAAGATCGTCTTGACTGTCTTGTTCATAACTTTGATGTGTTTTAAATGGTGAATAATTAGGGTTACTTCCGTGGCCGAAACCACTTCTCTTTACAGGTACAAAGTTACAAAAAATAATCGAGATATGCAAATATTTCGGAGCTAATTTGCGCTGGATTCTAAAATAAATCGAAAGTAAATCATTGTTTTTTGCGAACAGCCTTTTCCTTTTCTTTTCATTCTCTTGTCGATTTCTTTGTTTTTTGATTGAATGCGACATTTATTGGCAGTTCCGTTGCGAAATATATGTTTTTACGATATTTTTAGGAAAAACATTTGGAAGGAAAGAGATTATTTATTACCTTTGCAACCAAAATTTAATCTTTATGGCATTTACTATTTTAAGCGCAAAGAGATTTGCAACAACTTTAAAAGCGACCATCCACAAAACCGGAAGGCTCGGCTTTACCGATGACACGGCAAAGGCTTTGGAATTGAAGTCTGGGAAGTTCGCAAGGTTTGCGCAAGACGACGAAAACGGCGCCTTATACCTTATTATTAACAATGAGGGCAGTGAGGATGCCTTTTCGGTGAGGGAATCGAGTGGTTACTTCTATGTTTCCACCAAGGTGATGTTCGACACGCTGGGATTCAACTACGAGCAGGGCAACATCATGTTCGACCTGGTTCGCCAGCCATCTCTCGACAATGACCTTCAGGGTCAGGTGTACTACATGAAACAACGTCCAGTCAAAAACACAAAAGAAAAGAAGAATGACACAATAATCGAACCATGAAAACAGCCCCGCCTATCGGGAGTGATATGGCGGGGCGCACACGTCGCTGGTCTCAGATAGTTTCCGAGGCTCTCCAGAGGCCGGCGGCACTTTTTAACCAAACGGGATTGGTCATCAAGCGGCTGCAAATGTAATACGTTTTCTGTTAACCGCCAAATAATGAACCTTTTCTAATGCCAGATTTATCAATAATTTGGTAAATTTAAACAAATAAATAATCTAATTCAAAAAAAAATATCAAAAATTATGAAGCAATATCTTGACATCCTTAACAAGATCTTAGAGAAGAGTGACAACGGTTTCGACATCATCGTCGACGAGCTGCCTCAGGCCGAGGTGTGCCGTCATAACGTGAAGGCCAAGTTCAAGATCCGTGACGAGCATACGGCCTCGGCAGGCGTCTATCCGCCTACCCAGCGCCGCAACTACTGGGTGGTGCGTGACTTCGGCGGTCCCGAGGGCGAGCGCTATTTCACGCCCGTCGGCCTGGTGATGTGGCGGCGCGGACTCGACTTCTGGCCTGCGCTCCAGACGCTGGCTGTGGCTTATGGCGTAGACTGCCGACTGTCGAGCACGTCGAACAAGCCCGTCCTGACCCTGCGTCAGGCCATTGCCGGTGAGCAGGAGGGCCGGGAGACGCTCACCCTGCGCGACGGCTTCTCGGCCGAGGGACTGGCCGCCTGGGGCCACGGCACCAAGCCCGAGGTGCTCCAGAAGCTGGGCTGGGCCGAGGTGCAGCAGGTGGTGAAGACCAAGGACGGCAAGACCACCGTCAAGGAGCGCACCGAGGGCTACCCCATCTTCCGCCAGCGCTGCTGGTACACCGACGCGCAGGGCAACCGTGCGTGGTTCGACAAGGTCTACGAGCCGCACAACTACCAGAAGCAGTACCGCTTCCACAGCATCGGCCAGAAGCCGCAGGGCTACATCTTCGGCCTGGATGCCGTCGTCGAGGAGTACCAGCGCAACGGCTCCCAGAAGCTCGACAGCGTGTTACTGGTCTCGGGCGGCAGCGATGCCGTGGCCTGCTGGAGCCGCGGTCAGGCCGCCGTGTGGATGGGCAGCGAGCGCGACCGCTTCGACGCGTCGGCCTACAAGAAGGTGATGACCTACTGCCAGACGCTGTACAACGTGCCCGACACCGACAGCACCGGCGTCGACGAGGGCCGCAAGAAGGCCCTGGCGTTCCCCGAGATGCGGACCGTGTGGCTGAACGACGACGACATGTACCACCTGCCCGACAAGCGCGGCAACCGCCGTAAGGACCTCAAGGACTATCTCGACCTGCACCGCGAGGCCGGGGCCATCAGTCAGCTGAAGGACCGGGCCGTCAGGGCGCGCTTCTGGGACTACCGCACGTCGCAGAACGGCGACACGACGCTCGTGCTCTCGCCCCGACGGCTGAGCTACTACCTCTGGCTGCAAGGCTTCTGCACGCTGAAGGACGACTCGAGCGACAAGCCCCGCTACCTGCACTTCGACGGCATCAAGGTGGAGCGCGTGGTCTCGAAGAGCATCCGATCCTACTTCCTGCAGCACGCCGCCCAGCAGGGATGGCCCGAGGCGCTGCAGGACAAGCTGATGCGCACCAACGACCTGCCCACCGACAAGCGCAGCTCGCTGATGGAACTGCCCGAGGTGGACATCATGCGGGCCACGTCCGACGCGCAGCCGCTCTTCTTCCGCAACTGCTGGGTGGTGGTGACCAAGGACAAGGTGGAGCGCCACTCCTACAGCGAGCTCTCCGACCAGTACGTCTGGGCCGACCGCATCATCCCCCACGACTACAAGGCGCTGCCACGGATGTTCACCATCACGCGCCAGGACGACGGCACCTGCCACATCGACATCCATGCCGACGCCAAGAGCCGACTGCTGCAGTTCTACCGCGGCAGCTCGCGGCTGCACTGGCGCAAGGAGCTGGAGGGAGGCTTCGAACTCACCGCCGAGGAGCAGGCCGAGGAGGAGCTCTGCCTCGTGAGCCGCATCGCCAACGCGGGCTACCTGATGCACCAGTACAAGTCGCTCTCGGCAGCCTACGCCACCGTCTGCATCGACTACAAGGTGGGCCGCGACAAGAGCGAGAAGAACGGCGGCTCGGGCAAGACGCTCTACGGCTCGACCGTGGGCCAGCTCGTGAACAGCATCTACCGCGAGGGCAAGCGCCGGCAGGACGTCGAGAGCAAGTACTTCTTCGGCGGCACCACCGAGGCCAACGGACTGTTCTTCATCGACGAGTGCCACGACGCGCTCGACCTCGGACAGTTCTTCGGCCGCGTCACCGGCAGCTTCCTCGTCGAGCAGAAGAACGAGCCCATCTACACCATCCCCTTCGAGCAGTCGCCCAAGCTGCTCTTCGCCACCAACGGCGTCATCCGTCAGCACGACCCCGCCACCGAGCGCCGGCTGTGGTACCAAGTGTTCGCCGACTACTACCACGTGCAGGCACCCGAGAACGACTACCGCGAGACGCGTACCGTGCGCGACGACGTGGGCTGCAACCTGATGGACAGCGAGTACAGCGAGGCCGACTGGCAGCGCGACATCGCCTTCCTCATCCAGTGCCTGCAGTTCCACCTGTCGCTCCCGCAGGACGGTTGGAAGATCAACCCGCCCCTGTCGCAGGTGCGCCGCCGCGAGCAGCAGGCATCCATCAGCAAGCCGCTCACCGAGTGGGCCAACGAGTTCTTCTCTACCGGCTCCGGCAACCTCAACCGCACGCTGGTCTACGCCGAGGTGTTCAGCGACTTCGTCAGCGACACCAAGAGCTCGATGTCGAAGCGCACCTTCACCGAAAGCCTGAAGACCTACTGCCGCTTTGCCGGGCTGACCTACAATCCCGCCAGCATCACCGGAAAGCAGGCCGACGGAGAGAAATGGCAGACTCGTAGGGAAGGCTGTGACAACCAGGTAGTTTGCATCTACGTTCAGTCACCTGACGCCCAGCAGGCCGATACAGCAGCCAGACAGGCTGTCGATCAGGATTTGCCGTTCTGACCATAGTCTGTTTCCGATGTTTCCGATGTTTCCAATCTTTTTAGCATGGGGGTATGAAAATCATACTATACCTAATATAAAAGTAGAAATAATCGGAAACATCGGAAACATCGGAAACAGATTCTCCCTATAACCAGACGCACACTACCCCTTCTGTTGTCCGTATTATTACGAATATTTTTAACAAACAATCATGTCTTTCTTTACGCAAAATCGCATCCCAGACTAAACCCGGACTTTAGATAGGCTAAACTCGGACTTTACCGTGACTAAACATCCACTTTAGTGCCAGTAAAGTCCGGGTGCCGCTGTTTGCCCGTTTCCGCACGGTTTCCGCAAACAATTGTGTTAACGAAATTATTTTACATCAAAACAGAATCTCACAAAAGGGACTGTCCCTTTTGTGAGAAAAAAACCGCCTAAACATTTGGAAGTTTCACAAACTTGTCGTAATTTTGCAGCGTTAAACAACATTCTAAATTTAATCGATATGGAGACAACAAAAAGAAAACGAACCCGCGAGGAGGTGAGAGCCGCCGTCAGGGAAACCATTCGTCGCAAGAAAGAGTGGATTGAGGAGAGCAATGCATTTCTTGAAAGGATTTACCAACAAAGGTTAGCAGAACAAAGTTAAATGCCTCCACAACATTAAATCTTACACACTATGAACACACTCACTCTTACAAATATCAATGCATATCAAAATGGTTCAAAAGATTTTTCAACAAACTTTCTGCGTCTTGAGAAGAAGCACAGGGAGACAGTCCCCCTGTGTGAACTGTTTTTGCACAAAGTGAGCACATTTTTGCTTCAAAATTTGGTAAATAATAGAAATTTCGCTATCTTTGCACCGCATTTGGCCTATGAAGTACAGTGAGCTGCACCGCAGATTTGTGAAAGCGGGTTGGACTTTTGACCATGCAGAAGGAAGTCATTACTTCTATACGAAGAATGGCGTCATGACAGAGCCGATACCTTTTCATGGTTCGCATGAGATAGGAAAAGGCCTGGCAAATAAACTGATTAGGAAATATAACGTCTAGAAAATATGAAAAAGATAGTAATGATGGTAGAAAGATCGAAGGACTACTTCGATGCATACTCAGATAATTGTGACGGGATTTATGCAGCGGGAAGCAGCATAGACGCGGTCAAGGCTGACGCGGAGAAAGCCATCGAGCTGATTAAACAGACTCTTCCGGAGAACCAGTGGCCCAACGAAATCAAAGGCGACTATGAGATTGAATGGAAGTTTGACGTGGCAAGTTTTCTGGAGTATTACTCAAGTTTCATGTCGTTGGCTGGCATGGAGAAGATGACGGGTATCAACCAGAAACAACTGTCCAACTACCTGAATCATCGGGCCGTGCCAAGAAGGAAACAGGCGGAGAGGATTCGTGAGGGCATACACAAATTTGCGCATGAATTGTTGAGTATTACGTTGTGAAATAGTTTTTCACACAGGAGAACTGTCCCCCCCTGTGTAACAGACGGTTCTTTTGTTATAAAAAAACAGCTCCCGTCACAAAAAAGTGGCGGAAGCTGATTTTTTACATTTCTACGAAATTACTTGTTCGCAGGGTGATCGTAGGTGGAAGTACGGACATCCCAGAACATCTTCGAGTAGTAGTTGTTGGTTCCATCCTGTAGTTTTGCAACAGCAGCATTCCAACTCTCACTGTTCAGCGTACTCTCATCTGTGGGATACTTCACGCGGCTGATGATGTCGCCTTTCACATCGCTCAGCGGAGAGAATACATAGGGAACCTGACCATCATCAGTGTTATATACTGCGCAAATCTCACCAGGGCGAACGATCTGCTCAGGATAGCCTGTGCGGCGGATTTCCGTCCAGGCCTCCGTACCGTTGGTAAAGAGGTCGATATACTTCTGGATGGCGTAAGCCTCGGCATCCACGTTTTGGCTGACAGCCTCCACGTAGGCCTCAGCCTCATCAGCATCCAAGGACGCATCCATTACATCGTACCAATATTCAAGACTTGCCCGGATGCCTTCCTTGTAATCCTCCACACTGAAGCCATTGTATTCGCCAATGATGAACTTCAATTCTGCGTATGTCATCAAGGGAACTGCATACGTCTTGTACAGCACAGGAGGCTGGTTGAGATACCAACTCTTTACCCCATCTTGTGTGAACAGACGTGCCTGGATACCAGTCTGCGTGGCTACAGCCATACCATTCCACTGTCCGTCATCTACGGTATATACGTGGATGCGAGGGTCAATCACCCCTTCCCATGGATGGCTCTTGGCGTTCAGTGTGTCAGGTTGTCCCTTTAACAGATCTGCAAGAGTCTTGTTGATGGCGAAGTCGTTACGTCCATCCACGTAATACCCCTCATAAAATTTGCAATATTCGGAGCCTGTAGCGGTATATTGGAACTTGGCGGCATCATCATTGCTTTCCATTACGCCACTGGCCAGAGCCTGCTGGATGTAACTCTTCCAGTTGCTATCGACCTTCGACATATGGATGGCAAGACGGCATTTCAATGAGTTTCCGAATTTCTTCCACTTCGAGGCGTCGCCGTTGTAGATCACGTCGCCGCTGGTAAAGGCCACCTCGTTTTCGTCAATCATGTTGACTGCTTCAGTCAGTTCGCTCATTAACTGAGCATACAAATCCTTTTGGTCATCATACTTGGCATAAAGCACGTTGTCGCTTTCCAGTTTGAGGGCCTCGGAATAAGGGATGCCTCCCCATGTGTCGGTCATCAAATCAGCCAGCCATACTTTCATGATCATGGCGGCGGCAATCTGGTTGCAGTTGGCACCGTAAGCCGAACAGGCATCTTTTGTTGCCTCATCGGTATTCATGTTGATGACCTTCTGGAAATTGTTCAGACCCATATAAAGGTATTTGAAATAACTGTTGTTTACAGACTCACGAATCTGGTAGCGATCCTCCTCTGTATAGTTACGCTGGCTCCATTGCTGTGAATAGACTAGGCACTGGCGTCCACTGAACCAGACGTCATAGACATTATCTACCGTCCATTTCTCGGCAGCGTTCATCACCATGTTCGAGGGAACATCTTGCGCAGCATTGGGGTTGTAGTTCATTGCCTCCTGGTCCGAACAGGATGCTGCAGCGAGGCAAAGTGAACCTATAAATGTATATTTGATATAATTCTTCATATTTGTTTCCTCCTCTGTTTTAGAATTTCATGTTGACTGTAAAACCGTATGTGGAAACCATCGGTGTTGCACCTCCCTCAACACCCTGCATGTTGCCAGAGCCCGTTACGATCATCTCTGGATCGAAATGCTTCACGTCGGGACCCCATACAGCGAGGTTACGACCGTATGCTGAGAGGCGCAGGCTCTTGACGAACCACTGTGGCTTGAGGTCGAAGGTATAGCCGATGCTCACCTCGCGGAGTTTCAGGTAGTCGCTCTTCAGCAGGCTCTGGGCGGCAGGGCCAGAATAGAAGTTCTCATAATAGTCACGGGCTGCAACGACGGTCGTGTTGGGCACTCCTGCCTCCGTGTAGCCTTCCGATACAATACCTGTCTCACGTACATTGTTTTCTGCTGTCTCTTCAAACATACCACAATACATACCCCATAGGTAGGTCGTGGAGAAATACTGTCCACCCTTCGAGAAGTCAAGTTGGAAACTAAGGTCAAGGTTTTTATAACGGAATGAGTTCACCCAGCCACCTGTGAAGTCGGGGAAGATGTGACCTATTACCTCATTACCATCAGAGGCTATGTAAAGACCATTCTCATCAACGAGTTTGTTACCATTGTTATCATAGACATAGTTCGTACCCATGATGACACCATACTCCTCGCCAACCATGGCGCCAACTTCTACGAGGAATGGTGAACTGACGATTCGATAGTAGTCCACACCGTCGGCCAACGACTTCACCTTGTTCTTATTATGGGCAAGTGTCAGGTTAGTGTTCCATTCGAAGTCTCGAGTCTTGACAGGTGTTGCATGCAGACCAATTTCAATACCTTTGTTCTCAATCTCACCCGAGTTGACATACTTGTAGATATAACCTGTCGTACCAGAAACTGACAGTGGCAGGATTTCGTCCTTCGTATTTGTCTGGTAATACGTGATATCGAAGCCCAGACGATTTTTCAGGAAACTCATCTCCAGACCAGCCTCCCAGGATGTGGTCGATTCAGGCTTCAGATCAGGGTTCTGCATCGTGTTGGGCAGACGATAGCCCGGGGTCGTGGAGTCGATGTTGGTGTATTGTGAGAACACATTGTAGAGTTGATAGGGATCGGTGTCGTTACCTACCTTGGCGAAGCCCAGGCGCACCTTACCGAAACTCAGCCAACTGAGTTTGTCCTTCAGCAGTTCAGAGAAGATGAAACTGCCCGTTACTGAGGGATATACATAGGTATTGTTATCCTTTGGCAGTGTCGATGATTTGTCACCGCGGATAGTGCCTTCCAGATAGAGCATGTTTTTCCAACCAATGGTCACGTCGCCAAAGAGGGAGTTGATGCTCTTCTCGCGGCGATAGTTATAGGCGGCAGCCTGTGTCATGGAGTTAGCCAGATTGTAGAACTCAGGGATAGCGATACCGCCCTGGGTCTCACCATAGACATACTCGTAATGGTTCTTCATTAGGTTCATACCGAAGTTTGCGTTCAGGGTGAAATCCTTGAAGTCCTGATTGTACATCAGCATGAACTCGTGGTTAATCTCATACTGCTGACGGGAAATCTCCATGTAACGTGACTGTTCCTGGGAACCCACGGCATTGCGCTCGTACTGTTTATCTACGAAGAAGTCGAGGTTTACCTTGTACTGGGCCTTCAGTTGTGGGATGATCTGGTAACTGACGCCCACGTTACCATAGATACGGTTACGCGAGTCGTTCTGATAGTTCATGTAGCGGCTCCAGTACTGGTTGTTGTGATAGGCAGGCGAAGGATCGTCCACACCGTTACGGTTCCAGGTAGCCTGGGTTCCGTCGGGATACTTATACATATCCTTCAGTTCGTCCATATCCAACTGGCGCTGGCCCCACTGGGTGAACTTCACCATGATGTTGTTGTCGCCATAACCTGTGTCCTGACGACCCTTGGCACGACTGTTGAAGTAGTTTACGCTGGTAAACACATTCAACTTCTTGTCAGGGCTCATGATGTTGCCGTTCACGTTGAAGATGTTCTTGTACATCGAACTGTTGGGCAGATAGCCGTCGAGGCTCGTGTTGGTATAACTGATGCGGAAGGCACTGTTGTCATAGACCTGCGAGATGGCCACGTTGTTGGTGAACGAGATGCCCGTCTCGAAGAAGTCCTCATAGTCGTGTTTAGGAGCACTCCAGGCAGAGGTCGTCGGATCACCCACACGACCGTTAGCCTCCCACTTGGCGAGGTCGTACCATGACAGTACCTGACGACCATCGAGTTTCGGACCCCAACTCTCGTCCATACCGTAGTCAGGCACAGTATAGGTTTTGCCATTGATCTCCACCTCGTCGAAGTCATCGTAGCCGTCAAGGGCCATATAGCCGTAACCGCCACCATACTGCGACTGAAGTTTGGGCAACTTCGTCACGCGCTCGATGCCCAGCGTAGAACTGAACTCCACGCCCAGGCCCTGTTGCTTCTGTGCACGCTTTGTTGTAATCATAATCACACCGTTGGAGGCACGGCTGCCATAGAGGGCCGAAGCGGCGGCACCCTTCAGCACGGACACGTTCTCGATATCATCGGGGTTCAAGTCCTGGATCAGATTACCGTAGTCGTAGCCGCCACCACCGCGCTGGGTGTCTGTCGAGTTGAAGTCCTTGCCTTCGAGGGGTACGCCATCGACAACGAACAGCGGCTGGTTAGAACCACTCAGTGAGTTGTTACCACGGATGAGCACCTTTGAGGAACCACCCATGGAACCTGCGCCAGAGCTGATCTGCAGACCAGCCACCTTGCCTTGCAGGGCATTCACAGGGTTGCTCAGTCCGCCGCGGCTCTTGATCAGTTCGTCACCATTCACCTCTGACACGGCATAACCCAGTGCCTTCTTCTCACGGGAGATACCCATAGCGGTCACCACAACCTCATCGAGGGACTGAGCGTCAGCCTTCAAAAAAATACGCATGCCGTTCTTGGCCTGAAGAGTCTGGGAGACAAAGCCCAGATAACTGACCTCAATCTGATTCTTACCTTCGGGAAGGGCGACGTTGAATCGTCCGTTCACGTCAGTCAACATACCAGTACTCGTTCCCACCACCTTGACGGCTGCACCGATGATGGGCTGACCGTCTTCCTGTGAGAGTACTGTACCGGAAACTTTTGTCTGTGCCAGCGCACTGCCTGCAAACAGGAAGAGGCTGATCATAAACATTGTTAGTCTTTGTTTCATAAATTCTCTCTCTTTGGTTATT